>CAZBSV010000077.1:0-32253 GCA_964494795.1 uncultured Spirochaetales bacterium | reverse complement strand
CGCGTGCTGATTCCAGCTGCTCGATCGCGGAAAGCAGTGGGTCGATCGACATGCTGGGGACGGCGCCGTCGAGCGATTCAGCCGAAGTCGCCGCCCACGCCTCCGTCTCGGCAGCGGCTGCGATTTCCGCACTCGCGCCGGAGAGCAGGTTGGCGGCTGCAGCGGCGAGCAGGATCCGCTTGATCGCACGCCACACGCGGGGACTCATCTCAGGAGGCATCCCGGGAGCCATCTCACGAAGCATCCGGGAAGTCCTTTGGGGGGTTGAGGCATCGCATCCATCACTTGTCGGCGCAACACAGTCGACCGCTGAATCCATTTTCGGGAGTGTAGGAGGCCCCGCACCCACACCCAAGAGGAGCCAACGAGGGAGCCCAGATAGCTGCGTTTCGAGCTGGACCCTTCGCCGCGCCGCGCGATATACTCGGGCGGATTTCGAGCATGGACCGACGAAGGGAGGCGACGCCATGACGGATGTTGTCGGCACCCAGAAGGCCACGGGGCGTCGAATCTGCGCGGCAACCGGATTCGCGCTGCTCACACTCTGGGTTGGCGGTCCCGCCTCGGCCGATGCCGCGCAGCTGCCCGATGCCAATCTCGATCCCACACGGCTTCATGACGCGGATCTCGATTTGCCAGCGGAATCGGAACGCGATAGCGCGCGACTGTCCGAACCGGATCGCGACGCCGTGGAGGCACTCGAGGATGGCTTGCAGGAGGTGCCGGTCCGCGGACCGGGGACGTTCTGGGTGCGACCCGGCGTCGATCTCGGCGCGTACGATCGGATCGCGCTGCAACCTCTACAGCTCGAGTACAAGAAAGATCCCCAGCGCTATCGGATCGACTCCGCGTCCGCGGGTGTCCTGCTGACCGAGCGCGACCGCGAGCGGCTCGAGCAGGGGTTCTACAAGGCATTCAAGACCGGACTCGCGAGCGGCGACGGATTCGGCCCCGCCTCGCGGCCGGATCCGGGTCTGCTTTGGGTTTCGGCGTCGTTGATCGACGTGATCGTGCGAAGCCCCAAGCCGCCGACCGGGAACGAGCTGATCTTCAACCAGGACTACGGCGAGATGACCCTGCGCGTCGATTTGACCGACAGCGAGACGGGCGAGACAGTCGCGCGCTTCGAAGAGCGCCGGACGATCGGACCCTCAGCCGGCTTCATGGACAGACTCTTTCGCCACGACTACTTCTCGTACTGGCAGGCCATTCGCGCCAATCTCTTCCGCTGGTCCGAGATCGTGCGACGGCGGATGTACGATCAGCGTGCCGGAACCGTGCAGTTTTGAACGGAGCCACCGCCGGCAACTGAAGTCCAACCAAGTCCCAATAACCCCGTCGACGCGGCGCGGATCGCGCGTGGGCGCGCCGCAGCGCGGAAGCAGCGGAAATGAATCAACCCGAAAGCGCCGGCGGGGGCGACGCCCTGCGCCGATACACACCGCTGTTGCTGCTGTTCTTCGTCGCAAGCGGTTGCGCGGCGCTGATCTACGAAGTGGTCTGGTTTCATCTGCTTCGACTGGTCGTAGGAGCCTCGTCGGTCTCGCTCACGATCGTACTGACGAGCTACATGGGAGGCATGTGCCTCGGGAGCCTGGCCTTTCCGCGCTGGGTCTCTCCCAACCACCCTCCGCTTCGCGTCTACGCCTACCTCGAGGCCGGTATCGCAGCCTTCGGCATCGCGTTGCTGGGTCTACTGCCGCTCGTCGGAAAGCTCTACCTGGCGGTCGTCGGCCATGGCTCACCGGGGATCGCGCTGCGGGCGTTCGTGTGTCTGATCTGTCTGCTGCCTCCGACGATGCTCATGGGTGCGACCCTGCCCGCAATCGCGCGTTGCATGAACACGACGCGAAGCGGAATGTCGCGGCTCGGACTGCTCTACATGGCGAACCTCGCGGGAGGTGTGTTCGGTTGCTTGCTCGCAGCGTTCTACTTGTTGCGGATCTACGACAGCATCGTGGCGACGCTCTGCGCGGCGACGCTGAATGCGGGCGTGGCCGCGATCGCGCTGTGGCTCGACTCGCGCGCACGCGTTCGTGCGGACGACCCGTCGAAGCTCGCGCTCCCCTCGCTCGCCAAGCATCGGACCGTCTACCTGGTGATTGCATTGTCGGGCTTGACGGCACTCGGCGCGCAGGTCGTGTGGACGCGCCTGCTCGGCTTGGTGCTCGGCGGAACGGTCTTCAGCTTCGCGATCATCCTCGCGATCTTTCTCGCCGGGCTCGGGATCGGGAGCAGCGTGGCATCCGCCGCGCTTCGCCAGCTGCGATCCCCCTACATCGCGCTCGGCTGGTGTCAGCTCGCGCTGGTGGCCGCGATCCCGCTCGCGGCGCACATGATCAGCGCCGAACTTCCGTACTGGAAGGTGAATCCCGAGTTCATGGACAGTCTCTTTCAGCGCTACGCGCATGATTTCGTGCGCAGCGCGGTCGCGATCCTGCCCGCCACCTGCCTTTGGGGCGCAAGCTTTCCGCTCGCCCTCGCGGCCGCCGCAGAAGAGGGACAAGAGCCGGGACATCTCGCCGGCGGCATCAACGCCGCCAACACGATCGGAGCCATCATGGGAGTCCTGCTATTTGGTCTGGTGATGATCCCCTCGGTCGGCACGAGCGTCGCGCAACAGGTTCTCGCCGCGCTCTCTGGTGTCGCGGTGTTGTTGATGGTCGGCACACGTCGCTCCGCCCAGCCAGGTGGCCGGAGGGGCGATTTGCGGGGCGGCCGGAGGGGCGATTCACGCGCGATCGCGGCTGCGGCGCTGATCGTCGGATTCGCGGCGCTTGCAATCCAACTGGTTCCGCCCGTCTCCGGCAGACTCATCGCAGAGGGGATACACGTCGGGAGGAGCGAGGACGAGATCGAGGCTTTTCTGTTCATCGGTGAGGGAGCCGTCTCCTCGGTGGCGGTCACCGACTTTCCGAGCAGCGGTACGCGGAGTGTTCACGTCGGCGGCAAGGTGATGGCGTCGACCAATCGCGAAGACATGCGACTCCAACGCATGATGGGACACCTTCCGGCCATCTTTCATCCGAATCCGAAAACCGCTCTCGTGGTCGGCTTCGGGGCGGGTGTGACCGCGGGATCGCTGGTCGTGCATCCGGAGATCGAGCGCATCGTGATCTGCGAGATCGAGCCACTCGTCCCGAAGGCCTCGGGCGCGCTTCTCGCTTCAGCCAACTACAGCGTCCTCGACGATCCGCGCGTCGAGGTGATCTACGACGATGCGCGACACTACATCGCGACCACCGACGAGCAGTTCGACATCATCACATCCGATCCGATCGATCCCTGGATGGACGGAGCCGCGGTGCTGTATTCCGTCGAATATTACGCGCTCGCCAAGCAGCGCCTTCGCGCGGGCGGCATCGTCGCGCAGTGGCTGCCGCTCTACGAATCCGACGTCCCCAGCGTGAAGAGCGAACTCGCATCCTTCTTGAAGGTGTTCCCGCAAGGCACGGTCTGGAGCAGCCACATCCCGCGAAATGGCGGGACCGATCTCGTCATGATCGGCCAGGACGGCGCGATGAAGATCGACGTCGAGCGGCTCGCGGCGCGGATCGAGCGCAATCCGCGTTTGGCGCAATCGCTTGCGGATGTCGACCTCGACTATCTCGTCACGCTGCTGGCCGCCTACTTCGGCCGCGGACCGGATCTCGCCGAGTGGCTGGCGGACGCGCAAATCAATCATGAGCGGAGCCTGCGCCTGCAGTACCTCGCGGGGTTCTCGATCGAGCGCCAACACCAGCGCGAGATCTACCAAGCGATGGCTCGCTATCGCCGCTATCCGGAGGATCTCTTCATCGCGCCGCCTGGCGTGAGAGAGCGGGTCGAGGGTCGCTGGCTGCAGTGAGCCAGCGCAGGGCATTCAACAAGCCAGCGCAGGGCATTCAACACTGTGTCCACAAACACCCATTTGTTCGGATCGAGCTGTCAGCTGCCCCTTCCAGCTCTTATTGAGTTAGATCGCGAATTTCTGTAACAATTTGAAATATATCAGCAATCGACTGAATAAACGCTCGACGAGCGGAATAACGGGTCGCGAACTCGTTGACGACCGCGGATTTTCGTGTGCTAATCTCGGGCGACATCACTGAGAAATAGGAGGTCGGCGAATGCGAGTCATCGCGCTAACCACTCTGCTCCTTACTCTCGGAACGGCCCATGCGGACAGCAGCCAGGTCGTTGCCGGAAACCCGGAGGCGCAGGACTGCTACCGCGCCACCATGCTGCCACACTCAATCGCCGAAACATCGATCGCCAGCTGCAACATCGCCCTGAACGCCCGAAAGCTTGCCCGTCGGGATATGGCCACGATCCTCGTGAACCGAGGCATCCTCTACAACCACATGGGCGACTACGCGGCGGCAATCGACGACTTCGAGGCGGCGCTCGAGCTGCTCCCGAATTTCCCGGAGGCCTACATCAACCGTGGAAATGCGCTCTTCTACTCGGGACAGATCGAGCAGGCGATCGCCGACTACGACCGGGCCATCCAGCGCGAATCCGGAAAGCAACACACCGCGTACTTCAATCGCGGCTTGGTGAACGAGACGCGCAAGCAGCCCGATCTCGCGTTTGCGGATTTCGTACGCGCCAACGAGCTGAAGCCGGATTGGGTGCTCGCGGCGGGCCGCGTCGAACTTTATCGGCAGCAGGGATACGAACTGTCCCACTGACCGCGAATCTCGCACGCGCACGCCGGTTCGAGCGAACACTTCGAGCGAACACTTCGAGCGAATACCTCGAGCGAATACTGACTGGGCGCGCAGTGACTGGGCGCGCACTGACTGGGCGCGCGCGTGCAGTTCGATGCAGTGAGCCGGATTGAGAGCAAACCCGTGGGCTGACAAGGTCGCCGCGCGCCATGAACACACGGATCCAGCCCGTCGCAGCCGAACGGGCGCGGGTTGCGATCATCGGAGCCGGACCCGGCGGAACCGCGGCCGCAATTCGCCTCGCCAAGTTCGGTATCCGCGACGTGGTGCTCGTCGACCTTCACGATTTTCCTCGGGACAAGACCTGCGGCAGCGGGCTCTCACCGCGCTCGATTGCGGTCCTCAAAGAACTCGAAGTCTGGGAACGCATCGAGCCGATCGCGTATCCGATCGTCGGCAGCCGAATCGCAAGCCCCCGCGGCTGCGAGACCTGGGTCCGCGGGGGCGAGCGCGCGAACGCGGCGATCTGCTTGCGCCGCGATTTCGACTACGAGCTCTACCGCCAGGCTCTCGAACTCGGAGTTCGCTTTGTGCCGCACTTTCGCGCGAAAACCCCAATCACCCGACGAGACGCTTCCGGATACACGCGCTGGGTGGGTATTCGCGCCGCGGATGGGCGCGAAATCCACGCCGACTTCGTCATCGTCGCGAACGGCGCACATTCGGCGCTGACGAGCGTCCAAGGACCCAAGCGCTCGATCCACACGATCATGGGATGGTGGGAAAACGTCGATTACCGCCCCAACCACGTGGAGATGTTATGGGTTGACCTCGTGCGACCGTGTTACGGCTGGCTCTTCCCCGAGACGGAAGGCCGCGTCAATATCGGGATCACCTACGACGATGACGACAAGACCAAGAACGCGCGCCACTTGTTTCGGAGCTTTCTCGAGCGCCACTTCGAAGGGCGGCTCGCCAACGCCAGTCCGATCGGAAATTTCAAGGGCCATCCGATCGTCTACTGCTACCGGCCGCGCCAGCTGACATCCCCAGGACGCATCGTCGTCGGGGAAGCCGGTCGCATGACCCATCCGGCGACCGGCGAGGGCATCTATCACGCGATGTACACGGGCGTCTTGGCCGCGCAGGCGATCGAGTCGATCCACTCGGGTCGCAGCGGCGAAGCGCAGTCGTTCGCGAACTACCAACGGCTTGCGATCCGCCGCTTCACGCCTTCGTTCTGGGCGGGTGGAGCCTTTCGCGCCCTGCTCCGCACTCCGCTGTTCGACGTGGCGGTCAAGATCGGATCTGCACCGCGCCTACAGCAGGCGACTGCGCGCGTGCTGGCGGGCCTCTAGGCGGCACGCGCAGCGGGGCAATCGTAGCATGCGGCAGGTCTAGATCAGCGACGCGAGCGGTCCGTGGCCCGGGATGACGCGCGTTCGCGTGGACGACGAGGATCGCCCGCGCCTTGCCGAGGTTCTCGTTGGCACCGCTGTGGGCTCCATGCCAAAGCGTGTTGACGACGCATCGGACGGGTATCGTAGCGAGGTCACGAGGCTCGAGTGTCCGCATGCGATCGATCCGGGAGCAGGCTGCGTGAGCGATCTGACTTCACTGCTCGATCTTCCGGCCGAGCAGTGGCCGACCCGCGAACTGATCCTGCGCGAGGCGTCGCGGCTGTTCGCGACGCGCGGCTATCTCGGGACCTCGACGCGCGAGATCGCCGCAGCAGTGGGCATTCAGCAGCCGTCGCTCTACAACCACTTCACCTCCAAGCAGGCGATCGCCGAGGCCCTGCTCGAATACGATCTCGGAACCGGGCTCGCGTTCATGCGCCCGCTGCTCGCAGAGGACGGCAGCGCCGCGGAGCGGCTCTACCGCTATGTGCTGTTCGAAGTCACGCACTGCATGTCGTCGCCGTACGACCTGCGCGCGCTCTACCTCAGCGAGCTGCTCGAGCAGCCGGAGTTCGCGCGCGGCCGCTCCATGCTCGACGAGTACGAGGCGAGCATCCGGAAGCTGATCGAACTCGGCATTGCCGCCGGCGAGTTCGTCGAGATCGATCCGGGCTTCGCCCACGCGGCGGTCGATGCGATCGTGGTGGACACGATGCGGCGCGAGGCGCGCTACCGCGCGAACTGGCCCCAACACGCCGATTGTGCGGCCTCGTTCCTGCTGCGCGGGCTCTTGCGCCGGCCGAGCGCGCTGCGGGGCATCCGCACCAGCGCCCACCGCCACTTCCGGCCCTGAGGGTTGCCACGCGCTTCGGAATCTGGTTGACTATCGGTCGATAGCTTAACTAGGAGCCGCCCATGACAACCGAAACCCTCGCCCCTGGCGACGCCCTCCCGAGCCGCGCCCAGGTCGTCATCATCGGCGGCGGCGTGATCGGCGCCAGCATCGCCTACCACCTCGCCCACCTCGGTATCCAGGACGTGGTCCTGCTCGAGAGCCACCGGCTGACCGCCGGCACGACCTGGCACGCGGCGGGCCTGATCACCTCGGCGGGGATGGTGGACGAAACCGCGCTGTTCATGAGCCGATACACGCGCGACCTCTACGCGCGTCTCGAAGAAGAGACCGGAATCTCGACCGGCTTTCGCACGATCGGACACATCTCGCTGGCCACCAACCCGCGGCGGCTCGAGGTGCTGCGGCGCGACGCGGCGTTCGCGCACGGCTTCGGCGTCGAACACGCGGAACTCTCGCGCGAACAGGTGAAGGCAATCTGGCCGCTCGCGAACGTCGACGACGTGCTCGCGGGCTTCTCCGTCAGCGACGAGGGCCGAGCCGATCCGGTGGGCGTGACGATGTCGCTCGCCAAGGGCGCGCGCATGCGCGGCGCTCGCATCATCGAGGGCGTGCGCGTCACGGGCATCGCGCAAGCGCGGGGGCGCGTTACCGGCGTGGTGACCGAGCGCGGGCCGATCGAGACCGAGACGGTCGTCAACGCAGCTGGCATGTGGGCGCGCGAAGTCGGCCGCATGGCCGGGGTGGACGTCGCGCTGCAGGCCGCCGAGCACTACTACGTGATCACCGAGCGCGTCGAAGGTGTAGACCGGGATCTGCCCGTGATCGAGGATCCCGACCGCTACAGCTACTACCGCCCCGAGGGCGACGGCCTGCTGGTCGGCCTGTTCGAGCCCGTCGCCGCCCCCTGGCAGCTCGACGAGATCCCGCACGACTTCGCGTTCGGCGAACTGCCGCCCGATCTGGACCGGCTCGGTCCGTTCGTCGAAGCCGCAATGGCGCGCATTCCCGCGCTGGCCGACGTCGGGATCCGCCAATTCTTCTGCGGCCCCGAGTCGTTCACGCCCGACATCAAACCGATGCTCGGTCCCGCGCCCGAAATCGACGGCTTCTTCGTGGCGGCGGGCCTCAACTCGCTCGGCATTCTGCTCGGCGGCGGCGTGGGTGCTCTGATCGCGCACTGGATCGTCGACGGCGTGCCCCCCGTCGACGTCTCCGCCTACAGCGTCGAACGCGTGGCCAGTCACCAGGTGAGCCGAAAGTTTCGCGCCGAGCGCGCCGTCGAGCAGCTCGGCGTGCTGTTCGGCGACGCGGTCTGGCCGACCTGGCAGCCGAAGACCGCGCGCAACATCCGGCGCAGCGCGCTGCACGAGCGCCACGCCGCAGCGGGCGCGCACTTCGGGGTGTCGGCTGGCTGGGAGTTTCCCGAGTGGTTCGCGCCGCCGGGCGAGCAGCCCGAAATTGCGCACTCCTTCGACCGCCAGCCGTCCTTCGCAATCATCGGCGCCGAACACCGCTGCGTGCGCGAACGCGTCGGCATCCTCGACATGTCGCTGATGGCGAAGTTCGACGTGCACGGACCGGATGCAGCGGCCGTACTCGAGCGTCTATCCGCCAACGAAGTGGCGCGCGAAATCGGGCGGATCGTCTACACGCAGTGGCTCGACAAGCGAGGAGGCATCGTCGCGGACCTGACCGTGACAAGGCTGGCCGAAGACCGCTTCCTCGTGGTCGTATCCGACCTGATCGAGCGCCGCGTCGCCGCAATGCTGCGGCGCGAAACGCGAGCGGGCGAACACGCCTACGTGACAAACGTGACCTCCGGTTCGGCGATCCTCTCCGTGCAGGGCCCGAAATCGCGCCAACTGTTGCAGCGGCTGACCGACGCCGACCTGTCGAACGAAGCCTTCCCCTATATGGCCGTGCGCACGCTCGAGGTGGGCTATGCGCGCGTGCTCGCCGCGCGGGTGACCTACGTGGGCGAACTGGGCTGGGAGCTGCACGTGCCAACCGAGTACGCGGTCTCGCTCTACGACGCGCTGCTCGAGGCGGGCGGCGACCTCGGCGCGCGGCCGATCGGGCTCTCCGCGCTCTCGAGCCTACGGCTCGAGAAGGGCTACCGCGACATGGTCGTCGACATCGACAACACCGACAACCCGTTCGACGCTGGGCTCGGCTTCGCGGTCGCAATGAACAAAGCCGGCGGCTTTGTGGGCCGAGACGCGCTCGAGCCGATCCGCGACGCGAGCCCGCGCAAGCAGCGCCTGCTGCAGCTGCTCGCCGCGGACCCCTCGGTGAATCTCTACGGCAACGAGCCGCTCTACTACGGCGACAGCTGGGTCGGTTACGTGCGCGTCGCCGCCTACGGCCACACGCTCGGCGGCGCGGTCGGCCTCGCAAGCGTCGAAAACGAAAATGGCGTGACGGCGGATTGGATCAAGTCCGGCGGATTCACCGCGCAGACGCCGGGCGGCCGCGTGGCAGTCGAGCTCTCGCTCAGGCCGCTCTTCGACCCGAAGCGCGAACGCATCCTGGCCTGACGCGATCGGAACATTCGCGGACCGAGATCCAAGAGATTCGAGACCCTCGGCCCGCCCGAGGCACCGCGTAGCGACCGCCCGAGACAGCCAGGGCGTGAGCCAGCCCCCGTGAATCGGCGCACCCAACGGGGCCGGAGGCGGCGCGAGCCAAGCCCATCGTTCCGGCCGCGGAAATCGCCGAACATCGGAGAATCCGAACGCAGTTTCAAAAAATCGCCAGCTCCACGCCGCCTTGCTTCGAAATCCTCGACGAGATCGCCGCTTCGGCGGATATGCGCCGAATGTTGGACGCATCGGTGAATTGAAATCGGCTCCGGCTGGCCGATCGGATCGAACCCGAACGCCTGCTCGCCAAGGATTTTGCAAAATTGCGGGCCGCAGCCACTTGACAACTGTCTCCTCATTGCAAAAATCCAATTGCCAAATGGGGCGGGTGAACAGGGTCCGAGAATTGAGTCCAGACGGCTTCACATCGCGCACCCCCCGCCCAATGGGATCCCCAACAAGGTGAGGACACACCATCCGATCGCCGCGCCCAGCGCGGAAACTGCTTCTAGTACCGCCAACCAAACCGTTCCAGAATCCGAGCCACACCCCGGACATCGCGCGGCGCCGAGCTGCAAGGCGGGCGCGCGATGAGGATCGGTCTTACCTACGACTTGAGAGACGACTATCGGGCGGCCGGCTACGGTGACGAAGAAACGGCCGAGTTCGACACACCCGAAACGATCGAAGCGATCGCGTCGGCGCTGCGCGCGCTCGGCCACACCGTCGAACGCATCGGCAACGTGCACGCCCTTGTCGGACAGCTCGCGAAGGGCCGGCGCTGGGATCTCGTCTTCAACACCGCTGAAGGGCTAAGGGGCTTCGGTCGCGAGTCCCAGGTTCCGGCACTACTCGACGCCTACGCGATTCCCTACACGATGTCTGGACCGCTCGTCTGCGCGCTCACGCTCCACAAGGCGTACACGAAGCGGGTCCTGCGCGACGCGGGAGTGCCGACCACGCCGTTTCACCTGGTGGAGAGCGAAGCCGACATCGATGCCGTCGACCTGCCGTATCCGCTGTTCGTGAAGCCGGTCGCCGAGGGCACCGCCAAGGGGATCGACGCGAATTCACACGTCGACACGAAAAAAGCGCTCCGGACGCGCTGCCGAGCGCTGCTCGCGACCTACGAGCAACCGGTGTTGGTCGAGCCGTTTCTGCCCGGGCGCGAGTTCACGGTTGGAATTCTCGGAACCGGAGACGCTTCCCGCTGTGTGGGCACGTTGGAGGTCGAGCTGCGCCCAGAGGCGGAGGCTCACTCCTATACGTACGTGAACAAGGAGAACTGCGAGGCGCTCTGCAGTTACGCGCTGGCCGACGTCGAGTCCGCCAGGCGGGTCGAGCCGATCGCTCTCGCGACGTGGCGCGCGCTCGATGGCCGCGACGCGGGCCGGGTCGACCTGAGGCTCGACGCGGAGGGGCGACCCATGGTGCTCGAACTCAACCCGCTGCCGGGATTGCACCCGACCCACTCGGATCTGCCGATGATCTGTAGCGCGATGGGCATGAGCTACACGGCGCTGATCGGCACGATCGTGGATTCGGCGCGGTCGCGCGTGGTGTCCGTACCCGAGCTACGCGAGCGGCGAAGCGTCGCAACCGGCAACGCGTCGCGCACCCGGAGGGTATCGTCAGCGCTCCCGGTATGATCTCCCGGATGAAGGCGGCGATCCTCCACGACCGGATCGGCGACCAGTCCGCCGTTGACGTGCGCGACGTGCTCGCACAGGTGGCGCTGGTGGATCGCGCTCTCGTCCGCGCGGGCCACGCAGTCGTGACGCTGCCGGTCGGGCTCGAACTGTCGGATCTCGCGCGCCGCCTGCGCGAAATGCAGCCGTCGCTGGTCTTCAACCTGGTCGAGAGCCTCGAGGGCTCGGCGCGCTTGATCCAGCTCGTCCCGGCACTGCTTGAAGACCTTGGAATTCCATTTTCCGGCTCATCCGCAGAGGCGCTCTTCACGACCTCGAACAAGCCGCTCGCAAAGCGCCTGCTTCGCGGCGCCGGACTGCCCACGCCGGAGTGGTTGGACGCGCGCAGCGATGCGTCCGGCTGGGATCGCTTCGGACATTGGATCGTGAAGCCGGTCTGGGAGGACGCCTCCGTCGGCATCGACGACGCAGCCGTGTCGCTGGCTCGCGCGCGAGACGCCCTCGAAGCACGGCGCCGCTTGCTGCCCGTCGAACTCTTCGCGGAGGCCTACATCGAGGGCCGCGAAATCAATCTCTCGATGCTCGCGGACGCCAGCGGCGTCCAAGTGCTGCCGCCCGCCGAGATCCGCTTTGTCGACTACTCCGACGAGCGCCCGCGGATCGTCGGCTACGCGGCGAAATGGGACGAGCAGTCTTTCGAGTACAGCCACACGCAGCGCCACTTCGACTTCCCGGCGTCCGACGAACCGCTGCTCGCGCGGGTCGCCGAACTCGCCCGCAGCTGCTGGGCGCTCTTCGGCATTCGGGGTTACGCGCGGGTCGACTTCCGCGTCGACGCAAAGGGGCGACCCTGGATCCTCGAGCTGAACGCAAACCCGTGCCTGTCCGAGGACGCGGGCTTCGTCGCGGCGGCCGCCCAGGCCGGGCTCGACGCCGAACAGGTCGTGATGCGCATCGCCGAGGCCGCACTCGCGCCTCACGACCCGAGCCTCAATTGACGCACCCGGTTTCGCTGGTCGCCGAGTCGGTCGTGTTGCGCCAAACGCCCCGCGAGCGGGATGTCGAGGCCGTGCGCGGGATCGTCGAGGCGACCGGAATGTTCAGTCCGGATGAAATCGCGATCGCGACCGAGCTCGTAGAAGAGACGCTCGCGCGGGGCGCTGGCGCGGGCTACCGCTTTCACTTCGCGGACGCGGGCTCGCAGCTACTCGGTTATGCGTGCCACGGACCGATCCCACTCACGCGCGATAGCTTCGACCTCTACTGGATCGCCGTCCATCCGAGCCACCAGGGCCGCGGGATCGGCGCGCGTTTGCTCGCCGACGTCGAGATTGCGGTCGCGCGCGCAGGCGGTCGACGGCTCTACGTCGATACCTCGGGACGCGCTTCCTACGCGCCGACACATGCGTTCTACGAGCGCCTCGGCTACCGCTGCGAAGCCACGCTGCCGGACTTCTACGGCCCCAGCGACGCCAAATTCATCTACGTCAAGCCGCTCGACGCGCGCGCCTGACCGCCTCGGAAATATTCGCTGACCTGACGGCGAGCGGCGCAGACTTCGAGCTGGAAGCTCAATGCCCACTACCCGCCAGTTCGGTCAGCAACACGTGCCAGTGACGCAGCGATCGAGCGATCGCGAGCGCAGGGATCCGCTCGTTGAGGCCGTGCCAGAAGTCGTCTTCGGGCCTCGAGTAGAGGTCCGAAACCACGTAGCTCGGAATGCCGGCCGCGCGGAACCACATGCAGTCGGACGCGCCCGCGGCCATCTTGGGAACGATCGGAAGTCCCGGAAAATTGGCGTCCACGGCCTTGCGCAGCGCAGCCATCACGTCGGCGCGAAGCGGCGAAGCGTCCGTAGCGACGGCCTGGTCGGCGTCGATGTGTTCGACCGCGATCTTCGGATCGGCGATCGCCTCGATCAACCTCTCGCGCACGCTCGCGATCTCGGTACCCGGAAAGATCCGGCAGTTGACCGTCGCGACCGCCGATTGCGGCAGCGCGTTCTCCGCGTGGCCCGCGTCGAGCATCGTCGCCACGCAGGTCGTGCGGGTCAGGCCGATGTATTCCGGGTCGTCGGACAACCGGGCGAGCGCTCGCTTGTCGCTCGGATCGTCGGCGAACCGCCGCATCGCGTCGCCCAGCTCGCCGCCGACCTGGGCGCCAGTCTCGCGGAAGAAAGTGCGGGTCAGTTCGTTGCTCTCGGCGGGAAACGCGTACGCGTCCACGAGCACAAGCGCGCGGGAGAGCTCGTAGATCGCGTTCTCACGCGTCGGGCGGCTACTGTGGCCACCGGGATTGGTCGCGCGGAGCTTGAACGTCGCGTAGGTCTTCTCCGCTCCCTGCACGTAGTAGACCTGCGCCTGGCGGTCCGCGCCCAGGATGCCACCCACATCGTCGGAATTGAGCATGAACTCGGCGTCCGGAAAGCGGCCGGCGACCCCTCGCGTGCTCAGCATCGTGGATTCTTCGTCGCCGGTCAAAACCAGGATGATGTCGCGGTTCGGCGCAAAGCCCTCGCTCTTGAGCCGCATCAGCGTCGTAACGAGCACCGCCACGCCGAGCTTGTTGTCCGCAACGCCGCGCCCGAACAAGTAACCGTCTTCCTCGATCAGCGTGAACGGATCCCGGTCCCAGTCTGCGGGGTCGGCGTCGACCACGTCGAGATGGGTGTTGAGCAACAATGGCCGCTTGCTGCCGTCCCCCCGCAGCCGAACGATCATCGCGAGTGTCTCGCCAAATGGAATCATTTCGATGTCGTCGTCCGAGAAACCAGCGCCGCGCAGCTTCGCGGCGAGGTACTCGGCGAGCGCGGGCACCTGCCCGTAACCCTCCGCGGTGCGCATGCTGACCGCTTTGGCGAGCGTCTCCCGCGCCGATTCTTCCCATTGCTGTGCGTCGTCCGCCAGCTGTGCGTCGTCCGCCAGCGCGAAATGTGCGCTCGCGCTCAGGCACACCAGCGCGCCGAGCGCGCATCGGATCCAGTTCACCCCGTTCACCCCGTTCGCCCGGCCCACCCGGCCCACCCGGCCCACCCGGCCATTTCCCAGGCGAGCGCGTCGCCCCGCGATCCTGCTCGCCGGGCATTCTAACGCGCGATGGCTCGGCGAGCGACGCGGGTCCAGCGTGCGGTGACTTCGACAGCGGCTCACCGATCGGCGAGACTGGGAACGCTAAACGACTCGATGCACCAGAGAATGGGGGAATTCGCCTTGCAGCGCTTCGCGTTGACCCGTATCGCCACGATTCTCGCATTCACTGCCCCAATCGCACTCGGATCCCCCGCGCGCGCCGAGGCGCCTGCTGATGGACCCGATCGCGCGTTCGTACTCGCACTCCAGCTACTCGACAGCCACGAGCCGACGCAGGTGCTCTCGCGACTCACCCCCGAGAGCATCGAATATTTCGACGGATTGAGGATCCACGCTCTCGCGAGCGACCGAACCGCGCTGTCGGAACTCTCGATCGCCGACCGGCTCGTCGTGCTCGCCTTGCGCCACGAGTTGACACGCGACGGGATCCGACAGCCGGTGCCGGATCTGCTGAGCAGCCAGCTCGCGCGACTCCAGCAACCGACCGATTGGCAGCGCGCCGCGATCGGGCCACAGTTCGAGTATCGCGGCGCGCAGAGGGCGCCGCTTTTGATCGATGGAATACCGACCGGATTCGTCGTCGACTTCATGCAACGAGACGGCCGATGGCTCGTTGATCTGCGGCACAGCGCGGCCCTATTCGAGCCGATGATCCGCATGCAAAGCGCCCTCACCGGAGTCACGCAGGACGAGGCCATCGTGTCGGTTCTCGCGCGACTCTCGCAGCGGCCGGTTCGCAGTGACATCTGGAATCCGGGCGCGTCGCCGCGCTGATCGGTCAGCCGTTTTGCGCGGCGCGCGTCGTCTCGCGATCTCCGCCATGGCGCGCGATCCAATTCCGGTAGGAGGCCGGCGGAAAGAACGCAATCCACAACAACGCGACTGGGACGAACTGGCACACTCCCGAGAAGATGTCCGTGGCGTCCGACCAGCGGCCATTGAGCGCGAATTCGATCTCCTGCACGAGCACGACGATTTCGAGCGCCAGCCAGACGACCCCTGCCAGGCCCCACAAGAAGAAACGATTGCAGCTGATCGGATCGCACAAGCCGAGGCGCCCGCGCCGACGCGCATTCGCGTAAGCGATCAGCCCCTCGGCGGCCATCCAGCTGGAGGGCGCGATGTTGCCCGCGAGCTCCATCCAGTACCAGACGTTGTCGAATGGGCGATCCCCGAGCCAGTCCCCGATCCACGCCGAGCCACCGACGCCGGCCACCAGACAGAGCGTCATACCCACCACGAGCCAGACCGCCCAGCGCTCCTGCGGGCGAAACACCGAGCGGATGAACAGCGCCAATGAAATCGTGCCCAAGTGGATCGCGACCCGCCCCGAAAAGCCAAACAGCGAGAGCCGCCATGGATCATCGGTCAGCGCGTACGGGAGGTCCCAGAGCATGTAGCCGAGCGCCCAGAACAAAAAAGCCGCGCTCAGGAAGCGTTCTGGCGGGCTCTGGCTGCGCGCAGCCTTGCGACGCAGGCGAACGCCCATCGCGAGGAATGTGACCAGCGCAGCGACTTCGGCGTAATAGGCGTTGTATTCCATCGACCGGTCCAGGTTACGGGTCGGCTCGCTGCCGCTTGAAAGCGCAGGCATTGAGCGCTCCCGGTAACGCCGTATCGGCAGCTTTCTCGACCCCCTTGATCGACGCGCGCGTCCGACCACCAGCGCCCCAGCCGCGAACATCCGACTGGCCGCGCCTGGCCGCGACGACATCGCAACGACCCACCGATCGGCAGCAGCGAATGCGCAAGTTCGCGATCTCGAACCCAACGCAGGCTCGCGAAAGCTCTCGGAACGAGTTCGCGGGTGGCACGCCCCCTCTCCACGGATCACCGACAAATCTCTGCGCGACGCCACCCTGTTCGCGGCAAATCGAAGCTCCGCTAGTGTCGAGCCGTGCAGCGAACCGATGTCGACCCGAACTTCCGGTCCTTCCCCGCCATCCCAGCAGCCTTCGAGGCCGGGAGCGGGAGTCCGTCGGGCAGCCGGCTTGCCCGGAAACTCGACCCCCGCGCCCACGCGAAGAACGCCGGATGAAGCTGCTCGTCGCCAGCCTGAACTACTCGTCGTGGTCGGTGCGCGCATGGCTCGCGTTGACCGAAGCCGGCATCGCGTTCGAGACCGAGACGCTGCCGATGTTCCTAGACGACTGGAACGAGGCGATGCGCGATCGGCTTCCGTCCGGAAAGGTGCCGCTGCTCGTCGACGGCAAGCTCGCAATCCACGAATCGCTCGCCATCTGCGAGTACGCGGCCGAATTGCGACCGGAAGCGCGGCTCTGGCCGGAAGACCGAGCGGATCGCGCGCTCGCGCGCGCCATCAGCTCCGAGATGGCGGCGGGATTTCAGAGTCTGCGAAACGACTTGCCGATGAACGCGCGCGCTCGCACCGCCCCCCGCACGCTCTCTGCCGAGACCCGATCACAAGTGCGCCGCTCATTCGCGATCTGGAAAGATTGCCGGCGTCGCGCAAATGGAGGCCCGTTCCTGTTCGGCTCGTTTACGATTGCAGACGCGATGTACACACCCGTGGTGAGCCGCTACCGAACCTATGGAGTTCCGCTCGAGGGCGATGCAGCCGAGTACGCGGAAGCGCTGTGGAACCGAGCGTCGGTCAAGCGCTGGCTAGAACTCGCGGCGAGCGCACCTGCCATCGCCAAATACGACGCGCTGCTCGACGGCTAAATCTTGGATTCGCTCAGGCCCAGCTTCCTTTCTTGATCCTTTCATCCTGCATCCCCGCGAGCGGCTGGGGAAGGCCCCCCAGTCTCCTCGGCGACGATTCGATCATATCCGAGTAGGGGGGGGGGATCGGGCTCGCGATCGGCAGACCGCCCATGTACCCGAACACGCCAGATTCCCCGCTTCGATTTCGATCGTTGCTCACGAAAGTAGGATCGGACACGAGACGCTCGCCGCCCTAGAATCTGAGCGCCGCGCCCTGCGCACCCTGCATCGGTATTCAGATGCGCCGAGGATCTCGCGTAGGTCGCACCGCCACGCATCGCGGCGTGGCAGCGGATGGAGGGGGGATGACGAAGGAAGTCAGCGCTTGGGAACGATTGCTCGACGCCGCCGAATCGGGTGATTCGGCCAGGCTCGAGGCTATCTTCGACAAGCTGGATGAACTCGACCGCGTCCACGCGCTCGCGCATCTCGACGCCGAAGAGCGCAGCATCGTGCTCGCCGCGCTCACGCGAGAGCGCGCGGCTGAACTGCTCGAGCAGATACCGGACTCCCACGCAGCCGAAGCCGTTCAAGAACTCGAACCCGGCGCCGCCGCAGAAATTCTCTATCAACTACAGAGCGACGATCGCGCGGACCTCGTCGCGCAGCTCGATGCCGAAGACGCCGAGGCGATCCTCACGGCGTCCGCTCCCGAAACCGCCGAGTCCGTTCGCTCGATCCTCCAGTTTCCCTCCAATAGCGCCGGTGGCTTGATGATCACGGAGTTCGTTGCCGTCCCGGCGGCGTGGACGGCGCGCGAACTGGTCGCGCATCTACAGGACAACGTCGACCGCTACGCGAACTTTGTCGCACAGTACGTCTACGCGCTGGGTGCGAGCGGTGAACTCGTCGGCGTGCTCCCGCTTCGCGATCTCGTCCTGGCGCGTCCGAACCAACCCTTGACCGCGTTGATGCTGCCGAATCCCGTTTCGGTGCCCGCGCGGCTCAGATTGCCCGAGATCTTCGAACTCTTCGATCGACACCGATTCGTGGGTATCCCCGTGGTCGACGAGGCTGCGCGCATGGTCGGAGTACTGCTCCGCGAGGACGTCGACGAATCGCGAGTGGATAAGGCTCACGCCGATCAACTGAAAAGCCGCGGCGTCGTGGGTGGCGAGGAGCTGCGAACCATGCCGTTCTTCAGGCGCTCCAGCCGTCGCCTCGCGTGGTTGTCCCTCAACATCGTATTGAACATCATGGCAGCCAGCGTGATCGCCCTCTATCAGGAAACACTCTCGGCCGCGATCGCGCTCGCAGTCTTCTTACCGATCATCTCCGACATGAGCGGCTGCTCGGGGAATCAGGCCGTTGCCGTGAGTCTGCGGGAGCTCGCGCTGGGCGTCGTGCGCCCGACGGAACTCTGGCGCGTGTGGTCGAAAGAAGTGATGCTCGGCTGCGTGAACGGCGTGGTGCTCGGATTTCTCATCGGCGCGGCCGCCTGGCTCTGGAAGGGCAACGTCACGCTCGGTGCCGTCGTGGGCGTCGCGCTCGCGCTCAACACCGTGGTCGCCGTCTCGATCGGAGGCACGGTCCCGCTGGCGCTGCGTCGCCTCGGCTTCGATCCGGCGCTCGCATCCGCGCCCATCCTCACCACGGTGACCGATATGTGCGGTTTCTTCTTCGTCCTGAGCTTTGCGACGTTCGCGCTGTCGCGGATCAGCGGCCTGTGAGCTCGGCTGCGGGCGCTGCCTCGAGCGCCGCGTTGAGGCCCGGCAGCGTCGCGCGCAGAGCCTGCGGAATCGCCTCGAACTCCTCGGGGTCGAGTTCTCCGGTCCACTCGTCCATGAAGAACTTCTTGAACTCGATCGCGAGGCAGCACGCGGAATCGGGGAAGTTCGCGTGAACCCATTCCGAGAGGTGCCCGCCGCGGAAGCGCACGTTCTCGCGCACGTCGAGGCTGCGGCCGAGAAAGTCGAATCCGCTGAGGTCGCGGATGAAGCGATCCACGAGGTGTCCCCAGCGTTTCCGATCGAGCGTCCGCGTTCCGACGTTCACCTCGGGGTTGGCGTGCGGATCGTCGGGTGCGGCGCCCTTGCCGCCGCGTCGGTGGTTGTAGCTGTGAAGATCCAGCACGACGAAGCGACCGTAACGGCGCTCCATCTCGGACAGGACGCGATGCGTCTCGGCGTAGAAAGCGTCGTAGTCCGCGAGAGAGCGCTCGACGAGATCATCGGGCGGCGGCGTCTGCCAGATTTCGAGCCCCCAGGCGTCTTCGGGGATCCGGTAGACGGCTCTCGACCGCGACCGGTTCAGATCGACCTCGAACCGCGAGTGACGCGCAATCAACTGGGTGGTGGCGACGCTCGTCCAGATCCCGGTGTAGGGATCTTCTTCGCGCAGGCGATCCGACTCGGGTAGCACCATCATCGCCGCAACCTCTTCGCGAAGCGCATGTCCGTCGTGAATCGCAGTCGCGACCACCGGCTCTTGGCCCTCGGCAATTTCCCAAAGTGATTCCGCCAGCGTCAGCCCTCTTCGTCGTCGCCGCGGAAAATCGAGTCCGCCCGCAAGCTTGCGCGAAATCCGAGCATAGCGACTCACGCTGGATCCGGCGCGACGAGTACAACCGAGCCTTCGCGCCAGCTGGAATCGGTCGGCGTGGGCGCTTCGACACAACTGCGTGGTCGGATCGATACCGTGTGTCGATTCAGAATCCGGAATCTGTTGCTAATCTCACCGGATCGTGTGCCGATGAAGGAGCGCGCAGCCCGTGACGCAACACGACCAGGAGAATTTCGAGCGCCGCCTCGCACAGGTCCAACGCCTCGCGCGCATTGGATTTTGGGAGCTCGACTTCGCATCCGACACCGCCTGGTGGTCCGACGAGCTACACCGGATCTTCGGCCTCGAGCCAGGCTGGGTGCAGCCGGGGCGCGCTGCCCTGGTGAGCACCCTGTCCCCCGAGGACCTCGCGGTCGTCGATGCGGCCTTCGTCAGCGCCCGGGCGACGGACACCTTCGATGCCCTCGTCAATTGCGTCGCGTTTCCGGGCCGCGCTGCGCGCCGCATCCAGCTGAAGGGCGAGGTCGAGCGAGACGCACGAGGCAGCGCGATCCGGATCTTCGGCATTGGCATCGACATCACCGACAAGCTCGCCGCCGAGGATGTGATCCGCGAGAGCGAGTCGCGCCTCGGTGACGTGAACCGGATGCTGCATGCCGTACTCGATGCGACGCCCGTTCGGTTCTTCTGGAAGGACCTGGATCTCCGGTATCTGGGCTGCAACACGAACTTCGCGAAGGACGCGGGATTCGACAACCCGTCGAAACTGCTCGGGCGGGACGACTTCGCGATGGGGTGGCGAGACCAGGCGGAGCTCTACCGCAGCGATGACCGCGCGGTGATCGAGTGTGGCGAGTCCAAGCTCAACTACGAGGAGCCGCAGACGACTCCCGACGGAAAGACCATCTGGCTGCGCACGAGCAAGTTCCCGCTGCGCACGAAGGAAGGCGCGATCTTCGGTATTCTCGGCACCTACGAGGACATCACCGATTACAAGTGCCTCGCCGAACAGTCGTTGCACCGGGAAAAACTCGAGGCCATTGGACGCCTGGCCGGCGGCATCGCACACGATTTCAATAACCTGTTGACGGTCGTGCTCGGCAACGTCGAGATTGCGCGCGCAAATCTGAAATCGGGCGCGTCGCCCACGGATTCGCTTGCGGCGATCGAAGCCGCCGCCGAGCGCGCAGCGAATTTGACCTCACAGCTGCTCGCGTTCGCGCGCAAGCAGATCATCAAGCCTCGCGCGCTCGACCCGAACAAGCAGATCGAGACCGTGAAGCGGCTGCTGCGACCGCTCCTGGGAGAGCCGATCGCGCTGGAGATCTCGACGATCGATCCGAGCTGGATGATCCAGATCGACCCGGGCCAGTTCGAGCAGCTGCTGGTGAACCTCGCGGTAAACGCACGGGACGCGATGCCGGACGGCGGAACGCTCTCGATCATCACCGACAACGTGATTTTGGACGAGCAATTCCACGCCCAACACCCGGAGGTGATGCCGGGTGCGTACCTGCAGATCATCGTGCAGGACACCGGCATCGGAGTGGAACATTCGGCGCGGGAACACGTCTTCGAGCCTTTTTTCACGACCAAAGCCATCGGTGAAGGCACCGGCCTGGGTCTCGCGACCTGCCATGGCATCGTCAAGCAGAACGGCGGACACATCGGGTTCGTCAGTGAACCCGGCAAGGGCACGACCTTCGAGATCTACCTGCCTCGCGCCGATGGCGCCAGGGCGATATCAGAACCCTCGCCCAGACTCGAATCCGAGCAACACGGAACGGAAACGATCCTACTGATCGAGGACGAGGAGGCCGTGCGGAAGATCTGCTGCGTGGCCCTCGAGCGGCTCGGCTACCGCGTGATCGCGGCGGCCACGGGCAGTGAGGGTCTCGAGCGCGCGGCCCAATTCGAGGGCTCGATCGACGCCCTGGTGACGGATGTGGTCCTGCCGGACATGCGCGGGCCAGAGATCGCAGAGCGCCTGAAAGCAATCCACCCCAGCGCCGCCGTGCTCTTCGCTTCCGGCTACACCCACGACGCGATTGCGCGCGACGGCGTGCTCGAACCGAGCGTCAACTTCCTTCAGAAGCCCTACACGCTGTCGAAGCTCGCAAAGACGCTGCGCGGCGTGCTCGATTCGCGCTGACGAGGGATCCGAATCGCGAGCGCCACTCGTCAGGCTGAAGGGCGGCGCGTCGCCGGCCGATCAGCGTGACTCCACTTGCAGCATCGAGAACTGGCGACCCCGCAGCGCGGTCGCCCCGGCGATCAACAGGCACGAAAGCATGACGACCAGGCCCCAAGGCGAAAACATCGGCACGGGAGCAAGATCAAAGTCGAAGACGCCGGCATAGCCCGCGCCCGAGTTGTGCGCGATCACGACCTGATCGACGTAACCCTGTTGGCCCTGGTTGTAGGTTCCGACACCGATCGCGACCTGAACCATCTGCGCGGCTCCAAACTCGCTCGCGAATAGCGACTTCCACTGGGCGAGCGTTCGATACGGCGGCCCGCCTGCGGAACTGGCTTGACCAAAGCCCCCCGTCGCCCAGAACACCCCCGTGTTCTCGTCGACGGAAACCTGTGACCAGACGTCGGGAGTCGGATTGGAGCCGAGGTTGATGTAGGGCTCGTAGATCAGCTGCACGAAGCCGTCCTGGCCTGGGACCGCATTGTAGGCCGCGTTCCAGAAGGCGATCTTGAGCGACGGCGCCGCGGCGGCGGCGCCACCCGCGACCGTCGCCTTGAAATATCGATAGCTGATGTTCAAGCTCGAGAAGATGTCGTTGGGCGTGCCAAACGCGTCGCTCAACCCGATCTCGGCTTTGTCCGCATTGCTCATTCCCGTCGTCACCAGCGCAGCACAGACCGGCAGCGGTGCGGTGCTCTCGAGCGCGCCTCCCATGCCGGTCAGATTCGGGATGCTCACGCTGCCACCCGCGCGGGTGTCGCTTTCGAACCAGACGCCGGGCGTTGGCGTCGCCGAATAGGGGGCGATCGACGAGACGATGGTCGCGCCCGCGCTGGCGGAAATTCCGAACGCGCTCAGCCAAACCAGCGCGGCGCTGAAGGATCGAAGGGACGTAGCCTGGGGCATGTCGAGGCTCCTGAAAGCGCTGACTCGCGCGCAACGCGCAAACGACTCGAGTCCGCATCTCGCCGATCCAGGTCTCCCAAGAAAGGCATACGTGTTTTCATCTTTACGGTCATCGTGCCGTGGCTCTTTACGCTCGTCCCCTCCTCGTTTGGTAGTCGGCGGAAGGTTCCCGGACGCGCAAAGCGCTGCACGAAAACCTCGATTCACAGGCAGAAAACACGCCGAGGGGGATGGGGGATGAGGGATGGCGCGTTGGGGGATGGCGCAATGGGACGGGCGCTCGGAATTTCCGCAAACACAACTTCACCGACTCGACTTGCGCGGCCGTTCCGACTCGACGCGCCTCGTCAATCGAGCGAGCGCGCGCGTCTGTCCCGTGTGTCGCCGACTACTCGATCGATTTCGGGTTGACGCGATTGCGCAGCACCGAGCCGCCGCTAGACGTCAGCCGGTCGTCTCGGTTGCGGGTCGCTCGGGGCCGGCGCGGCCGCTCGCGGCCGGTCGTTTCGCAGCAGCCCCTTGGCGAGCGTGATCATCGAACCGATATCGGTGAGCGTCGCCGGCAGCACGATCGTGTTGCTCGCCTGCGCGACCCGCCCGAACTCTCCGAGGTACCGCTCCGCGATGCGCAGCTCCATCGCCGCCTCGCCCCCCTCGCCGCGGAGCGCGTCGGCAACCCGGCGCAGTCCCTCCGCGGTGGCGGTGGCCACGGCCAGAATCGCCTCCGCCTCGCCCTGCGCCTCGTTGATCTGCTGCTGCCAGACAGCCTCGCTTTCCTTGATCACGCGCTGCTTCTCGCCCTCGGCGCGGTTGATCTTGGCGTCCCTCTCGCCTTCGGAGGTGAGGATCACCGCGCGCTTCTCGCGCTCGGCGCGCATTTGTTTCTCCATCGCGCTGAGCACGTCTTCGGGCGGATTGATGTTGCGGATCTCGTAGCGGAGCACCTTGACCCCCCACGGATTCGTGGCCTTGTCGAGCTCCGCCACCACCGAGGCGTTGATGGTGGACCGTTCCTCGAAGGTGCGATCCAGATCGATCTTGCCGATTTCGCTGCGCAGCGTGGTCTGCGCGAGCTGAGCGATCCCGAACCCGTAGTCGAGAATCCCGTAGGAGGCGCGCTCCGCGTCGAGCACTTTCAGATACAGCACGCCGTCGACGCCGACCTGCACATTGTCGCGCGTGATGCAGACCTGCTCCGGGATGTCGAATGCGCGCTCTCTGAGGTCGTGCTTGTAGGCCACCTTCTCGACGAACGGCATCAGGATGTGAAACCCGGGACTCAACGTCTTGCGGTACTTCCCCAGATACTCGATCACGTAGGCGTTTTGCTGGGGCACGACCACCGCCGTCTTCGCGATGACCACGAGCACGACGACAGCCACGACCACGGCGGCAATCACGGTTTCCATGGACTGCTCCCCTCGATCCGATCCTGGAATCGATCCAGGAAATAGTTTGCGGCGACGGCTCGACGCTTAGTCCGACCGCTTCACGATTAGCGTGATCCCCTCGACACGCTCGACCACGCAGCGATCTCCCGGGGCGAGCGCCGCCCCGTCGGCGCTTCGAATCTTCCAGGAGGATCCACGCATTTCCACGAACACGCCGCCCGTTCCAGCCGACGTGACGACCACGTTTTCGCCAACCACGTCGTTGTTGGGGAGTTCCTTGGACCTAGCGAGCATCTGCTTGAGTCGGTGGCGGAACACGACTAGGGACACGATGGCGAGGCCCGCGAACGCGAGCCATTGGGCCCAGACCGGGAGGGCCGGGCCGGCGAGGCCGATGAAACCCACGATCAGAGCACTGACGCCGAAGAACACCAGGTAGAAGTCTGCGCCGATCATGACTTCGGAACTCAAGAAGATCGCCCCGATGATGATCCATCCCCACCAGGGCATGCGGCCGCCTCCTTGATTTCGCGCCGCGACGGCGGGTTACCCACTGGCGCGACGCCCTGCGGATATTACCGCAGAAACCCGGCGTCAAACGCGATTGCAAGAAGAAGTGGGAGTGGGCGAGCGAACGGGCAGCGCTCCAGGGTTCCCGTCTTCCGGCGCCCCGAGCGGCTCCCGCGCGATCGGACTTCCGGCTTAGCGCGCGCTCTAGGGTCGCTTTCCGGCAGCGCTTGGTCCGCGCCCGAAGCGCCGACGCGTATCCCGAAACTGCGAAAAATCGCATAGCGTCTAGGGCCAACAGCGCAGGCTGGTCGAGAGGAGTGGTCATGCTCGAACGATTACACGCAAATGACGGCGCGGCCGAGGGCACGGACGTCGCACGAATTTCGGAACTTCGCCAGATCGCCGCGAGCGGCGGGCATCTCGAGGCGGCAAGAGTCCTGGCCGATGAGCACGATGCAACGGTCGCGGCGGTGCTCGATGGCCTGCCGCCGGCGCTCTCAGTCGCGACGCTCTGGGAGTTCTCCGATGAAAAGCGGCGGCGCGTGCTCGACTTTGCACCAGCGCAGCAGCGCGAGCAGTGGATCCGCAACCACGCGTACCCGTCGGGCAGCGTGGGGCGACTGATGGAGTGCACGCACGCCGTCTTCTATCCGGATGAGACGATTGCGGCCGTCGTCGAGCGCCTGCGGGATCTCGTCCGCAAGGCTCTGATCACTTACGGCTACGTGGTCGACCCCGACGGCCGCTTGATCGGCGTGCTGATCTTTCGCGAGCTGCTCTTCGCCCCGACCGACCAGCTCGTACGTGAGGTGATGGTCCCCAATCCGTACACGCTGAGCGCCGACAGCGACGTGATGGATGCGATGGCGAAGGCAGTTCGAAGACACTATCCAGAGTATCCCGTCGTCGACGACCGCGGCCTGCTGCTCGGGATCGTCCGCGGCCAGACGCTCTTCGAGCAGCACGCGTTCGAACTCAGCGCGCAGGCCGGTCAGATGGTCGGTGTCGAATCCGACGAGCGCCTGACCACCTCTTGGCACCGGAGCCTGCGCTTCCGGCAGCCCTGGCTGCAGCTCAACCTGCTGACCGCGTTCGCCGCTGGCGCCGTGGTCGCGATGTTCCAAGACACGATCGACCAGGTAGTGCTGCTGGCGGCGTTCCTGCCGGTGGTCGCCGGCCAATCGGGCAACACGGGATGCCAGGCGCTCGCGGTGACGCTGCGGGGAATGACGCTCGGCGAGTTGACGCCGGAGCGCAGCTGGCAGATCACGCTGAAAGAGCTGGTGCTCGGGCTGCTGAACGGCAGCCTGGTCGGCCTGACCGCCGCCGCGGGGATGTACCTCTACGCGTCCGAACAGGGCAATCCCGCGGCGCTGCGTCTCGCGGGCGTCGTGTTTCTCGCAATGGTGGTCGCGTGCATGGTGAGCGGAGTCTCGGGCACGCTCGTCCCGCGCATCCTGCGCCGGCTCGGCACCGACCCCGCGACCGCGTCGAGCATCTTTCTCACCACGGCGACGGACATCGTCAGCATGGGATCACTCTTGATGCTCGCAACCCTCTTCGTCCTCTAACCCCCGCGCAGCTAACCCCCATCGTCGAGATGCATCGGTACAGCCGCACCGGCTCTACGTTTCTTCGATCTCGGACGGATCGATGCGCACGAGAAGGTCTCCAGGTTGGCACTTCAGTTCTCTGCAGATAGCGTCCAATGTCGAAAATCGAATCGCACCCGTTCTTCCCCGATTGGGGGTCCGGATTGGACCCCTGTCTGGTCGGGAATGCAGATCGTTTTCCGAACGCCCGCCGCGTCAGTCGCGGCGGGCGTTCGGGATCCCAAATGCGTTCTCGATTCTTGTAGCCTGCGTGCCCCGATCCTTCGCTAGCCGCTCGAACCCGGAACGGGTTCGAGGTGCGCCGCAAGGGAAGCGAAGCTTCCCCCGCTAGCAGACCGCGGGTCGTGCAGCACTTCGTCGGCCAGGCGGCGGATCTCCCGCGGCATGGTCGCCGAGAAGTGCAGGTTCTGGCGCTCCTTGGGCAGCGCCGCGAGAATGCGGCGGATGTCCCCTCTCGGGGGACTGACCGGGCTGACCGGCTACTTGACAGAATTCTGGGTTATCGGACCCGGAAAATTCGCAGCTTGAATTGCCTCTCCTCGATCGGCGACGAAGCGTTGAGTAGAGCACCCGACTGGACCAACCCAGTGAGCAAGGTGAAGGCCAAGATGAAACCAGCGACTCGAATCATTGCAACGCTTGTTAGCGTATTCCTATGCGGCGAAAGCACGGCCCAGGATGTCTACAAACTCTGGGACGGCCAAGAAAAGCCGTACTACAAGGAAAACAATCTCAAAGAGCATGAGGAAGTGTCTTCCTTTGGTGTCATGTGCGCATATGACGTTACCGATCCTACACTGACCGTTTACGAAGCGGAGGGTGAGAATTCACGCAAAGCGGTCATTCTGCTTCCCGGTGGCGGTTATTCACTCGTCGCCATTCATCATGAAGGACATGATCTGGCGAAGATCCTGGCAAAGCAGGGCATCACGACTGCTGTTTTGAAGTACAGGCTGCCCAAAACAGAATCGTCGGACCAGCCCCAGCTGGTCCCTCTCACCGATGCCCGCAGGGCGCTCAAACTGCTGCGGACACACTCCGAGAAATACGGATTCGAGAAGGACAAGCTGGGCGTGATGGGTTTTTCAGCCGGTAGTCATCTCGCGGCCGTCGCGAGCCTTTGGAAAAGCGGCGATGAGGAAGAAAATCCGAATTTCTCCGGGCTTATCTATGGTGTTACAGATCTCGATGCGGAAAATTTGAAATGGCTGGAAGAAAGTCTCTACCATCGAAAATTGACCAAAGAGGAACTTGCCCAGAATACACTGCTCAATCTGGTTTCCGAAGACACTCCGCCAGCATTCCTGGTGCACGCTTATGATGACGATGTCTGCAACGTAAAAGAATCAACGCTCTATGCTGAAAAATGTGTCCAGCATAAAGTTCCCGTAGAAATGCACCTGTTCCCCAAGGGCGGCCATGGATTTGGCGTGGGACGAGAAGAAGATGGCACCGCTCAATGGGTACAACTATTCGTGAACTGGCTGAAAACGAGCAATTGACACCGTCAGGCAGGGAGGTTGGCGTCGCCCAGGGCCGCCACCTGCCTCTCCTCAGTGGTCTGGAAATCAAGGGAGGGTGCGGATCGCGTCGCACCCCTCGAAGGCTCGACCGCCGAACGTATTGCCGGTCGCGCAGATCACCTCGTCGCCAGCATCGAGGCTCACTTCCTTCACGTTGAAGTGACTGACGAGATCGGTGATGCCGTCTTGATTGACATCGCCGAAGTGGCCACCACTGCGATGCGCTGGCCGAGCGCCGCCAGGGCCGCACTCGAGCGTCGCCAGGTCGATTTCACGAACGTCGAACTCCGACTCACCGAGAAATGCCACCGGGATCACACCCGGTCTCGTTACCCGAACCGCGGCTGCTTGGGCCAAGACAGAGACATTGCGAGGTGGAAGGGAGAGCTGACTGTGGTAACCCACCAGCGTCACGATCGATCTCGCCGGAATTTCGATCCGATCGGACGGCATCAACGAGTCGTAGGCAGCGAGATCGTCTGAATCGCTCGTCACATACGGGATCAGACTGTCGATTTTCATGCCTTGAAAATCGAGTTCAACGACTTTGCTCTCTGGTGTCCAGTTCACGAAAACGGTAACCACGATGTTGTGAGGTACGTCGACATAACTCGACACCATCAAGCCCGTAGCATCATCGCGCGGAAGCGATCCGTCGGAACGACTGGTGTTCACCCTGATCATGCCGGGACGGATGAAGCGACTGAAGTTTCCCATCGCCCAGAGCATCTTTGACTCGTAGAAATTGCCATCGATCTTGCGGTAGTCGATGTAGACGAGGCCGTCTTTGTATTGATAGGGCGAGACGCCCGTCCACCATTGCCAGCTCGATGCCTCCGTCAGCGTCAGGTCATAGTGGATGGTGCGGGCGATGTACAAAGCGGGGTCGATACCCAGGTCGCGCCCCGAGCCGTAATCGCCGAGTATCGAGTATTCCGTCATCGCAAACTCCATTCCGGAATATTCGTCGAGCTTGGCGCGCAGGAGCCTGCGCGACGTGACGAGTCCACTCGAAATGGTGTCGGTCCAGTAGCTATGACCCGCAACCGCGTTCTCGACTTTGTCACCGACATAGTCCTCGCTGGCGGGATCAAAGAACGTGTCGATATAATCGTCGAGTTCATCCAGGTAGAAGTATTTGTTCTCGCCAGACTCGGGGATCTCGATCCGGGTGTTCCCCAGATCCTCTTCCGCGAGCGCATCGATCACCCTCTTGATGTCGCTCGTGCTGTAGCGATTCCCCTCTTGCCCACTGCTTTGCGTCCAATTCCACTGGGGTTCGTTGACCGGACTGACCACCGCGAAATCAATGCCTTCTACGCTGCGAAAGTGCGCGAGGACATCGGCGAGGTAGCGTGCAAAATCGTCGACCTTGTCGTCCGCAAGATTGGTGGTTCCCGAGAGGATGCCGGCAAACGCGTTGCCGTTCTTGGTCATGTTGATCGGCGGGCTGTTGACGAACGCCGTCATCTGCGTGACCCCGCGCGCCTTTGCGGCCTGGAGGAACCAGCGCTGCCCCGGTAGCCGGGTCCAGTCGTAACCGCTGAAGTCTTCGTTGTAGAAGGTGTCGGCCCGACGCCAGACATCCCTGATGTTGGTCTGTCGGCTGCTACCCGCACCGATGTTGAATCGCCACGTCGATAGCGCGATCCCCCTCGGATCCTTGTTTTCGTCGAACCCTGTCTCGAAGAGCAGATCCGCGATGGCCTCCCGCTTGGCGAGCGGCCACTGACCGACGAATTGGGTCGACCAGGCGTCCGAAGCGCCGAAATTGCGGATCGTCTGTCGGAGATCGCCGGTATCGATCGTCACGGTCAGCGGGTTCGGGTGGGTCGTCGCGAGATTTCCGCCCGAGCCCGGGTAGCAGGGCACGTAGCCCGGGATGTCCAACTGGGCGATGGTGGGTTGAACCGGGCAAGCCACGAGAACCACGAGGACTGCAAGTCGCAGCATCTGGGTCATGACGGAGGGCCTCCGGGTCGCCTCAATCGCTTCCATTTCGGGCATGTCGAACGACCGCGGGCATGTCGAACGGCCGCGGGCATGTTGAACGGCCGGTCACCACTCTATCAGCTGAGGCAGCGCGTCCTCAAGGAAAATGGCGCGAATCGCTCCATCCGCCCCTCTGAGCGCATGGACCTGCTGCATTCAACGAGAGAAGTTGCTGCCTGGTGTACTCTGATCCCAGCTCTGGCAACTTGTTGCGCGCCCGCGCGATCGATTCCGGCGAGGGCGAGACAGGGGAGTATCGAGTCGGCAAATGGCAACCTATGAGGACGTGATCGCCCGAAGCGGCCTTCGGACCGTCCGCCTGCAAAACGAGCGCATGTGCGTATCGTTCTTGCCGGAAGCAGGAGGGAAGATCGCGGAACTCATCGATCGTCGATCCGGCCGAAACTGGCTCTGGCAGAACCCACATCTTCCCATGCGGCGCCCCGTCTATGGGTCGGATTACGGCCGAAAACTGGACTCTGGCGGCTGGGACGAGATCCTGTTCTCCACGAGTCCTTGCGAAGTCGGGCTTCCGGACGGAACAGCACACCGCATCCCAGACCACGGCGACCTGGTCGGCCAGATGTGGAAGGTCGAAGAATCCGCGGCCCCGGAATCGAAGCACGCGGTTTGCGGTCTGACGACAACTGGCCGCGCGTTCGATTTTCGTTGGCGTCGCGTTGCGATTCTCGACGCGGAACACCCGCTACTGATCCTGAAATATTCGCTCGAAAACACCGGGGATTCGCCGTGGCCCTGGACCTGGTGCGCCCATCCGTTGATTGCGGTGGAGCGTGGCATGCGAATCGAGTTGCCGGCCGGCCAGGAATTCCGCGTGGCGGATTCGACGCGGCTGGACCTCGACCCGTCAGACAGCGAATTCGCCTGGCCGAGATTGCCGTTAGATGATGGCCGCGAGATCGATCTTGCCGCGAGCTTCGATTCGGGGGCTGAGCCCGATCGATTCGCCGCCAAGCTATTCGTGCGATCGGCGTCGCCCGGCACAGCGAGCATCGCGTCAGCGAATGGAGCCGAACGCTTGACGTTTCGATACGACGAACGCCTGATTCCCTGGCTCGGGTTGTGGATCAACAACCGGGCGTGGTCTGGTTGTGGTTCGCAACCGCATCTCAATCTGGGCCTTGAACCGTCCACATCGCCCTGCGAAAGTCTCACAGAATCCATCGCCGGGGGCTGGGCCGAGCAACTCGAACCCGGCAAGATCCGGACGTGGTCGCTGAGCATAGAGGTCGAAGCATGAAGCAGTCGCGTGTGATCCGCAGGCCCCCCGCTCGGGGGACTGACCGGGCTGACCGGCTACTTGACAGAATTCTGGGTTATCGGACCAGGAAAATTCGCAGCTTGAATTGCCTATCTTCTACCCTGGCTGGGATTGTGGCTCAATAACCGTGGCTGGTCCGGCTCCACCGGAAGCCCATACCTGAATCTCGGCCTGGAGCCCTCAACAGTGCCATGCGACAGCCTCTCTCAAGCTCTGGCAATTGATGTGGTCGAATTCCTCCGGCCGGGCGAGCGACGGGAGTGGTCACTGGAAGTGAGTCTCGACCCAACGCAAGCGGCTGCGAAACGATGACGCCAGGCGCAGCAGTGGCCAGATCCACGGCGCATGGTCCGGAATCCGTGGCCGCGGAATTCGTTGCCAGATTCGGCGCGCAACCCCGCCTGTTCCGCGCACCAGCGCGAGTCAACATCATTGGCGAGTACACCGATTTCAATGACGGCCTGGTACTCCCCGTCGCAATCGGGCTGTACTCGTGGGTCGCCATCGCCCCGCGCCAGGATCGTAGCCTGCGTGCGTACTCGTCGCACTTTGACGAGCAGACCCAGGTGGATGTCGATCGCCCCGTGACGAGACGGGGTGGGCAGTGGTCTGACTATGTCGTGGCCGTGGTTGCGTCGCTTCGTTCGGAAGGATTGCAGCTACAGGGTGCGGACGTGCTGATCCAGGGCGACATCCCCCTCGGCGGGGGCCTGAGCTCCTCCGCGTCGCTGGAAGTCTGCCTCGCCCTCGCGCTGCTGGCCGTGGCCGGCATCGACGTGGAAGCGAGGCGACTGGCGCTGATGTGCCAGCGCGCGGAGGCAGAATTCGTCGGCGTGGGCTGCGGCATCATGGACCAGTACTCGATAGCCTGCAGCGATCAGGGCATGGCAACGCTGCTCGACTGCCGTTCAGTCACGCATCAGTCGGTCGCACTGCCACCGGCCGCCCGGATTCTCGTCATCCACAGTGGTGTGCGCCGCCGGCTACAGGACGGCGCTTTCAATCGCAGACGTGCAGAATGTGCGGAGGGCCTGCGGCTGCTGAAGGATCGCTGGCCCGACATTCAGTCGCTGCGCGACGTCAGCCTGACGCAGATCGCGGAGGCCAGGTCATTGCTGAACGATGCGCTCTATCGCCGCTGCCGGCACGTGGTCAACGAAATCCAGCGCGTCCGCCTGGCGTATGAAGCACTACGCAGTGGCGCCGTCAACGAACTGGGAGCCCTGATCAACGCTTCCCATGCCAGTCTGCGTGATGATTTCGAAGTCAGTTGCCCGGAACTTGATGCCCTGGTTGAGAATGCCAACCGTTGCCCGGGAGTTCTGGGTGCGCGCATGGTGGGTGCCGGATTTGGCGGCTGCATGCTGTCGCTGCTTGCATCT
>CAZBSV010000076.1:0-4348 GCA_964494795.1 uncultured Spirochaetales bacterium | reverse complement strand
TTCGTGCGCCACATCGTCGTGCTACGAGGCGGGATGACCGCGAAGGAGCGGCAACACTCCGCCGATCAGCTCGCGTCGATTTCTGATGTGACCGAGCGGCTCGTCGTCGCGACGGGCCGCTACATCGGCGAGGGCTTCGATGACCCCCGGCTCGACACCCTCTTTCTCGCCTTGCCGGTCTCCTGGAAGGGCACGCTGATTCAGTACAGCGGCCGGCTCCATCGACGCCATCCGGCCAAGACCGAAGTGCGAATCTATGACTACGTGGACCGGGAGGTCCCGATGCTGCTGCGGATGTTCGCGAAGCGGCTCACTACCTACCGCGCGATCGGCTATGCACGCGGCGAGGCGCCGCTTGGATTCGCTGAACCGCCCGATGAGCGGACCGTCGAGTACGATGAGGAGGCGCTTCGTCACTTTCAGGAGGACGAGTGAGGGCGCAAATAAGAGACACAAAGCGCAGGCGATGGCCTCCGGGAAAGGCCAGACTCAAAGCGCTGATCGAGGAAGCAATCCTCGATGCTTATAACGAATCGGAGCAACGCACGGGCTTCTACACGCTGCTCGACGAGCATCTCAATACGCCGTTCGATACACGAATCCTCGGCGCTACAGCCACCGTTGAGCGGATTGACATGACAGACGATGATCAGATCGTCGCGATCTGCCGGCGCGGCCGCTCACACCAGGCAATTCCTATCCTCGACCTTCCGCTCCCGGATCCTCGGCCAGGCGGGGCGGAGTGGATTGAGGCCTACCGTCACTGGGCGGCCGGCGAATGATCCGGCCGGCCACGGTTCGCGTTGCCCGCGTGCGATGAGCGAGTTCCAGTACTACGAGTTCGTCGCGATCGATCGCCCGCTCAGCCCGAGCGCGCGGAAACGGCTCCGAGCGATCACGAGCCGGGCGACGATCACATCGACGCGGCTCGTCAATACCTATGAATGGGGCGACTTCAAGGGGGACCCGCACGACCTTGTCGCGAAGTACTTCGATGCTTTTTTCTACTACGCGAACTGGGGCACGCGTCGCCTCATGTTGCGCGTCCCAAGTACCCGGCTCGATCCGAAAATCGTGAAGCAATACTGCGCGGTTCGCACAGGCAGGATCCGCCGCAGTTCAAGCGTCGCGACCGTCACGACGGTGGGCTCGCATCTCGTGATCGATCTGTGGTCGGAAGACGAATCCGGCGATGACTGGGAAGATACCGAGCCGGGCCTGCTCAGCACACTGGTGCCGATCCGCAACGAGCTGACAGCCGGCGACTATCGCGCACTCTATCTCGCGTGGCAGCTTCGCGTTCAGGCCGGCGAGATCGGTGTCCGTGCCCGGACGCCGCCGGTGCCCGACGGCATGAGCCAGTTGACAGGCTCGCAGCAAGCGCTCGTTGAATTTCTGCGCATCGATCTCGTGTGACGGCGCGGCGTCCTCCGACGCAATCGTGATTAGGGGCCGTCTTGTAGACCTGGGTAAATCTTTTGACGGGGGATTATCCCAACAATAGAGTACGGCCGTGAAACGGAATATCGGCCGGCTCGAAGCGCAACTCCTGGCGTACGCGCAAATGCGCGACTGGACCACTATACGCACCGGCGATTTGCGCAAGCCGATGCGCCTCAGCGCTGTTCAGGAACGCAAGCTCTTCAGTCGCCTGGCGCGCGCCGGGATGATCGCGCGCGTCTGGCGCGGTCTCTACCTCGTGCCACCACGTCTGCCTATGGGCGGCAAGTGGAGCCCCGACGAGGGCCTTGCCCTGAAAACATTGATGGCCGCTCGTGGCGGGCGTTACCAGATCTGCGGCCTCAATGCCTTCAACCGGTACGGCTTCGACGAGCAGATACCGATCCGCGTCTATGCTTACAACAACCGGCTCTCCGGCGATCGAAAGATCGGCTCGGTCGAGCTGACCCTCATCAAGGTCGCGGACGCCCGCCTTGGAGCGACCGAGGAGGCCGCCAGTACGGAAGGCGGCCCACCCGCAATCTACTCCTCGCGCGTCCGGTCGCTGATTGACGCCGTGTATGACTGGTCCCGTTTCGGGACCCTGCCGCGCGGCTATCGCTGGATCCGTGGTGAGCTCAAGGCGAAGCGAGTCAAGGCAACCGAACTCGTCGAACTCACGTTGCGCTATGGCGACAAGGGAACGATCCGCCGGATCGGCGCCCTGCTCGAACGTGAAGGCATCGCTGAGCCGTTGTTGCGTAAGCTCGAGCGAGCGCTTCCCGCGACCAGCGGTCCGATTCCCTGGATTCCGCGCCGCGCGAAGCGTGGTCCCGTTGCGCGCCGCTGGGGTGTGGTCATGAACGGTGAGGTCTGAGCGTGCCGATCCGCTGGCACGAAGAGGCGCCGGATGATCTACGTGCAGCGATTCGGTTCACGGGAGAAGAGACGGGATTCGCCCCACGCCTGATCGAGAAGGATTACTTCTGCAGCGTGATCCTCGAGGCACTTGCGGAGGCCGATGTTCCGCTGGTCTTCAAGGGAGGCACCTGTCTGGCCAAAGTCCACTCGGGTTTCTTCCGGCTGAGCGAGGATCTCGACTTCAGCATTCCGACCGCGCCGGACACGACGCGGGGTGATCGCAGTCGCGCCATCGTTCCGGTCAAGACGATCGTCGCCACGCTTCCGAAAAGAATTCCCGGGCTCGAGATGCTGGCTCCTCTCGCAGGCCACAACGTATCGACCCGGTACAACGCGACCTTGGGCTATCGCTCGCTCCTGGCTCCGAGAATCGAGACGATTGCCATCGAAATCGGCCTGCGCGAACCGACTCTGACCCCACCCGAGCGCGCTCAGGTACACACGCTGCTGCTCCACTGGGTGCAGGGCGGCGCCCTGCTCGAGACGTTTCCGGCGCGCTGCCTGACGTATGCCGAGGCGATGGCCGAGAAGTTCCGCGCGGCTCTGTCGCGACAGGAGGTGGCCATTCGCGATTTCTTCGATGTCGACCACGCGGTGCGTGTCGCGGGACTTGATGTCACCGGCACGGAGCTCATGCGGCTCCTGCGAGCCAAGCTCGCCGTACCCGGCACTGGTGCGATGAACGTCTCACCGGAGCGGTTGGCCGACCTCCGGCAGCAGGTCGACGCGGAGCTGCGTCCGGTCCTGCGGGCCCGGGAGTTTGATCTGTTCGATGTGGACCGCGCATTCGGAGTCGTTCGCGCTGTGGCAGAAGGGCTCGGGTAGCCAGCGATGATCACGGAGACGTTCGAGTTCTGCACAAAACTCATTGGCGAATGACAGCAGCTCGCCTCTCGCGCTGCTTGGGCGCTTTTGTTGGCGCTCCCAGAGGGATTCGAACCCTCGTACCAGCCTTGAGAGGGACGCCAGAGGGTCTTTTAGCGTCTCGGGCTGTATCGTAACTCACTGAAATGGCTGAAAACCAGGCTGTTGCTGTCTACCGTTGTTCCGGGTAGTGTTTCCGTACCGTTCCGTACGGGCCATTTCAGCCTTGTCAGACCTGTCACGAAAACGCGATCGCGAGCGACTCGCACCGCGCCGCGAGCCCTACTGGCAGCGGCTCGCCGCTGGCGCCTACCTGGGATTCCGTCGCGGTCCTGATACCTGGATTGCACGATACCGGGGTCGCGACCGGAAGCAATATTACCAATCGCTCGGCGAAGCGCTCGATTACGACGCGGCCAAGCGTGCGTGCGAGGCGTGGCTATCGCAGCTCGCCGCCTCGCCAGTCAAGGCGATGCAGCGCGGAACCGTCAGGGTGGCTCTGGAAGCGTATCTGGCCCACCTTCGCCAACAGGGGAGGGGAAACACGGCCGCTGAAATTGAGGGCCGCTACCAGGCCGTCGTATGGCCTGACGAGATGGCGGGGACGCCACTCGAAAGCCTGACGTATGACGATTTTGTGGCGTGGCGCGAGAGACTGCGCGCGGGCCGGCTGAATCGTTCTGTGAATCGGCAGGTTCGAGCCGTGGTTGCCGGACTCAATCGGGCGCACCGTCTCGGCCATGTTGGCAACCCGAGCGCCTGGCGCATCGAGCCGCTGACCGATGACGTGGATGATGGCGGCGAAACGGCTGTCATGCTGACGCCGGATCAGCGGGCGGCACTGATTACCGCTGTAAGCCCCTTCGCGGCGGACTTCCTGCGCGGGCTCGAGTTCACGGGCGCGCGACCCGGCGAACTGGCCGCTGCGACCGTTGCGGACTTCGATGGTGCGAGCCTGAAGCTGTCGCACCGGAAGGGGCGGTCAGGAAAACTTCGCGCCCGATACGTCACGCTGTCTGGCGAGGGTGTTCGATTCTTCAAGTCCCAGGTTCGACGCAAGCTACCGGCCACGCCGATCTTCACGGAGGATGGCGTGCAATTGTGGCGGCGGCACAAGTGGGCG
>CAZBSV010000075.1:0-10151 GCA_964494795.1 uncultured Spirochaetales bacterium | reverse complement strand
CGGGAGGTCGTAGCGAGCCGGGAGGTCGGAGCGAGTCGGCGAACGCGCACAGGCCCGGCGCTTGGCGCAGCTCCAGGAGAGCGGGTTTGAAGCTTCACTCGAGCGCCGAGCAGATCCGCCGCTTCTTCAGAGAGGAACTCTGGTCGGAAGAGCCGGCCTCGCGCTGGATCGTCGCGCGCGCGGTCAGCCTGCTCCAATTCACGATCATGACCGCCGAGGGTTTCGTCCGGGACCGACTGCTGCTGCACGCGAGCGCGCTCACGTACTTCACGCTGGTTTCGCTGATTCCGATCTTCGCGATCGCGGTCTCGATTGCGGCGGCGATCGGCATCGATAGCGATTTCGCGGAAGGGCTGGTCGCGAAACTCGCCGCGGGCGCGCCCGGGATCCAAGAGAGCATCGTTTCGCAGATCCGGGCCGCGGACTTCAAGGCACTCGGCGGAATCGGCGCGGCGATCGTCTTCGTGCTGACGGTCCTAGGCATCAGCAATGTAGAAGGCGCGCTCAACTCGATCTGGGGAGTCAAGCAGCGCCGAAGCTGGAGCCGGCGATTTCCCGACTATCTCGCGATCCTCGTCGTGATTCCGATCCTGGCGACGGGCCTGTCGCTGGCGACGGGCCTGCAAAGTGAGTGGTTGGTGGCGCGCCTGCTCGAATACGAGGTGTTCGCCCGCGTGTACAAGATGGGGCTTGCGTATCTGCCCTGGCTCACGCTGACGTTATCGTTCGCGCTGATGTTCTGGTTTCTGCCCAACACGTCGGTGCGATTTTCGTCCGCGGCTCTCGGCGGCGCCGTTTCCGCGATGTTGATTCTATTCGCGCAAGATGTTTATCTCAGCTACAGCGTCGGCGCCGCGCGCGCCAACGCGCTCTACGGCGCGTTCGCGCAGTTGCCGCTGCTCTTGGTCTGGATCTACCTGTTTTGGGCGATCGTGCTCTTCGGTGCGGAGCTCGCATTCGCACACCAGAATCTGGCCTCCTATCGGCGGGAATCGCGCGGTTTGTCGGCGCCGCCCGCCGAGCGCGAGGCGATCGCGCTGCGCGCCGCGCTTCTCGTCGCGCGCGCGTTCGACACAGCCGCGGCAGCGGAAACGACGGAGAGCCTCAGCGCGCGCCTGGACGCGCCTTTCCGGGTCGTGCGCGAAGTCCTCGCGCAACTCGAAGCCGCGGGAATCCTGTCGCGGCGGGGAGGATCGAGCGGCGGCGACGCGCTTCAGCTGGGGCAACCTTCGTGCCGAATTCAGGTCGTGGACGTGCTCAGCGCTCTGCGCGGCCGACGCGAACCCGTCGGCGAGGACGCGAGCGCGCTGGCCGCGGAGCGCCTGCTCGCGGACCTCGACGCCGCGGCGGCGAGTGGCGATGGGGCGCAGACGCTCGCGGACCTGCTCGCCGGGATGCCTTCGCTTGACCCCCCAGCGGCACGGAGTTAGCGTCGCAACCCTTCCAACGCGGGTGCGCTGATGCGCGTTTATCTCGATCACAATGCCAGCTCGCCGCTGCGCGACGAGGTCGTCGAGGCGATGACGAGAATCCTGCGCGCCGCGCACGGCAATCCGTCGAGCGTTCACGAAGAGGGCCGGAGCGCTCGCGCTGCGGTCGAAGCGGCACGCGAATCCGTGGCATCGCTGCTCGGCGTGAATGCAGGCGACGTGCTCTTTACGGCCGGCGCCACCGAAGCCAACAGCACCGCCTTGCTCGGCTTTGCGCGCGCGCGCGTCGATCAGCGGCGCCACATCGTGACCTCTGCCGCCGAACATCCGTCCGTCGAGGCCGCGCTCGAGTGGCTCGAAGGCGAAGGTTGGCGGGTGACACGGGTAGGCGTCGATGCCGACGGCTTGCTCGATCCGCAAGCCGTCGAAGACGCGATCGAGTCGGACACCGCGCTGGTTTCGATTCTGTGGGCGAACAACGAAACCGGCGTGTTGCAGCCGATCGAACAGATTGCGGCGCGGGTGCGCGGGCGAGGTGTTCCGATGCACAGCGATGCGACCCAAGCGGTCGGCAAGCTTCCGCTGGACCTCGGGGCGATCTCGGTCGACTTCCTGTCTTTGTCCGCACACAAATTCAACGGGCCGAAGGGCAGCGGATGCCTGATTGCGCGCGGCACTCACGCCTTCGAGCCGATTCTCCGGGGCGGACCGCAGGAGCGGGGCCGGCGCGGCGGCACCGAGAACGTCGCGGGCATCGTCGGACTGGGCGTCGCCTGCGCGTTGGCGCGGCGCGAACTCGGAGACCGGACGCGCGAGTACGCGCTGCTGCGCGACCGCCTTTGGGAGGGGATCCAGTCCAAGATTCCCGCCGTGCGGCGGAACGGCTGCGCGCAGTGCGTGCTGCCGAATACGCTGAACGTGGAATTCGCAGGCGCCGCGGGCGAGCTGCTGCTCCAGGCGCTCGACGTCGAAGGGATCGCCGTCTCTTCGGGCGCCGCCTGCCATTCGGGTTCGATCGAACCCTCCCGGGTGTTGCTCGCGATGGGGCGCTCGCCCGAGGCCGCGCGCGGCTCGCTGCGCTTCAGCGTCGGCCACGGGACGGACGCCGCGCAGATTGATTACGCGCTCAGCCAGCTGCCGGATCTGGTCGAGCGCGCGCGGCGCGCGGTGGGCGCATGAGCGCGCAGCGCAGTTCGATCGGCGCGCGCGATCCGATTCGGGATGCGCGCAAACGCGTGGTCGCCGCGCTTTCCGGCGGCGTGGATTCCTCCGTCGCCGCAGCGCTGCTCGTCGAACGCGGATGCGAAGTGATCGGGGTGACGCTCAATCTCGCGGGAGGTGCGTCGCGCTGTTGCTCGCTTTCCGATGCGGACGATGCGCGCCGCGTCGCGGACCAGCTTGGCATCCGGTTCTACGTCGCGAACTACGCGGAGCGATTTCGCGCGGAAGTGATTCGACCGTTTGCGGATGAATATTTGTCGGGTCGGACGCCGATCCCCTGCGTGGCCTGCAACTCGCGCTTCAAGTTCGATTATCTGCTCGAGCGCGCGCGGGTGTTTGGCGCAGACCGGGTCGCGACTGGCCATTACGCGCGGGTGGATGTCGATGCGTCTACGAATCTGCTGCGCCTGCGCGTCGCGCGCGATCGCCAGAAGGACCAGACGTATTTCCTGTTCGAACTCGGACAAGCGCAATTGGCGGCGCTCGAATTTCCGCTCGGCGAGCTCGAGAAGGCGGAGGTTCGCGCGCGGGCGCGCGCGCTGGGACTCGCAACGGCCGACAAGCCCGAGAGCCAGGAGATCTGCTTCGTGCCGGACGGCGACTACGCGAGTGCGGTCGAGCGGATTCGTCCGGACTCCTTGCCGGGCGTCGGCGAGATCGTCGATCGCGAGGGACAGCGGCTCGGCGAACATCCGGGGATCCACCACTTCACGGTGGGCCAGCGCCGCGGGCTGGGCCTCGCCAGCGAGCGACCGCTGTATGTCGCCGCGATCGATGCGGCGAATAACCGCGTGGTCGTGGCTGGAGTCGGCGATCTCGACTCGAAGGGTGCGCGCTTGACGCGGGTTTCGTGGGTCTCCGGGCTGACACCGGAGCGCGCCGTTTTGGCCAAGGTGCGGGTGCGCCATCGCCACGCGGGAGCCTCGGCGTCGATTCAGGCGCGATCGGGCGGCGAGGCGGTCGTGAGCTTCGATGAGCCCGTTCGCGCGGTCGCTCCGGGGCAGGCCGCGGTTTTCTACGACGGAGATGTCGTGCTCGGCGGCGGCTGGATCGCCGAAGCGCTGTGACGCAGGTCGACGTTGCCACGCGAGATCGCGCTCTCGCGGCGCTCGGTTGTGAGTTCGCGGATCGCGATCTTCTCGATCTCGCGCTCGCGCACCCGTCGTATTCACACGAGAGCGATGGCGGGCGCGGAAACGAGCGGCTCGAATTTCTCGGTGACGCGGTGCTCGATCTGGTGGTCGCACAGGCTCTCTACGACGCGCACCCGGAGTGGGACGAGGGCGATCTGACGCGCACCCGCGCCGGTCTCGTCAATCAGCAATCGCTCGCCGAGCGCGCGCGCGAAATGGAACTCGGGAAGTGGGTGAAGCTCGGCCGCACGGAAATGCGCTCGGGCGGCGCCGCTAAGGATTCGATCCTCGCGAACTGCTTCGAGGCGCTGATCGGTGCGCTCTATCTCGACGCTGGCCTCGAGCGCGCGGAAAAATTCGTGCGGCGCGTCTACGGCGCAGCGCTCGCGCATGACGCGGTTCGCGAACGGCGCGACGTCAAGACCGCGTTTCAAGAGTGGGCCCACGCGCGTTTTCGAGAGACGCCGAGCTATGCGGCCGTCGAGGACAGCGGCATCGACAACGACGACGCGCGTTTTTCCGTCGTGCTCTCGATCGGCGGAGAAGTCTGGGGCCGCGGCGTTGGGCGCTCCAAGCGGATCGCGGAGCGCGCTGCTGCCGGGAAAGCGCTCGAAAAGAGCGCCGGGCAGGCGCTCGAAAGGAGCGCCACGCAGACGCTCGAAAGGAGCGCCACGCAGGCGCTCGAGAAGAGCGCCACGCAGACGCTCGAAAAGAGCGCGCAAAGCGGCGGGGACAGCGATGGCTGACGCGCTGCATCGCGCGGGTGTGGTCGCGATCCTCGGCCGCCCGAACGCGGGCAAGTCGACGCTGCTCAACCGTTTGCTCGGCGAGAAACTCGCGATCGTGTCCTCGAAACCCCAGACGACGCGCAGCCGGATCCTCGGAATCATGAGTCGCGAGAACTTCCAGATCCTGTTTTTCGACACACCCGGCATGCACGAGAGCGCGCGTCCGCTAAATGTGGCTCTCAACGAATTGGTGGACGCGGCAGCGAAAGATTGCGATCTCGGCTTGCTGCTCGTGGATCTGTATGGGGGCTGGGGGGCGGATCACGCCGCGCTGCACGAGAAGCTGCTCGCGCGCGGGTGTCCGGTAATCGTCGCCACCACCAAGGCGGATCTCGAAAACCGCCGCAGCGCCGAGTGGCCGTCGAGCGCGCCCGCGCGGCGTGTGATCTCGGCGAGCATGGGCGAGGGCGTCGAGGAACTCGTGGCGGAGATCGCCGCGGGGCTGCCGGTGTCTCCGGCCTTCTACCCCGAGGACCAACTGAGCGACCGGCCGCTGCGCTTTCTGGCCGCCGAGTTGGTGCGCGAAGCCGCGTTCGAAGAGCTCGGCCAGGAGCTCCCCTACGCGCTCGCGGTAGAGGTGGTGGAGTACGACGAAAGCCGAGCAGACCTCGTGCGGATCCGCGCGGACCTGCTCGTGGAGCGCCGCTCGCAGAAGCAGATCGCGATCGGGGCCGGCGGCCAGATCATCAAGCGCATCGGCGTCCGCGCGCGCCGCGAGATCGAGACGCTGGTCGGCAAGCAGGTCCACCTGGAGCTTTGGGTGAAGGTCGAAGCGCGCTGGGCGAAGCAACCGAAGCGATTGAAATCGCTCGGCTATTCCTGATACCACGCGTCTCGTGCGGATTGACTGCGCGGGTCCGGATCGTGTAGGGTGGTCGACCAGTTTCGGTCCGGCACGCCTGCCCGGTGGGCACCCCGGTCCAAGGCTGGTTCGCTATCGCAGGAGACCGCATGAGTCTGAAAGAGGTCGTGATCGCCGGCGCCGCCCGAACCCCGATCGGCTGCTTCCAGGGTGCGTTTTCGTCCCTCTCGGCGCCGGACCTCGGGGCCGTGGCCATCCGCGAGGCCGTCAAGCGCGCCGGCGCGACACCGGATGACGTCGACGCGGTGTTCATGGGCAACGTGCTCTCTGCCGGCATCGGCCAGGCGCCGGCGCGGCAGTGCGTCATCAAGGCAGATTTTCCGGTTTCGACCAACGCCGTCACCATCAACAAGGTCTGCGGGTCCGGCCTGCAGGCCGTGATGTTCGCGCGGCGCGAGGTCATGATTGGCGAAGCCGACGTCGTCGTGGCGGGCGGCATGGAGTCGATGACGAACGCGCCCTACATCCTGCCGAAGGCGCGCGCGGGGCTCCGGCTGGGCAACGCGGAGCTGCTCGATTCGATGATCGTGGATGGCCTCTGGGACCCCTACGGCGACATGCACATGGGTGTCTGCGGCGACCTGGTCGCGGAGCGCTGCGGGTTCAGCCGCGCGGACCAGGATGAATTTGCGGCGACCAGCTACCGGCGCGCGCTCGCGGCCCAGAAAGAGGGGCGCTTCAAGCTCGAGATCGTGCCGGTCGCGGTCGCGCAGCGCCACGGCGAGCCGCTTCTGGTCGACGACGACGAAGAGCCGGGCCGCGGCAAGCTCGACAAGTTCTCGAGCCTGCGCCCCGCGTTCGGCCGCGACGGAACGGTCACCGCGGCGAACGCGTCGTCGCTCAACGACGGCGCTGCGGCGCTGGTGGTGTGTTCGGCAGAAATCGCAAAATCCAGGGGCTACAAGGTGCTCGCGCGCATCGTCGCCGATTCGGCCGCGGCGCTGGAACCGAAGTGGTTCACGCTTGCACCCGTCGACGCGCTCGCGAAGCTCTACGCGAAGACCGACAGCCAGGCGTCCGACTGGGATCTCTACGAAATCAACGAAGCCTTCGCGGGCGTGACGATGGCAGCCGCCAAGCAGCACGGCATCCCGCTGGAGAAGGTCAACGTGAACGGCGGCGCGGTGTCGCTCGGGCATCCGATCGGTTGCTCGGGTGCGCGCGTGCTCGTCACCTTGCTCTACGCGCTCGCGGATCGGAAGCTCAAACGCGGGATTGCGACCTTGTGCATCGGTGGCGGCGAAGCCGTCGCGCTTGCGGTGGAGTGCGTCTAGGCATGAAGAGGATCGGGATCGTCGGAACCGGAACCATGGGCTGCGGGATCGCGCAGGTGGCCGCGCAGATTCGCTGCGAGGTGATCTTCCATAATCGCAAGCAGGAATCGGTGGATCGCGGGCTCTCGCGGATCCAGCAGGGGCTCGAGAAACTCGTCAGCCGCGAAAAGCTCACGCAGGCCCAGAGCGAGGGCATCATGAGCCGGATCCACGGCGCGGTTTCGCTCGAAGAACTCAAGGAGTGCGAGATCGTGCTCGAGTCCGCGCCCGAAAATCTCGAACTCAAACAGGAACTGCTCGAGAGGCTGAGCGGGATCGTCAGCGACCGCTGCATCCTCGCGACGAACACGTCGAGCCTCTCGGTCACCAAGCTGGCCTCGTTCGCCTCGCGCCCCGAGCGCTTCATCGGGATGCACTTCTTCAATCCGGTTCCGCTGATGAGCCTGGTCGAAGTGGTGCGCGGCCTGCGCAGCTCGGACAAGACGGTCGCGGCGGTGCGCGAATTCGCCCAGAAGCTCGGCAAGACGCCAATCGAGGTGAAGGATCATCCGGGCTTCGTGGTCAACCGCGTGCTCTTCCCGATGATCAACGAGGCGGCCTTCGCGCTCGGCGAAGGCGTGTCGGACGCCGAGGGCATCGACGCCTGCATGAAGGGCGGCTGCAATCACCCGATGGGCCCGCTGGAACTCGCAGATCTCGTCGGCCTCGACGTCGTCTTCGCAATCCTGCAGAGCCTGTATCAGGAATACGGAAATCCGCGCTACTCGCCGTGCCTCGAGATCGTCAAGCGCGTCGAGGCGGGCTGGCTCGGCCGCAAGACGGGCCGCGGCTTCTACGACTACGGCAAGTAGACGCGCCAGATGTCCGATCGCGAGAGAGGCGCGCCGGACGTCGAGATCTACGAGGTCGGTCCGCGCGACGGACTGCAAAACGAAGCCGAGTTCGTTCCGACCGCTTCGAAACTCGAATTGATCGCAATGCTGGCCGCGTCGGGCCTGCGCCGGATCGAAGTCGCTTCCTTCGTGTCGCCGAGCTGGATTCCACAGCTCGCCGATGCCGACGAGCTCGTCGCGGCGCTGCCGCGCAGCCGCGGCGTGATCTACGGCGCGCTGGTCCCCAACGAAAAGGGTTACGAGCGCTTGCGCGCGGCCGGTCAGATCGACATTGCGGGGACCTTCGTCTCCGCGAGCGAGACCCACAACCAGAAGAACACGAACTGCTCGATCGAAGTGCAGCTCGCGCGCCTCGCGCCGGTTTTTGCGCGCGCGCGCGCGGACGGCGTCGCGCTGCGCGCCTACGTGTCGACGGTCTGCGGTTGCCCCTACGAGGGCGCGGTTGCGCTCGCGGCGGTGGTCGAGCTGGCGCGGAAGCTGAGCGCGCTCGGGGCCTCCGAGATCTCGCTCGGCGATACCCTCGGGATCGGCCATCCGAGTCAGATTCGCGAGCTGGTGGGCGCGGTGGCGACCGAGCTGCCGATCGAGCGGATCGCGCTGCACCTGCACGACACCTACGGCCGCGCGCTCGCGAACGCTCAGGCGGGCTTCGAGGCGGGAGTGCGCGTCTTCGACTCTTCGCTCGCGGGTCTCGGCGGTTGCCCCTACGCGCCGGGCGCATCGGGTAACGTAGCGACCGAAGATCTGGTGGATCTGTTCGAGCGCGAGGGCGTTCGCACCGGCGTCGACCTCGACGCGCTGGTGGATGCGAGCGACTGGCTCGAGCGCGATGTGCTCGGCAGGCCGCTACCCGGGCGCGTGTTTCGCGCGCGACTCGGCGAGCGCCGACGCGCGCGCCGGCGCGACTGAGCGCGAGCGGGGTCACGCAGCGAACGGGGCACGCAGCCAGCGAACGCGCCACGGAGCCAGCGAACGAGCCGCGGAGCCAGCGAAAGGGGAGGGGCCTTGAAGCACGGATCCGACGTCAACGAGCGACTCGAACAGATCCGCCGCGGCGGCAGCGCCAAGTACCACGAAAAAGCGCGCGTAGATGGCAAGCTCTTCTGCCGCGAGCGCCTGGCGCTGCTGCTCGATGCAGATTCGTTCGTCGAAGACGCGGCGTTCGCGAACAGCCTCGCGGGCGATCTGCCCGCGGACGGCGTCGTGATCGGCAGCGGGGCGATCGACGGCCGCCCGGTTTGTGTGATGGCCAACGATTCGACGGTGAAGGCCGGATCCTGTGGCGCACGCACGGTCGAAAAGATTCTGCGCATCCAGGAGCGCGCCGAGCGGGTGCGCGTGCCGCTGGTGTATCTGGTCGATTCCGCGGGCGCGCGGATCACCGATCAGATCCAGATGTTTCCCGGCCGCCGCGGCGCAGGCCGCATCTTCTACAACCAGGTGCGTCTTTCCGGCATGGTCCCGCAGGTCTGCCTGCTGTTTGGCCCGTCGGCGGCGGGCGGCGCGTACATTCCCGCGTTCTGTGATGTGGTCTTCATGGTCGATGGCAACGCGAGCATGTACCTCGGCTCGCCGCGCATGGCCGAAAAGGTGATCGGGCAGAAGGTCAGCCTCGAAGAGCTGGGCGGCGCCAAGATGCACTGCTCGGTGTCGGGCTGCGGCGACCTGCTCGTGAAGTCGGAGCCCGAGGCGATCGCGGCCGCGCGGCGCTATCTGTCCTACATGCCGTCCTGCGCGGACGGGCACCTGCCCGAACTCGCGAGCGAAGCGCCCAGCGCAGCCTGCGACGACCTCGAGAGCCTGATTCCCGAATCCGAGAATCAACTCTTCGACATGCGCGAGGTGATCGAGCGCGTCGTCGATGCGGATTCGTTCTTCGAAATCAAGCAGCTGTTTGCGGGCGAACTCATCACCGGCCTCGCGCGCATCGAGGGGCGTCCGGTTGGCATCCTCGCCAACCAACCGAAGGTCAAAGGCGGCGTGCTCTTCGTCGACTCCGCGGACAAGGCCGCGCGCTTCATCTGGCTCTGCGACGCGTTCGGAATCCCGCTGCTCTTCCTCGCCGACGTGCCCGGTTTCATGATCGGCAAAGCCGTCGAGCGCGAGGGCATCATCCGCGCAGGTGCCAAGATGATCATGGCCGTCTCCGAAGCCACCGTGCCGCGGCTGAGCGTGATCATCCGCAAAGCCTACGGCGCGGGCCTCTACGCGATGAGCGGCCCCGCGTTCGAACCCGAGGCCTGCATCGCACTGCCGGGCGCGATGATCGCGGTGATGGGACCCGAGGCTGCGGTCAACGCGGTCTACTACAACAAGCTGCAGGGCCTCGGTGACAAGGAGCGCGCCGAGACCGAGGCGCAGCTGCAGCGCGAGTACCGCAGCGAGATCGACATCGAACGCCTCGCGAGCGAACTCGTCATCGACGCGATCGTCGCGCCCGAAAGCCTGCGCGACGAAATCGCCGCGCGCCTCGCCAACGCCGAAGGCCGCCGCGACAACCCCCCCGCCAAGTGGCGCAGCGTGACGCCCGTCTGAGTCGCGCTTCGGCCA
>CAZBSV010000074.1:0-65589 GCA_964494795.1 uncultured Spirochaetales bacterium | reverse complement strand
CGACGTCTTTCCAGACCTGCGCTCGCGACACCCCGTACTGGGTCGACAGCACTTCGCCGGAACAGGTTCCACCTCCGGCGCGGCGGAGAGCATCGAGAATTCGCGCCGGGCCGATGCTCACGCAGGAACCTTCCCTGATTTTGTGGCAAGGTCGGGTCTAGTGGCAAGGTCGGGTCGAGTGGCAAGGTCGGGTCTGGTGGCAGGGTCGGGTCCGACGGCAAGATCGGGTCTGGCGGCCAGGTCCGCGATTTCGAGCGAGACATCCGCGGCGGGTGCGGAATGCGTCAGAGCGCCGATCGAGATGCGATGCACGCCGGTTTCGGCGATTTCGCGAACGTTACCGAGGTGCACGCCGCCGGAGGCTTCGAGCTGGGCGCGATCCGCGAGCCGGGACGCGATGGCGCGCATCTCGGTTGGCGTGCGGTTGTCGAGCAGCAGGTGTTCGGCGCCCGATTCCACCGCCTCGATCGCTTGCGCTTCGCTTTCGACTTCGACGCAGACCCGGAGGTTTGCGGGCGCGGCGCTGAGTGCGGCTTTGACTGCGAGGCCGACGCCGCCCGCGATCGCGACGTGATTGTCTTTGAGCAGAATGCCGTCGTAGAGCCCTACGCGGTGATTCGTCGCGCCGCCGATGTGTGTCGCGTATTTGTCGAGGCTGCGCCAGCCCGGCAGGGTCTTGCGGGTGTCGACGATGCGCGCGCCTGTTCCAGAAACGGCGTCGACAAAGCGGCGCGTAAAAGTCGCGACACCGCACATTCGCATCAGGAAATTCAGCGCGGTTCGCTCGGCGGCGAGAATTCCGCGCAGGTCGCCCTGGACGGTCGCGAGGATGTCTCCGGATTCGGCCCGCTCTGCGTCGCGGAAGCGGGCTCGGAGCTCGATCGCGGGATCGAGCTTGCGAAACACCTCAAACGCGATTTCGAGACCGCAGACGACGAGGGGTTGGCGCGCCTCGATGACCGCGGAGCCCTCGCGGCCGGCTTCGACGATCAGCGGTGTCGTCGCGTCACCAGCGCCGATGTCTTCGCTGAGCGCTAACTCGACGAGCGGAAGCCAGGTCCAGCCCGGAGGAAGCGGCGTGACCCGCGGAGGAAGCGGCGTGACCCGCGGAGGTAGGGGCGTGAAATGCGGAGGAAGGGCCGCCGGACCACCCATGCGAACTCCCTCGACCCCATCGATCGCCGTGGAGCGGCTGCCCGTGCAGCGCGCGCCGATGGTCGCCCCGTGGGTCGAGCGGGGGGAGCGCCCAGGATAGCCGAAGCGAACGCGGCTGGGCCGATCGATCGCATTGGCGCTGCGGCTCGCGCCGAGCCCGCAGCCGCGCGGCTCACGCGTCTTCGGGCTCGTTCTTCATTCTGCGGATTTCTTCCTCGATCAGGGTTTCGGCCATCCGCGGGATGACCTCCCAGGCGATCGATTCGACGCGCTCCACCGACTGCCGGACGATCGCTTCGGTGAGGTCGCCGAACGACTCCCAGGCGATCTTCTCGAGCGTGTCGTGGAGTTGCTGACGCAATTCGGGTCCGATCTTCGCGATCAGCGCAGCCGCGGAGTCTGCCTTGCGGTCGGCGCGCGGAGTTTGCGCGGTCACGCTGCGGCGCCGGGAAGGCCAGCTCTCGGGCTCGTCCTCTTCGACCGCGACGTCGGGCGGCCGCGGGGTCGCAAAGTTCGCGTACACGGGATCTTCGCGCACGACGCGGGTGAGGTCGTTCGCGGGTGACCCGAATCCGAATGAGTCGTCGTCGAAGATCGGTTCCGCTTCGAGCGGGACGTCGGCTGCCAACACGGTCAACTCGGCCTCGTGCTGGCGGGCGCGCGCGACGCTCACGAGATCCGGTGCGGTGTCGCGCATTGGCGGTCCGAGGTCCGAGGACGACACGTCGTAGCCGGAAGCGCCGAGTGGGTCGATCACTGTGGCATGCGCGAGGTCGTCTGCGTCCACGGGCGGCATCAGGTCGAATTCGGCGAGCGGATCCGTCGCATCCGCGATTTCGCCGGCGAGTGCGAAGTCGAACGGTCGATCGCCACTGCGGCTCGCATCGGGAGACAGTGAATCGTCGAGGCTGTCGTCGAATACCGGCGCCGCCGCGCTTGCGCGCGACGTCGCGAACGGAGCGCTGGTCTCGGCGGCGTCGGCATAGGAGGACACGCGGCGGACTTCGACGGCCTCGACCGCACGGGCCACATCGGGCGTGATGGGCACGAATCGCTCGCGCGAGTCCGCAGATTCGCCGCGGACGTCAGCGTCGAATGCGATTGCGCTCTCGCTGCCCTGGAATTTGAAGTCGCCCAGCATTTCGTCGGCGAGTTCGGCGGGCGGAATCTCGGCCCCTCCGATTTCGTCGTCGAAAAAGTCGAATGCATCGACCGCGACAGCTTGCTGGGCGGCCGGCCTTGTGGGCGCGGTTTGCGGCGAAGCGGGCGCCTTGGCGGGCGCCTTGGCGGACGCTTTGGCGGACGCTTTGGCGGACGCCGAGTCCGTCAAACGCCGAACCTCGGCGACCAGGGCTGACGCTTCGAAGGGTTTTGCGATGTGGCCCGCCGAACCCACCTCGCGCGCGCGTGCTTCGTCGAAGGCCTCGAAGGTTCCGGTCAACAGCAGCACCGGAATGTGCGCGAGATCCGGGTCGTTTGTGATCGCTTGGCAGACCTCGTAGCCGTTTTTGCCGGGCATCACGACGTCTGCGAGGACGATGTCGGGACGGATTTCGCGAGTCTTGGTGATCGCATCGTCACCGTTGTCGACGGTCACGACGATCGCATCCTCGCTGGCAAAGCTTATGCCTACGACTTTCTGGATCGTGACGCTGTCGTCGGCCAATAAAATCGTCTTCGGCATGGTCCCCCCCAAGGGTGCGCTCGCGGCGCAGGACGGCGTTGCTCGGGCAAGTCATCCTCGAGATGTAGTATCGACGGCGGATTCCCTGAAATTGAATGGTTTTTTGCTCGTGTCGCGCTGCGTTCAGCCGGCTGCGGGTCAAGCCGGTCTCGCCTCCTTCCGATGAACCCGGGGGAGAGTATTCCGCCTCCGGCAGCTTCGGTCGACCGGCGGAGCCGTGAAATCCTGCGAGGGGCCCTCAGCGAGCATGATCCTCCGATCCGCCGCCCGTACCGATGTTGGCCGCCGCCGGCGCGCCAACGAGGACTGCTACGCGATCGCCGCGGAACTCGGATATTTCGTCGTCGCCGATGGCATGGGGGGCCACAAGGCCGGCCAGCTCGCGAGCCGGCTCGCGGCCGAAGCGGCGGTCGGCGCGCTCGAAGCGCTCGAAGGCTCTTCGGCCACGCTCACCGAGAAATTGCGCTGCACGGTCGCAGCGGCGAACCGCGAGATCTACGTCGCCGCCCAAACGAAGGCCGAATTCGCCGGCATGGGGACGACCCTGGTATCCCTGCTTGCCGCGGACGGGCGGATTGCACTCGCGCACGTTGGAGATAGCCGCGGCTACCTGATCCGCGGGGGGCGCATCCGGCAACTCACGGACGACCACTCGGTGGTCGGCGAACTCGTGCGGCGGCGCGAGATCTCGGCATCGGCGGCGCGCGAGCACCCGCATCGGCACGTGCTGACGCGTGCGATCGGCGTGCGCCGCGAGGTCGCTCCCGACCTCGCGGAGCTGACATCCTCTCCGGGGGATCTCTTCGTGCTCTGTTCCGACGGGTTGACGGGGCTCGTTCACGACCATGAGATCGCGGAGGCGGCCAACTCGGACTCCGACCTCGATGCGGTCTGCGCGCAACTCGTCGATCTCGCAAACGAGCGCGGGGGCGAAGACAACATCACGCTGATTCTCGTTCGAAACGAGAAAGAGTCCGACTGAAGCTCTCGGGCGAACACCCGCTCGCGCGACGATCCGTCTATCGGTCCAACATTCCCTTGAGCTTCGACCGCAGGCGCAAGACGGATTTGGTGTGAATCTGGCAGACCCTCGACTCGGTGATTCCGAGAATCGACCCGATTTCCTTCATGTTGAGGTCTTCGTAGTAGTACAGCGAGATGACCAGGCGTTCCTTTTCGGGGAGTGTTCCGATCATGTCCGCGATCACCTGCTTGCTTTCGGCAACCTTGAGTGAGGCGAACGGATTCTCCGAATTCACGTCTTCGACGATGTCGGAATAGGTTCCCGTGCGATCGCCGTCCGAGTTGGTTCCGCGGATTTCTTCGAGATTCACCAGGGATATACCGCGCACCTGGTTGATGAGTTCGTAGAATTTGTCGATCTGGATTCCGAGCGAATCTGCGACCTCGTCTTCGCTCGCGGTGCGTCCCAGTCGTTGCTCGACTTCGCCGTACGCTCGCTCGAGTCGTCGGCTCTTCTGGCGAACGCTGCGCGGCACCCAGTCGAGCGAGCGAAGTTGATCCAGAATCGCGCCCTTGATGCGAAATTCCGCGTAGGTCTTGAATTTGCAGTTCTTGTCGGGGTCGTACTTGTCGATCGCGTCCATCAGGCCGATCACACCGGTGTTGTGCAGATCGTCGAGATCGATATGAGAGGGTAGGCGCACGGCGATTCGATTCACGATGTAACGAATCAGCGGCGTGTGCTCGAGCACGATCTGCTCTTTGAGCAGCGGGGGGACCTCGGAATGCTGTTCCTTCGCTTCTCTGAGCAGACCTTCCATGGCGGGTTTTCTCCTAGGCTGAACGCAACCGGGTTGATCTCAGGGCAATCGGGCGATCGAAGCGCCGCGTGCCGCCGTTTGCGTGAAGAAGCACGCGCTGTGCCAATCGTCCCGAGACCCCAACGCCGGCCGCCTCGAAATGCGCATGCGCCCGGCAAGAGGGTCGAGGCGAGAGCGCCTAGGCTATTGATTTCACTTGGCTTTTTTAGATCTCGAGGGAGATCTCGAGAGAGAATTTGCTCAGCGGATCAGCTGCCGCCGGCGGCGGCTGCAGGAATCACAGCCGCGCAACATCGTCAGCGTTTCGACGCTCGGGGCGCAGAACGGTTACGGAACCGTCAGCGTCTTGCCGCTGCCGAGCGAACCCGCGCTGCAGCGTCAGTGCGTGCGCCGCGGGTTTGGCGAGTCGCCGGCTTCGCTGCCAGCGGTCGTGTTTGCGAACCCGTCGACTTCGCGCGGATCGGCAGCCTCGGCGCGAAGCGTTCCGTCCACTCGTGTTGAATCGCTCGACCCCGCATCGAACTTGACGCCTTTCTTCTTCATCTTCTCGAGCATCGTGGTGCGATTCATCTGGATCAGCTGCGCGGCGCGGTTCTTGTTGCCGTGGGTGATTTCGAGTGCCTGGCGAATCAGGTCCGATTCGAACTGGTCCACGACGTCCCGAAAGCTCAAGCCTTGGGGTGGGATCTGCGGCGCCGACGGGCGCGGCGGAGCGCTCTTCTGCAGCGACTTCGGAAGGTCACTCGCGACGATTTCACGGCCCGAGCAGAGCGTGACCATGCGCTCCACGAGGTTTTCGAGTTCACGCACGTTTCCGGGCCAGTCGAATTCTGCCAATCGCGCGATGACTTCGTCGGAGAATTCCACGGCCCGCTCGCCTCGGCCCTCGTTGGCGAGGTTCAAGAAGTGCTGCGCGAGCAGCGGGATGTCGTCGCGGCGATCTCGCAGCGGAGGAACCACGATCGGAATCACGTTGAGTCGATAGTAGAGATCCTCGCGGAAGCGGCGCTGCGCGATCGCTTCGTCGAGATTCTGGTTGGTGGCGGCGATCACGCGCACGTCGACGCTTTGGGTCTTCGATGAACCGACGGGCTCGAACGTCCGATCCTGCAGTACGCGCAACAACTTCACCTGCAAGGTGGGGCTCATGTCGCCGATTTCGTCGAGGAAGATCGTTCCCTCGTGGGCGACGGAGAATCGGCCTTCGCGGTTGGCGACCGCGTTCGTGAAGGCGCCGCGAACGTGGCCGAACAGTTCGGACTCGAGAAGTTCTTCCGGGATCGCCCCGCAATTGACGGTTACGAACATCTTGTCCGCCCGCTTGTTGTTGAAGTGGATCGCGCGCGCGACGAGTTCCTTGCCGGTTCCGCTCTCACCCGTGATGAGGACGGTGCTGTCCGAAGCGGCCACTTTCGAAACGGTTTCGAGCACGCCGCGCAGCGCGGCGCTGGTGCCGATGATGTTCTCGAATCGATACCGCGAACGCAGCTGACCCTGGAGCATTCGATTCTCAGACTTGAGTCGGCCGTGCTCGATGGCCTGCTCGACGAGCCTGCGAACGACATCGAGATGCCCCTGGTCGAAGGGCTTTTCGAGGTACCAGTAGGCTCCGGCCTTCAGCGCCTCCACCGAGCTTTCGGGGCTGCCATGCCCGGTGATGACGATGCAGGGCAGATCCGGCGCAATCTCGTGGATCTGTCGCACCAATTCGAGGCCGTTGATGCCCGGCATCCGGATATCGGCCAGGACGAGGTCGGTCGGCTGACTCGAGACGAGGCTGAGCGCCGCCATCGCGTCTCGCGCGGTGGCAACCTGGTGCCCGGCGCGGACGAGAATGCGCTCGAGGGCTCGCCGATAGAGTTCCTCGTCATCGACGACGAGAATGTTGGAGCTGCGCAGTGGGTTGACTCCGCTTGGCGGAGGGGGCGCCGGGTATCTTAGAGACCCCGACCTCGGCATTCAAGCGTCCCGAATTCGGGACCGATACGACTTCCATGACACCTGCGAGCGCGGAATCGCCCGACGCACGCCGCTTCTCGGCGCCCGAAGCCTCGGGCTTCGTTCTGTTGGTCGACGACGAGCCGCTGTTGCTCCAGTCGCTCAAGCGCGTTCTCGAGCGCGCGGGCTACGAAACCGCGCTCGCGCAGTCCGTGAGCGAGGCGACGCCGCATCTCTCCGATCCGCGCCTCGACGTCGCCCTGGTGGACCTTTTGCTCGGACCGGTCAGCGGGCTCGCACTGCTCGAGCAGATCAAGAGCGCGCGCCCCGAAATCGAAGTGATCGTCATGACCGGTCACGGCAGTATCGAGAGCGCGGTCGGTTGCATCCGAAAAGGCGCCTTCGACTATCTCGAAAAGCCGTTCGATGACGTGCATCGGATCCAGACGACCGTGCGCAAGGCGATCGAGCGGCGCAGGTTGGTCCGCCGCAACCGGGAACTCGAAACGGAGCTGCGCGCGCGCGCCTCGATCCCGGCGCTCGTCGGCAATTCGCCGGCGATGCGTACTCTTGCGAGCAAGATTCACAGCCTCCGGCACAACGAGAGTCATGTTCTGCTGCAGGGGGAGAGTGGAACCGGCAAAGAGTTGGTGGCCTGCGGGATTCACGCCGCGAGCCCGCGATCGGGAGGCGACTTCGTTCCCGTCGACTGCGGGGCGCTGCCGGAGAGCATCATCGAGAGCGAGTTGTTCGGGCATGAAAAGGGTGCATTCACCGGTGCGGTTGGTGCGCCAGGCCTGTTCCGGATCGCGAACCGCGGGACCCTTTTTCTCGACGAGATCGGCGAGATCCCGCCCGCCGTCCAGGCGAAGTTGCTGCGAGCCCTGCAGCAGAAAGAGGTTCGGCCCGTGGGCGCGGCGAGTGCGGTCCCCGTCGACATTCGCGTGATTTCGGCGACCCATCGCGATCTGGCGACGATGGTGGAGGAAGGTCGGTTTCGAACGGATCTCTTCTATCGACTCAACGTGGTTCGGATCGTGATCCCTCCGCTTCGGGAGCGGCGCGAGGACATTCCGCTGCTCGTGCAGCATTTTCTCCGCAAGCACGCAGATGAGAATTCGCGCGTCGAGGGCATCGAAGAGAGAGCGCTCGAACTTCTGATGGCATCCGATTGGCCGGGCAACGTTCGCGAGCTCGAGAACATCATCGAGTCGGCGATGGCGCTCGCGCGCGGGCCGCGTCTGCGCGTCTCGGATCTCGCGATCAATCGACCCGCGACGCGAGCCGTTTCGGCGCTCGCTCCGACGAGCCTACCGATTTCCCTGGACGCCTACGAGAGATGCGCGCTCGAGCGCGCGCTGGCGGAATGCGCGGGGGACGCCAGCGCGGCTGCGAATATGCTTGGAATTGGGCGCAGCACCTTCTACCGCAAACTCGCCAAGCACGACATCGCCTCGAAGATTCGCACCCAGCCACGGTGATCCGAGGCTGACCAGGGCGATCCGAGGCTGACCAGGGCGATCCGAGGCTGACCAGGGTGAACCGAGTCCAGCCAAGGTGGCGCTGCGCGTGGCGGATTTGGCGCTTGCTGGGGCGTGGCCCGATCCTGTAGTCTCGGCTTCCCCCCGCATTGCACGCTGATCTCAGCGCCCGTCGTGTGACAGGCCCTCCCGAGTAGGAGCGAGTTCCCGTGGAGCGAGCGCGCGCCGGAGTTCGGATCATCGTTGCGCGCTCCGCGCAGTCCGCCGGGCCGGACCCCGGCATGGCCCTGCGCCGGTTGGGTCCGGGCGCAGCGATCGAGACCGTGCGCGATGCGGCTGCCTGCCGCGGCCGATGCCGGGATGCGCCGGTCGACCTGATCGTCGTGGAGTCGGCGCTCGGTTCCGAATGCTGGGATTTGCTCGAAGCATTCAAGGTCGATGGCCCGCCGGTGATCGTGGTCCACTGCAGCCCGAGTGAGGAAGCCGCGCTCGAAGCCTTCCGGCGAGGCGCGGCGGATTGCGTGGTTGCGGGCGAGGAATTTTCGGACGTGCTGCCCGTGGTTGCGTTGGAGCAGATTCAGCGCTGGCGAGCGGCTCGCGACCAGGGAGTCGCGGAGCGTCGGATCCGCGACCTCGAGAGCTACAACCAGAACATCATCCAAAACTTGAATAGCGCGCTGTTGGTGGTCGATCTCGAGGGCCGGATCGCCTTCTCGAACCCTCCGGCCGAGGAGATCCTCGGTGCGAACGCGGAGCAATTGCGCGGGCAGCTGATCGAGAGCTGCTTCCGCGGGGTTCCGCGCGATCAGAATCACGTCGCGCGCACGCTCGAAACCGGGGAGCGCTTCAAGGGGATGGAGATGACCCTCACGCGAGCCGACGGGACGAGCGTGCCGATCGGAATCTCCAGCGCGCCGGTCTTCGATAGCGCGGGCGCCAAGCTCGGCGCCGTCGCCGTATTCTCGGATCTCACCGAAATAAAGCTATTGCAGCGCAAAGTCCTGCAGACGGAGAAGATGGCCTCGATCGGGCAGCTCGCTGCCGGCGTCGCCCACGAGATCAACAATCCGATGGGATTCATTCACGCAAATCTGTTCCAGATGGCCGAGTACCTGGGTGACCTGCAGCGCGCCTGGCGCGAAGTCGATGCGCTGCAGGCAGCCGTGGCGGGTGCGGATCTCGCCGAGATCCAACGCAGTTCGAGTGCGCTGACTGCGGCTGCCAAGGAACTCGATGTCGCGTTCGTGCTCTCCGATTTCGCCAAGGCAATTCGCGAGTCGCAAGAGGGATCCGAGCGGATTCGCCACATCGTTCACGACCTGCGCGATTTCTCGCACCGCGACAGCGAGCACCGCGTATTGGCGGACGTCAACCAGTTCCTCGATTCGACGGCGGGCATCGTCTGGCCGATGATGAAACACCTGGTGCAGCTCGAGAAGGAGTATCGCAACCTTCCCGCCGTCTACTGTTACCCGATGCAGCTGCAGCAGGTGTTCATGAACCTGCTCGTCAACGCTTATCAGGCCGTCGAAGAGCGGATTGGAGACAGCGGAAAGACGGGAACGATCTGGCTGAAGACGGAGCCCCGGGCGGGCGGCGTCGCGATCATCGTGAGGGATACGGGGGTGGGAATCGCTCCCGAACACATGGGCCGGATCTTCGATCCGTTCTTCACCACGAAGAAAGTCGGGGTCGGTACCGGCCTGGGGTTGTCGACGAGTTTCAACATCGTCGAACGCCACGGCGGCAGTCTCGTGGCCGACAGCGAACCCGGTGTGGGAACCCGGTTCACGGTATGGCTTCCGGGTGCGGACCGAGAAAGGGGCGCGGATTGAAGGGCAAGGCCGGATCGAAAGTCAAAACAGGATCGACTCGGCCCACACTCCTGCTCGTCGACGACGAAGCCCAGATCCTCTCCGCGCTGAAGCGGTCACTTCGCCGCGAGGGCTACGAGATCGTCGCTGTCGAAAGTGCGGCAGCTGCGTTGCGGGTTCTCGCCGAGCGCAGCGTCGACGCGATCCTCTCCGATCACAAGATGCCCGGCATGAGCGGTGTCCAGTTGCTCGAGCGAGCGGCGGAGTCGAGTCCCGATGCGATTCGGATGCTGATCACGGGTTGGACCCAGGAGATTCCGCCCGAGCGCCTCGCGGAGATCGGCATCCGCGCGCTCGTCACGAAACCCTGGGACGACGCAAAGCTGAAGGCGACCCTGCGTCAGCTGATGGGCGTCACGGGAAAGGCTAGTCGGAGGGAAGCCGACTCAGGTACTCCAGATCGGTCTTCTGACTATTCTTTGCGCCGATGACCAGCACACGACAGCGTAGATTGCGGCCGCGCGTGTAGTAGATGCGTCCTTTGCCCGCGAATCCGAGTTCGTAGATCGAGAGCTGCGGTGGCAGGCCGCCGACCTTGCGACGGATCGCGGTGAGGTCGGAGTCGTCGGCCAGGCGTTTGATTCCCTCTTCGGCTTTGAGCTTCGTGGTCTCGTCTCCGAGAGACAGCAGGTCATGGATCACGCGGTCGTCGAACTCCACGCTCTTGTAGAGGGTGCGGAACCTGCGGGCCCATTGTTCGGCTGCGCGGGTGCGCCCACCGCTGCGGGCTTCGGCGTTCTTCGAGGCCGATTTCAGGCGCACCTGAAGATCCCGGATCTCGTCATCCTTGCTCGTGAGGTCACCGCTGGCTTCCTCGAGCAGATCTTCGAGGGCCTGCCGCTCCTGGTCGAGTTCGATCGAACGCTCCGCGGTGCGGCGCAGTTCGGCCTCCCGCTCCGCGAGGTCCACAAGCTTTCCGCCCAGAAGCTGCCGCTCGCGCTGGAGCTCGCGAATTTCTTCGGCTTGCGAGCGCTCGCTGGGCTCGATCTTGCCGAGTCGCTCGCGCACCTCTTTGAGTTCGTCGGCGATCGTTTCGGTGCGCCGCGCGGTGGATTCTCGCTCGGCCAACGCGGACGCCAGCAGCCGGCTGTCGCGGATGGTGACCGCGCGGTTGTAGAAGAAGAGGGAGGTGATCAAGATCGCGCCGTATGAGAACAGCATCGCGATTGCGAGCGTTCCCCGCGGCGGGACCGCAACATCGAGCGAGTAGCTCGCGGGCAGCAGTCGGACCGCCTCGGTCATGCTCGCGACGGGGTCAAGGGTCTCGGGCGTCGGGATGAAGCGATCTTCGAGGTAGAGCGGGGTGATGCCGTCGGCGGCGTAGACGTGGACGCTGACGCGCACCTCGCCGAGTTGAATCCACTGGGAGTTGTCCAGCAGCCAGCGGATGCGCGCCTGGATCTGCGAAGTGATTGGGCCGCCCGTGGGACTGACGTGAAGAGCGTGTTCGATCTGCCGCGCAAAGTGACGCTGGAGCATGATTTCGGTCACGTCGAGACTGACGACGTAGACCGCTGCGAACGCGACGATCGAAAGGCCAATGATTCGGAACGAGCGGAGGCCACCGAGATGCGTCTCCGGGGTCTCGGCCGACGATCCGGATAATAGACCCGATTTTGCGGGTGCGGTTTCGGCCATGCGTCCGTTGAGCATACTGCTCGGGGCTCTGCGCCCAAGCGCGCGAGTCGACTTCATAGCCTGACAGCGTATTGGAATCAACCGTTTAGGGCGCGAACTGCGGCCCCGTCTGCCGCCCCTGAGGCGCCGGGCTAGACTCGCTCCGGCTTGAGAGTTGCAGATCTCGATCGCGATATGCGCGACGTGGTGCCAACGGGGACGACCCGCGACAGCGCGTACCTGTTCGAGCGAATGACGGCGCGCAGTCTCGACCTCGTGCGACCGGGTCGCGCGACGCGCGTGCTGGACGTGGCGAGCGGTTTCGGCCAGGACGCAATTTCAATTTCGGAGCGGGGTTCGTGGGCGGTTGGCGCCGAGCCCTCGCAGCGGATGTCGGCTCTCGCTTGCCTGCAGGCCGAGAAATCGCGTGGCCCCGCGCCGGCTTGGGTTCGCAGCTGGTCGGACGCGCTGCCGTTTCGAGATCGCAGCTTCGACGGCGTGATCTGCAAGGGAGCGCTCGATCACTTCGATCGACCCCTCGATGCCATCGCCGAAATGGCGCGCGTAACCCGTAACGCAGGGCGCGTGGTGCTCGCGATCGCCAACTTCGAATCGCTCGCGTGCCGGGTCGCGCGCGGAGTCGATGCACTCAAGGAGGGCTTGCTCGGAAAATCGCTGCGGCGCGGGCGGCGCCACTACGACGTTCCGAGCGACCACTTCACCCGCTACGAGATCGCCTTGATGCGCGAGCAGGCGCGCCGCTCCCTCGAGCTCGAGATCGTCGAGGGAATTTCGATCGGCTGGGGGATGCCAGGCTGGTCGCGCTCACTCGACCGTTTGCCGGCTCCGCTCGCTCACGCGCTGCTCGAGGGGCTCGACGGTATGGCGCGCCGGCTGCCCGGGCTCTCGGACGTCGTCGTCCTCGCGGGCCGACCTCGACGCTGCTGAAAAACGTTGATGATTTCCACATACGCGGCTGCGGTGGCGCGTGCAACGCGCGGCCAGGCATAGGTTTCGCCGACGCGGAGGCTGCCGCGCTTGCCGAGCATCGCGCAGAGTTCGGGTCGCGCGATCAAATCGGCGATTGCGCGAGCCAGCGCTTCGGGTTTGTCCGGCGGCACGAGCACGCCGCCGCCGGTGGCGCGGATCACTTCCGTCAGTGCGCCGGCCGCGAATGCGACGACGGGGGTGCCGCACGCCATCGCTTCGACGGCGGGCAGCCCGAATCCCTCGTAGCGCGAGGGCGCGACCACGAGCGACGCGCGTTGGTAGCGCCGCACCAGGTCGTCATTCTCGATCCGGCCCGTGATCCAGAGCCGGTCCGCACAGCCGAGGCGCCTGGCGCGTTCGCGCGCCGGGTTGTTGGGGTGATCGTCGTCGACGAGCGTGAGCCGAATCTGGCGCGGTAGGCGCGCGAGCGCCTCGATCAGATTTCCGATGCCCTTGTTGGGATCGGAGGCCCGGCCCACGCAGAGGATCTCGTTCGCGTCCCGTTCGATGCCGGGCGCCGGCCGAAAGAGCCGTGTGTCGACGCCGTTCGCGACCATTCGGATGCGCTCGGCGCGCACGCGAAAATCCCGCTCAATTTCGCGCGCGCTCGCCGCCGAGGACGTGAAGAGGCCGTCGAGTCGCCGCGCCACGAACCCCTGCATGCTCACCGGGTAGAAGCTCGTCGTGCCGATGGCTTCGCGCAGACTCTGGTCGCGCGCGAACGAGGCGCGCCGGTCGATCGTGAGTGGATGGTGGACGGTGCTGACGACGGGAATGCCCAGCTTGCGGATCCCGAGCGTCCCATATCCGAGGCATTGGACATCGTGAACGAGGTCGTAGCGTATGCCCGCGCGGGTTCGAGCCGCGATTTCGCGATACGCGCGCAGGCTGAACGCGAACGGCTCCGGCAAGAATCCGAAGTAGCTCGCGGCGAGTTCGTACAAGTTGAGCGGCTCGAAGATTCGCAGCGGGTGGGGTTTCGGGATGAAGCGCTGCCGCTCGCCGAGGAACCACTTGCCCCAGAACTGCTCGTTGGGCAGCGCGGTCGTGGAATTCGCGAAGGGCATCGGATCCGGATAGGGGGGGCCGACGAGCACGTCGACCCGATGGCCGAGACGCGCGAGTTCGCGCACGAGGAACCAGAGATACACGCCCTGTCCACCGCAGTGCATGTTTCCGCGGTACGCGATGAAGCAGATCCGCAGCGGCGCCTGGGGGCGTGGTTGCGAATCCGTGTCGCGGCGCTCGCTCGGCGCGGGCTCCACTTCAGCGGCTGCGAAGCGCGCACGGCCCGCGCTTTTCGGCGTAGAGGATCAGGCTTTTCGGGAAGCAGTAGTTGAGCAGCCGCTCGAGGCGAGTGAGGAAGATCGACTCCGTCGCGCGCAGCAGGAACCTCCGGTAGAGCTGGACGAGCGCGCTGTCGTCCGCGCGCGACAAGCCCGCGATCGAGCGGAGTAGCCAATATGGGGTGTGAAGCGCGTGGGCGAATCCGACACCCACCGTCGCAAATCCGGCCTCCGCGAGGCCGAGTGCCAATTGCCGCGGTCGAAAAATGCGGATGTGACCACCCGGGGATTCGAAGTAGTCGTCGCCGACCCGCAGATAGAGATGCTCGCTCGTGGCGGTCGGGATCGTCACCGCCAACCAGCCACCCGGGCGCGTGACGCGAGCGAGTTCGCGCGCGGCTGCCCGGAAGTCGTGGACGTGCTCCATCACCTCGGAACAGATGACCTTGTCGAACGCCCCATCCGCAAACGGAAGCCGCAGCGTATTTCCGCGAATCATCGCACCGAGACGGCCGCACTTCTCGGCGCGCTCGCGCAGGTTGTGCGCGCCGGCGTTGAGTGCATTGCGGTCGAGATCGAGGCCGACGACGTGCGCGCCGCGCTCGAGCGCGCCGAGGCAGTGGCGTCCCTCGCCGCAGCCCGCGTCGAGGATCCGCTCGCCGGAGCGAACTCTAAGTCGCTCGAGATCGACTGTGAGCAGCACGAATCGTTTCCTCGAATACGGCGCTGAGTCCGGCCGCCGCGTCACTCCAGCGAAACGCGTGCTGGATCCTTCGGCGTGCGTTGCGGCCCATCCGCTCCGCGCGTCCGGGCTCGGAGAGGATATCCAAGATCGCTTTCGCCATCGCGCGCGCATCTCGCGGCGCTACCAAGCAGCCGGCTTCGCCATCGCTGCCCACGATTTCCGGGAGCGCTCCCGCCGCATTGGCGACGACCGGCAAGCCGCACGCCATCGCTTCGCTCGCCGGGAAGCCGAAGCCCTCGAAGTAGGACGGAACCAACGCGATCCGCGCGCTCGCGTATTGTTCGACGAGTTCGCGGACCTCGAGCATCCGGTCGACGATCGTGACGCGTTGCTCGAGTCCGTGCCGGCGGATGGCGCGAGGCACCAGTCCGTCCTTCGGGATCCGGCCGTCGATGATCTTCAGTCGCACGCAGTCGGGCAGCAGGCTGAGCGCTTCGAGCATGTCTTGGACGCCCTTCTTGCGATCTTCGGTGCGTCCGACGAACAGCAGATCGTGCTGTTTTTCGATGCCGTCGAGCGGCCGGAACGTCTCGGTGTCGGTTCCGTTGTAGACCACCGCGATGTCTTTTTCGGGGATCCCGAAGTAGCGCTCGATCGCCGCTCTCGACGCCTGGCTGACCGTCACGATCTTGTCGAGCCGCGGCGCGACCTGCTGTTGCATCCAGAGCGGGAAGTAGAGCGTTCGCTGGATGCGCTTCGACAGGCGTCGGTCGATCGCAAAATCGGCTTCGCGGTCGATGTGGAGCGGGTGGTGGATCACCGAGACGACCGGGACTCCCATGGCCCGGATGCCGAGCAACCCCCAACTCAGGCATTGGTTGTCGAAGACGATGTCGAAGCGATGGCGTTCCTGGATACGCGGCCAGCGCAGCATCAGTCGCATTCCGAAGCTGTGCATCTCCGGAAACACGCCGAAGCGCGAGACCCCGAGTTCCCACAGGCTCATCGGTTTGAAGAGCGAGAACGGCGACCGGGGATCGACGAAGTCCGGATATTTTTGTCCGAACACGTTGTCGTTCGGAATTTCGTGCAGCGGAATGTCCGGCGCGAGCTGGGGCAGGGGCGGGCCCGCAAAGACGTGCACGTCATGCCCGGCGCGCTTCCACTCGCCCGCGAGTGCGGCGGCGTAGATTCCCTGCCCGCCGCAGTACATATTTCCGCGATAGCTGAGCAGCGCGATGCGCACGGCCGCTCAGTTGGACGCGTCGCGCGCGGGACTGCTCGCTTCGCCCGTCGCGGGCGGTTGCTGGTCCTCCATCGGTTCGACTTGGATCGTGGCGATCGTGTAACCGACCCAGAAAGTCAGGCCGAGAGCGAAGAAGACGATCGCCGCGACCGGGATCGCGATCGCCCAGTAACTCTGCTGAAGCAAGGCGAGCAGGAAGCATGCCCCCAGTATGGCGACGCCGATACAGATCAGACCGCCCTGGGTCCGCGACGAATCCTTCATGCGTTGATCTCCGCTTCGATGTGAGAGATTTCTACCCCAAGGTCGGGGCAGGGACGGCCGAATCTTTCCGGCAGTCGCGTCGACTGTCAAATGGCCGGCCGCGAACGAGGTAAGCTCGCCGCATGCGCGTGATCGGATTGATGTCGGGAACCTCCGCGGATGGGGTGGATGCGGCGCTCGTCGAGTGGCCGGAGGGGACTGCGCCGAGGCCGTTTGCGCTCGTCGCGTTTCGCCAGGATCCATTTCCCGAGTCGCTCCAGCGCCGCATCCACGCGCTCGCGGCGGGGCGCCTGCCGCCGGGCAGCGCGCTGAGCGAGCTCGCGGCCCTCGACGTGCTGCTCGCGGAGCGCTTCGCGGAGTCGGCAATCGCGCTCGCCGACGGCGCTCAGATCCCGCTCTCGCAGATCGACGCGATCGCATCGCACGGTCAGACCGTCGCCCACCATCCCGAGCTGCGGGCCTCGCTGCAGATCGGGGACCCGTCGCTGATCGCGGAGAGGACGGGTTGCACGACCGTCGCGGATTTTCGCCCGCGGGACATCGCGGCAGGTGGCGAGGGCGCACCGCTCGCGCCGTTCTTCCATTTTGCCGCGCTCTCGGACCCCGACGAGAGTCGCCTCGTGCTCAATCTCGGCGGCATCGCAAACCTCAGCTGGCTGCCGCGCGGTGGCCGGGCGCAAGACGTGATCGCTTTCGATGTCGGCCCCGCCAACGCGCTGATCGACGGCGCGGTTTCCTTCTTCTCGGACGGTCGGGAGGCGCTGGATCGCGGTGGCGTGCGCGCGCGTCGCGGGCGCGTTCGTCAGGATTGGCTGGCGCGCTTGCTCGACGACGATTTCTTGCGCCGCAGTCCGCCGAAATCGACCGGTCGCGAGCGCTACGGGCTCGAGCAGGCCGAAGCGCTCGCGCGGCAATCGCGCCGCGAAGGCCGCGCCGATGACGATCTCGTCGCGACGCTCGTGGCCTTTACCGCAGAATCGATCGCGCGCGCAAAGCGGGATTTTCTGGACGGGAGCGTCGATCGCATGCTCGTCGGCGGCGGAGGCGTCGAAAATCCCGCGCTGATGGACGCGCTCGGCGCGGCACTGCCGGGCGTGCCGATCGCCCCGTTCGACGCGGTCGGCGTACCGGCTCGCGCCGCGGAGGCGATGGCGTTCGCGTTGATGGGTCGCCACGCGCTGCTTGGAATCCCGAATCACCTGCCCCAATGTACCGGGGCGCGTCACGCGGTCGTGTTGGGTGAGATCTCACCAGGAAAGATCGATCGCTAGCGGGGGAAGCTTCGCTTCCCTTGCGGCGCACCTCGAACCCGTTTCGGGTTCGAGCTGCTAGGACCGCCAGCTCTTTCCCCAGCTACCGGCGCGCAACCGCTCGCTGCCCCGCACGCGGATTCAGCACATCGGCTCTGCTCTGGGGGTCAGGGCGCAAGCGCATTCGCTCCAACCGCATGTCGCTCCCAGCTCTCGCGTCCCGACCCCAAAGCAAATTTGCCGCCCGCGCGTGAAAAAGAACCCCTGCAATCGGCGGCTCGATCCTTCAAAACGTCACTCGGGGCGCTGACGGGGGGCCATCGGGCGACATGGTGTTTGAGCCCGATGGCCCCCCGTCAGCGAACCCAAGCAACCAACCTCCGTCAGCGAACCCGTTCAACCAACTTCCGTCAGCGAACCCGTTCAACCAACTTCCGTCAGCGAACCCGTTCAACCAACTTCCGTCAGCGAAGCCGTGCAACCAACCTTCGCAGAGGCGTTCAATCGACCGAGTGAAAGACTCCCCCGGCGAAGACGCCGTTGCTCGCTTCCAGCCCGTCGGGAACCCGCTCGCCGTCCCAGACGACCGCGCGCTGCAGCCGCACACCGGAGCCGAGCGTCGCATTCGCGCCGATCACGACGTCTCCTACGATCCGCGCGCCCGCGCGCTGCGCGCCAGCGATCGCCTGCTGGTAGGAAAGGTGCGTTGGCTCGAGATTGACTTTGAGATACTCGGCGGGCGTACCCACGGGTTCCCAGCAGAACGCTTTTGCCGCGAGGATTTCGCCGCGGATGTCCGCAGCGCCGGACGCGAGCTGCGGCGCAATCCAATGGTCGAGGTGGCTGAAGATTTCGCGCGCGGGGAGCGAATCGAAGGCCCGCGCCGCCACGACGTTCACCCAGCTGTAGATGCCCGCGCGCATCTCGCCGCCGAGGTCGAAGCGCTGACCGATGCGGCGCAGGCGGCCCTCCGCGTCGACGCCGAGGCTGCCGAATCTTGGCTCGCGCGGGTCGCCCTCGCGCAGCAGGAGCGTCCACGCGTCCCTGCGCTCGCGCTGTTTGGCGACCAGCGCCGAGAGGTCCGCGTCAAAGAGCATGTCGCCCGCGACGATCAGGCACGGGTCGCTCTCGCGCAGAAAATCCGCGACGCGGCGGATGCCGCCTCCGGTGTCGAGCAGCTCGGTTTCAATCGAAAAGCGCAGCTCGATGCCGGCCGGGCAATGGCGCCGGGCCGCGTCCATCAGGATCTCCGGCAGGTGGTGGGCGTTGACGACGACTTGCGTCACGCCGTGGCGGGCGAGCAGTGCCAGCGTGTAGGCGATCAGCGGGATGCCGCGCACCGGCAGCGCGGGCTTCGGCCGCAGCCCGCTGAGCGGCCGCAGTCGGGTTCCGAGCCCGGCTGCGACGATCATGGCTCTCATGGAAGCTCCGGAATCGCTTGAATCAGATGATTCAAGTCAGCGTATTCTGGGTATTTTGATGCAACGCGCGCGGCCGCTGTCTGGAGATAGCGGCGCGTCGCTGGCAGGTACTGGAGATAGCGCTCGTCCCCGCGCTCGCGCGCGACCGCGCGAAACAGCGCGTGGTCCTTCGCCTTGCGGCTGAGGGTGAGAAGGTCGAAGCGCAGCTGAAAGATCTCCGCGTCCGGGCAGTCCGGCAGCGCGGATCGCACGCGCGCGAGATGCGCGGCCACTGCGGCTTCAGTGAGCTCGACGTAGGAATCCCGCAGCAGGCAGACCAGATCGTATTCGGGCGGTGCCATGAACGCACCTTGGAGATCGATCATCACGAGTCGAAACGGCATCTTGGCAGCTGAACCTCGAGGCGTTTCGACGAGTTGGAGATTCGCGCTTTGCAGGTCCCGATGCGCGAGCCGCCGCGGCGCGCTGCGGATCTCTCGCGCGATCCGCTCGAAAGCTTCGCGCACGACCGTGGCCTCCTCGGGGCTCGCCGCGCGATCGCGGTGGAGACTCCAGCGCGCGAAGCGCTCGGCCTTGTAGCGCAAGTGGGCGTCGTCGAGCTGGCGCGCGAAGTTTGCGACGCCCGGGCGCGCTTCGATCCGCTGGAGCCGCGGCGGGAGTTCGCAGGCTTCGCGGTAGAGGCTGTCGAGTTCTCGCGCATCCGCGCTGCGCGCAAAATCCGCGAGCGAGCGCTCGCCTAGGTCCTCGAGCAGTTCGATGCCGCGCGCGGGATCCGCGCCGAAGCGCCGCGGCACCGGAAGGCCCTCGGATTCGAGCAGTGCGCGGATCGGCTCGAGGGCGGGCTCGGCGAGAACGCCCGCGGGCCTGCGGCTCGGATCGTCCGCGGCCTCGATCCGCGCGATCAGCGTTTCAGGGAGAGATTGTCTTGTTGTTTCAGATGCTTCGAGCCAGATCCTCGAGAAACTTCGAAAGCCGAGTGCGCCGCGCAACCAGCTGAATCGGCTGACCGCGGCCCCGAGCTGCGCGCGGACGACTTCTGCGACGAGGGCCTCGCTCTGCTGTCTGGATCGATTCTGGTTCACGCGGGCTTCCTGGCTTGCGCGGGTGTTGGGGGCGTCACCGACCCCGCGCCGCGGATCAGAAGAATACCCGGCACCAGAACAGCGAGGCGAGCGCGCCGCCGATATCCGCGGCGACGCACGCAAACACCGTGTGTCGGGTAGCGCGGAGCCGAATGCTCCCGCAGTAGAGCGCGAGCACGTAGAAGGTGGTCTCGGTGCTGCCGGAAATCACGCAAACCAGGTAGCCGATGAAGGAATCCGGACCGTAGATCTTCATCGTTTCCGTCATGACGCCGAGCGCTCCCTGGGCGGAAAGCGGGCGGATGATCGCCATTGGGAGCGCTTCCGCGGGAAATCCGATCAGGGATGTCACGGGCGAAACGGCCGCGAGCACCGCATCGAGCGCTCCCGAAGCGCGAAACACGCCGATCGCGACGAGGATCGCGACCAGGAAGGGAATGATCATGATCACGATCTGGAAACCCTCGCGCGCGCCCTCGACCAGCGATTCGTAGACCTTGACCCGCGCGCCCAGCGCGTAGAGGGCGATCCCGACCGCGAGCAGCGGCATCAGCCAGCTGTTGAAGATCGCGAGCATCGCTTCCCGCGTGTTGCCCTCGGCGACCGCGAGGTCGCGGACGATCATCGCGACCACCCAGGCGGCGACGGCCAGCATCAGCGCAACGCCCCAGCGCGAGAACGACCGGCTCTCGGGAGCCTGCGGCAGCTCGATGTCGTCAACGTCCGGTTCGGGTTCGCTCGCATCCGTGGGGTAGATCGACGCGTAGCGGTCGAGTGAGAATATCTTGCGGCGCGCGAGAAATTTGGCGAAGACGATCGCGGTGATCGTCGAGCACAGGGTCGCGAGAATCGAGGGCAGGAAGATCCCGCCCGGGTTCGCCGAGCCGAGGCTCGCGCGGACCGCCATCACGCCAGTCGGGATGACCGCGAGCCCCGACGTGTTGATCGCGAGGAACAGCGCCATCGAATCCGTCGCGACGGCCTTGTTGGTGTTCAATTTCTGCAGCTCGCGCATCGCCTTGAGGCCGAACGGGGTTGCGGCGTTGCCGAGTCCGAGCACGTTCGCGGACATGTTCAGGATCATCGCGCTGATCGCGGGGTGATCAGGCGGAATCGCGGGGAATAGCCAGCGCATCACGGGAGCGAGCGCGCGCGCGATGTTCGCCATCACGCCCGCGTCGCGCAGCACGCGCATGAATCCGAGCCACAGCGCCATCGTTCCGATCAGCCCGAGCGCGATGTTGACGGCGTCGCGCGCGGAGTCGAACAGCGCCTGGTTGACGGCCGGCATCCTGCCGTTGCCGGCCGCGGTCACGACCGCAACTACGAGCAGCGCGATGAATATCGCGTTGAGCACGATCCCCCCAGACGCGTCGAGCCGAACTCGATTGCCGCGTCGCAGCCTCCCGGATAAGCTGACTCGCGTCAAGCGAACATCCCAGAAGCTCCCCCAGCTTCTCGGCGCAAGTGACCTCAGCGCTGAGCCCTTGCTCCAGCGGAGTCGCTCGAGCGCTCGAACGCAGGATTGGGCGCAGGAAAAGAATCCACAAGAACCGAAGTTGCGCCGTAGAGCCGGCAGGCAGCACCGGAGGAGAGGATCGATGCGTCGCGTCTGGAGTGTCACCGCGGCAACGCTCGCTGTGTCGCTGGCCGGATCGGCCGCGGCGGCGGAGTTTGCGGGTCGCCTCGACGCCGCGCTGCGCGCTCCGGCGCTGAAGGACGCGCGCATCGGTGTGTTGGTGGTCGCGCAACAGGACGGCAGGGTGCTCTACGAGCGCGCGCCGGACCACGCACTGATTCCCGCTTCGAACCAGAAGGTCTTGACTGCGATTGCGCTGCTCGCCGCCTGGGGGCCCGCGCACCGATTCACCACCCAGATCTTCGCGGATGCGCGGCCGGACGCCGACGGTGGCGTCGATTGGCTCGGGGTTCGCGGAGGCGGAGATCCGGGACTCACTTCGGAGGAATACTGGCGCCTCGCCGCCGATTTGCGGCTGCGCGGAATCCGCAGCGTCCGCAAAGGGCTGCTGCTCGATGCCAGCGCATTCGACGCCGAATTCTGGCATCCGAACTGGGGCGAGACTTCGGCTCGCGCCTACCACGGACCGGTCGCCGCGCTGACCGCGAACTACAGCGCTTTCTCGGCCACGGTCGAAGCGGGGCGCAAAGCGGGCGATCCCGTTCGCGTGCGGCTGGATCCTCCGGTTTCCTATCTGCGGCTCAAGAACCTCGCGGCAACCGGCGAGCGAAAAGCCAAAACGAGTCTCGCCGTCGATCGAAGCCGGCTGGGCGGCGCCGAGGAAGTCAGCGTCTCGGGCGTCGTGCGCGCGGCGAGCGAATCGAAGACCTACCCCCGAAGCGTGCTCGATCCCGTCCGCTACGCGGGCTCGGTGCTGCGCGCGCAACTCGAGTCCAACGGGATCCGCGTGGAAGGCGTCGAAGCAGAGGATCGCCTCGGCGTCGTGCCCGAGTCGATGCTTCCCGTGCTCGCATTCGAAGGCAAGAGCTTGGCGGATCTCGTGCAGCTGTTTCTCAAGTACAGCAACAACACGATGGCTGAGATGCTCGTCAAGGCACTTGGTGCGCGCGACGCGGGTGTGGGAAGTTGGCCGGCCGGCATTTCGGCCGTGCGCGCGCAACTCGAACAGCTCGGTGTCGATCTGGCGGGGATGTCGAGCGTAGACGGTTCGGGACTGTCCTATGACAACCGCGTGACGCCGCGCACGCTGGTGTCGGCGCTGCGGATCGCGAGGGACTCGTTTCGCTTCGGGCCGGAGTTCGTCGCGGCGTTGCCGATCGCGGCGTCGGACGGCACGTTGGAGAAGCGCAGCGGTGAAGCTGCCAACCGGGTGCGCGCGAAGACCGGCCTTCTCACGCGCGTGACGGCGCTTTCGGGTTACGCGCTGTCAGCCAGCGGCGAGCCGCTCGTATTCTCGATTCTCGTGAACGGATTTTCCGGCAGCGACGAAGCGGCGATGGCTGCCGTGGACCGGTTTGCCGCGGAACTGGCGCAGGGCGAGATTCCCGCCGCGTCGGATCGCGATCAGTGCGATCGGTAGCTGGCGAGCACGGATCCGGAGTAGAGAACCGGTAGGGCATCGCCGCGCTGGATCTTGGAATCGATGCGACCCGGTCCCCAGTTGTAGGCCGCGAGTGCCGTCGCGGTGTTTCCATAACGACGCTCGAGTTCCTCGAGATACGCGATGCCCATCCGCACGTTCACCAGCGGATCGAACAGCGTTTGCGGACCGATCCAGGAAATCCCTAGCTTCCCGGCGAGTTCTTCGCCGGTCGGAGGCATGATCTGCATCATTCCCATCGCGCCGACCGGTGACAGCGCGAACGCGTTGCCGCGGCTCTCGATGTGGATTACCGCGATCACGAGATTCGGATCGATGCCCCGGAGGTTGGCCTCGCGAACGATCGTGTCGGCGACGCGTGCGATCTCGGGGTCGCTGAGCGCCGTACGGCGCCCCTTCAGGTAATGGATCGCGCGCTCCACCATTGGGTCGGCCGCAGCTTGTTCACTTGCGGCCTCCGGTAGCGCGAGCGACACCGGAGGCAGGCTGTCCGCCGCGGGCGGCCGCGGAAAGTGGCCGCACGAGAGCGTTCCGAAGGCAAGGCACGACAGCGATAGCAGAAGGCGCCGAATCATGGCAGTCACCCGATGCCGAGAAGCGAGATTCCGAGCGCGTTCATCGCCCGGTAGTTGTTGAAGACCGCGTATCCGGTGGAGGCGACCACAAGTCCGAAGAAGGTCTTCTTGAACAGCAAGGGCAGGCGGCGCGTCGTCAGCAGGAAGGCCACCGCCGCGAGCGTCAACGCGCTGTCGACCAGCAGTCCCGGGACGAGCCCCACCGTCTGGAAGAGCCAGTCCGAGAGCGGATTGGCTTCCGTCACCTCCCAACCCTCGAAGCCCTGGCTCAGGCACACATAAGTGGTCCAGTGGTCCAAGCCCGAAAGGGCCAACGTGGCGAATGCGAGCAGCTGCACCTGGCCTCCGATCCGGATCCCGCATGGATCCACGCACTGATCGGGGATTGAGCAAGAAGCGTGCCCCGACCCGGGCCGCAGCCGATATCGGATCAAAATCGCGTGGCTAGGTGATCTGTTGCGGATGAATTTCGCGTGGAGGAGATGCCCGCGAAGCGGATGCTGTGTGAAGTTCTTTTCCCATTTGTCGACCGCCGAGGGTCTCAATCCGGCAGCGGCGGCCGGGAGAGGTTCCGGCGGGCTTTGTGGCGGGGCGCGATCCCCATTAGATGGGATCGGTCCCAGAAACGACGGGATCGGTCCCAGAAACGACGGGATCGGTCCCAGAAACGAGGGGATCGGTCCCAGAAACGAGGGCCCGGCGTTTGGCGGCCGGGCCCTCGAATGGTTGGAACGGCAAAGCCTGGCTAGCGGCCCTTTCGCAACTTACCCTTGCCCAGGAGCAGCCAGTCGATCGAGATGTTCTCCTTGAGCGCGAGCGTGATCAGGAAATCCGTGTGCGGCGTCGTGCCGCTCTCGTATCGGTTGACGTTTTGCTGAAAAACACCGAGATCACGCGCGAACTGTCGCTGAGAACGATCTCCGCGGACGGCGGCCAGTCTCTCAGGAAGCTTCCGCTTGAGACGTGAAACTGCAGCTGTAGCCATTTGTTCGTTTCTCCTGATTTGTGCGGTCGCGACTGCGACCACCCTGGGTCGGGCGGCAGTCGTGACACTCGACATCGTGTCGCAGCTTGTGTCCGTGCTTTCGTTGGTGTCTCGTTGCTCGTACCAGGCCGCGGTCGATGAAGTGCGTGGTTGATTGTAAGAGTTCGCAGAGCAAAATCACAAAGTCGCGTCATCTGCGAATCGGCGCAGTGTAGGATGGAACACCAGCGAGAGCAAGAGTGCGCGGCGGTTATTTCGACTGAAATCCCCGCCAGGGTGTCGCTTGACGAAGTCGTCATCCCGAACGCTTTTTCAAAACGCCGATTGTCGACGGCGATTGCGGGGAAATCGAGAGCGGAGGTAGTGTTTTTGCCTAGGTTTGGTGCGAGCGAAAGGGTCGCGCATGGAGTTTTCCCTAATCGCGAGTCAATATTATGTGTTGGGCGATCCAGTTGCTCATCGGACCGCTGAGTTGCGCGCTGCTGCTCATCGTCTTCGGGTAACCGGGGGGCGCTTGTCGGGCAGGCGCTTCCGGGTTCCGCAAGGTGAGGTTCGACCGACCGCCGACCGGGTGCGCGAGGCACTCTTTGCTCGTTTCGGAAACCTCGAAGGCGCGCGCGTGCTCGACCTCTACGCGGGGAGTGGGGCGCTCGGAATCGAGGCAATTTCTCGGGGCGCTGCGGCAGCGACCTTCGTGGAGCGGGACATTCCGACACTCGAGGTTCTGCGAGCGAATCTGACCTCGCTCGAGCTCGATCTCGTCGCGCAGGCTCTTGCCGGAGATGCGCCGGGTGTCATCCGTCGCCTCGGACGAGCCGGGGAGCGCTTCGATCTCGTGCTGATGGACCCCCCCTACGCTTCCGAGGAGCCCGCGCGCGCGTTCGAGGCGCTGGTGGATTCCGGAGTGCTGCCTCCCGGCGCCATGGTGGTGCTCGAGCGCGACAAGCGTCATCCTTCGCCGCAAGTCGAGGGATTGTCGGCGCTCGACGAGAGGCGCTATGGCGACACGGTTGTGGCTCGGTTCGTCGCGCAGCAAGGAAAATAGCGAGGAGCTTGGATGGCCGATCGAAACGGCAAAACGACGGTCGCCGTATTTCCCGCGAGCTTCGATCCTCTCACCAACGGCCATCTCGACGTGGTGCAGCGCGCGCTGAAGATCTTCGACCGGCTCGTGATCGCGGTTGCCTTCAACGTCGAAAAGGAAGGCACCTTCAGCAAGGACGAGCGAATCGGCATGCTCCGATCGGTGCTCGGTGACGAACCGCGAGTCGATGTCACGGCGTTCGATAACCTGACGGTCGACTTTGCGATGGAGATCGGCGCGAAGGTCATCATTCGCGGCCTGCGCGCGATGTCGGATTTCGAATACGAATTCGAGATGGCGCTGATGAACAAGCACCTCTACCCGGAGATCGAGACGGTCTTCATGATGTCCAGTCAGGAGTATCTCTACGTCAGCTCCTCTCGGCTCAAAGAGCTCGTTCGACTCGGACGCTCCGTGGACGATTTCGTTCCCTCGCTTGTCGCGAAGAAGCTTCAGGAAAGGATCGGGCCTGTGCGGCTCGGCTGAGCGGCGCGGCGGAGAGGCTCGATCGAGCGGCGCGCTGACGCCAACCCACGCGGGCCCGAAGCTTCGTTGTTGCTTCGCCCGGGTTCCGTTAACCTCGCAGCCAACAAAGGAAATTCCCGAGGCCAAGCGATGGAACAGCGGCGTGTCCTGGTCGCGGTCAGCGGCGGTATCGCGGCGTACAAGGTTCCGGAGTTGATCCGGATCCTGCGTCGGGCTGGCGCTTGCGTGCGCTGCGCGATGACCGAAAACGCCCAGCAGTTCGTCACCCCGCTGGTGGTCCAGACGCTGACCGGTTACCCAGTGCGCAAGGATCTCTTCGACCCCTCCCAGAATGATCGCTTCGACCCCTCCCAGAATGATCTCTTCGACCCCTACCAGAATGATCGCTTCGACCCCTTCCAGAATGATCGCTTCGACCCCTCCCAAGGAGGGGAGATCGACCATATCTCGCTCGCGGACTGGGCGGAACTCGCAATCCTCGCGCCGGCCACCGCCAACAGTCTCGCGAAGCTTCGCTGCGGGCTCGCCGACGATCTGGTGTCGGCGGTGTTGCTCGCGACGCGCGCGCCGATTCTCGTCGCACCCGCGATGAACGTGAACATGTGGGAGCATCCGGCCACGCGTGCCAACATGGAAGTTCTGCGAGAGCGCGGAGTCCGCTCGATTGGCCCGGAAAGCGGAGAACTCGCGTGCGGCTGGGAAGGCGCCGGCCGGATGTCGCCGCCTGAGGCGATCGCCGCGGAAGCCAGCTTGTTGCTCGGAACCCGCGATCTCGCAGGCGAGCGGATTCTGGTCAGCGCAGGCGGGACCCGCGAGCCGATCGACGCGGTGCGCTATCTGGGCAATCGATCTTCCGGCAAGATGGGATTTGCGGTCGCCGCCGAGGCGGCGCGGCGCGGCGCCGAAGTGGTTCTCGTCGCGGCACCGACTGCGCTGACTACGCCAGCGGGTGTGCGCCGGCTGGATGTCCGGACGGCGAGTGAGATGCGCGATGCCGTGCTATCGGAGTTTGGGGCGTCGAGCATCGCCGTGATGGCCGCAGCCGTGGCCGATTTTCGACCCGCCCAATACTCGGAACGCAAGATCAAGAAAGAAGACCTCGCGGATTCGGCGGGCCTGACGCTCGAGTTGGTCCGCAATCCCGACATCCTTGCAGAGCTCTGCGAGATCAAGGGCGAGCGCACGCTGGTCGGGTTTGCGGCCGAGAGCCACGACCTGATCGCCGCCGCGAGCAGGAAGCTCGCGCGAAAGGGCTGCGACCTTCTGGTCGCGAACGACATCAGCGAAAAGGCGGCGGTCTTCGATTCGGATTCCAACGCGGCCGTCTTCGTCTGGCCGGACGGGCAGATCGAAGAGCTGCCGTCGCTTGCCAAGAGCGCGGTCGCCGCGCAACTGCTCGACCGGATCGTCAAGTTGCGAAAAGGCAGCAAATGATGTCGTTCGGGTCGGCGCGCTCGATTCGCATTCTCGCCGTTGCACTGGGTTCACTCGCGCTGCTCGCGGGCAACGCGTCGGCGGGCCACGTCAACTTGATTGCGATCAATGGCTCGATCAATCCGGCGTCATCCGACTACATCCAGGACGCGATTCGGCAGAGTGAATCCGACGGTGCCGAAGCGCTCCTGATCGAACTCGATACGCCAGGCGGGCTGCTCGCGTCGACCAAGGACATCATCCAGGCGATGCTCAACGCGAATGTGCCGATCATCGTGTTCGTCGCGCCGAGGGGCGCGTGGGCGGCTTCTGCCGGGACGTTCATCACGCTCGCGGGCCACATCGCCGCGATGGCGCCCGGAACCAGCATCGGCGCAGCGTCTCCAATCAGCGTATCGGGCGGCGGAGGGAAGCGCGAAGAGGACGACGAACGCAGTGACGTGGGAATGGAGAAGGCCGAGAAGATGACCATGGCGTTCATGGAATCGATCGCCACCGAGCGAAAACGCAACGTCGAGTGGGCGATCAGCGCGGTGCGCGAGGCCGAAGCGATCGCCCAGGACGAGGCGCTGAAACTCGGAGTGATCGACCTGGTGGCTTCGGATCGGGCGGATCTCCTCAAACAAGTCCAGGGAATGGAGGTCGAGATCGGCGACGGGACGCTGGTCGTCCTCGAAACGGAAGCCGCGGATGTTCGCAGTATCGAGATGACGGGGATGACGAGATTCTTCAATTTCCTCGCCAGCCCGGAAATCGCGGTGCTACTCGTGATGGCCGGAATGCTGGGTCTCTACATCGAGTTTCAACAGCCCGGGATGCTGGTGCCGGGAATCCTCGGGGCGCTTTGCCTGGTGGTCGCCGGATTCGCACTGCAGATCCTGCCGTTCTCGTGGATCGGCCTGCTGGTGATGCTCGTGGGGATGATCCTGCTCGTGCTGGAGATTTTCGTCACGTCCTTCGGCGTGCTGTTCACGCTGGGAGTCATCTGCATGCTCGTTGGCGGTTCGATGATATTCGACATGCCGGAGCTGAGCGATCTCACGCTGCCATTCTGGACGTTCTTGGTACCCGTGGTGGCGGGCTTCGCGATCTGTGCGGGGACCATCGTGCTGATCGTGACGCGAAGCGTTTTTCGGGCGCAGACGACGGGTGTCGACGAGCTGCTCGGCCTGATCGGCGAGGCGCGGACGCCGCTGTGCCCGGATGGCAAGGTCTTCATTCGGGGCGAGTACTGGTCGGCCAAGGCCGACCAGCAGATCGAGAGCGGCGAGTCCGTGGAGGTCACCGCGGTCGAAGGGCTGCGGCTTCGCGTGCGCCGCGCGCGCTCCGATTAGAACGCCGATCCGGTCGCGAGCGGCTGATCGAAGCGGCATCACCGCATAGAGTTTCCGAGCCGGACGGCGCGGCATAGAGTCATCGAGCTGGAGAGGGATAGAGTCGCATAGGGGCATCGAGGGGAGGGGATTGATGGGACTGGGATTGCTGGTTGTGATTGGGACGCTTGCGGCGCTTTTCGTTTTTGGCATTCGGATCATCGCAGAATACGAGCGCGGTGTGATCTTTCGGCTGGGGCGATTCGTCGGCGTCAAGACGGCGGGTTTCAAATGGATCATTCCGGGCGTCGACCGCATGGTGCGCATCAGCTTGCGCGAAATCGTGATGGATGTGCCCTCCCAGGAGGTCATCACGCGCGACAACGTCTCGGTGAAGGTCAACGCGGTGCTCTACTTCCGCGTGCTGCACCCCGAGAAGGCGGTGATCCAGGTCGAGAACTATCTGTACGGAACTTCGCAGCTCGCTCAGACGACGCTTCGCAGCATCTGCGGCCAGGCCGAGCTCGACGAGCTTCTCGCGGAGCGCGAAGACATCAATCAGAAGCTCCAGGTGATCATCGACCTGCAGACGGAACCCTGGGGGGTGAAGGTTCGCGCGGTCGAAGTCAAACAAATCGACCTGCCGCCGGACATGCAGCGGGCGATGGCCAAGCAGGCCGAAGCCGAGCGCGAGAAGCGCGCGAAGGTGATCCACGCCGCGGGCGAATTTCAAGCCGCTCAGCAGCTCGCGAACGCAGCGCGGGTGCTCAGCACGGAGCCGGGTGCGCTGCAGCTCCGGTATCTACAGACGCTCGCCGAGATCGCAACCGAAAACAATTCGACGACGATCTTTCCGGTTCCGATCGACATCCTGCGCCCCTTCTACGAGAATCTCGTCTCGATGCCCAAGGGCGCTTCCAAAGACAGCGGCGGAGCCTGATCGATGGCTCCTCGAGAGGACGCAGACCCTTCGGTCGATGCGAAGGTGAATCGCTCGGTGCGGCGGCTGCTGAGCAGTGTGATTCTGCTGTTGTTGCTACTCGCGGGGAGCGCGGCTTGGGCGTATCTGGGTTTTCCGGGCGCCGAACATTTTGGCTTCTATCAACTCAAGCCCGGACAGTCGGCGATCATCCTGCGATTGGGCGCCTACCAGCGAACCGAGCCGCAGGCGGGACTGCGCTGGCGTCTTCCCTCACCCATCGAGACCCACGAGATCGTCAACGTCTCGGAAATCATGCGCTTGGAGTTCGGCGTTCGGGAGGGCGAGGCGGAGCAGAACAGCCAAAGCAAGCATGAGTCCAGCATGCAAACCGGAGACAACAGCATCGTCGATCTCGGTTTCGTCATGCAGTACCGAGTGAGCGACGCCTACGAGTCGCAATATGGCGTAGCTGATATCGTGCCGACCCTGCGCGACGCCGCGCAGGCGGCGGTGCGCGAGATCGTCGGCCGAATGACGGTGGACGGCGTTCTCACGGAGCGGCGCGGCGAGGTCGAAATCGAGAGCGCGCGACTGTTGCAGGACATCGTCGATTCCTATGAGATGGGAGTCGAGGTGATGCAGGTGGAATTGCAACAGGTGCAGCCGCCGCAAGAAGTGAGGGCGGCGTTCGACGACGTCGTCGCCGCCGCGCAGGATGCGAATCTCGCGATCAACCAGGCGAAGGGTTATGAGAACGAGGTGCTCCCCCAGGCCCGCGCCGAGGCGATCGAGCTGAGGGAATCCGCGAGGGCCTATCGCGATTCGAAGATCGCGGAATCCCGGGGAGAGGCCGAGCGCTTCAACGCGCTGGTTGCCGCCTACCAGGCGGCCCCCGAAGTGACCCGAAAGCGACTCTATCTGGAGACGATGGAAGGCGTGCTGCCCCGCGTGCGAATGGTCATCATCGAGCCTGGAGTCGCGGGCGTGTTGCCGCATCTGTCGCTCGACGATGATTTGCGGGGCAAACCGTGAAGCGACTCTTTCTCGTGATCGCCCTCTTGTCGACTCTGGCTGTGGCCTTGATCGCCGCCGGCAGCCGAGGGATCGGCCCGGTGCTCATCACGCAGGAGGGCACGCAGCAGATCATCTTGAGATTCGGCGATGTCATCAATGAGACCGAGCCCGGATGGTCGTTGCGCGTGCCATTTCTCGACGAAGTGAAGACCTACGAGCGGCGTCGGCTCTATCTCAATACCGAGCAGGACGTGATCCAGACGAAGGACCAGGAACGCGTCGTGGTCGACAATTACGCGATGTGGAAGATCGATGACCTGACCGCATTCATCTCGTCGTTTCCCAAGGGAATGCAGCAGGCCGAGAAACAGATGGACCGCGTCGTGCGCGCGGGAGTGCGCGAGATCGTCGCGCGGCACACGCTCGCGGAACTTCTCACCGACCGGCGCAGCGAGATCATGCAGGCGATCCGCAAGCGGGTAGCGGATTCGTTTGCGGGGACCGGAATCGCGATCCACGACGTTCGGATCAACCGGACCGAACTTCCGGACGCGATCGAGAAGAACGTCTACGCGCGGATGAAGACGGATCGCGAGCGACTCGCGCGGAAGTACCGGGCCGAGGGAGAAGAAGACGCCCGAGAGATCCGAGCAGTGGCTGATGGCGATGCGCGGGTGACCGTCGCGAACGCGATGGGTGAAGCGGAGATCATGCGTGGCGCGGGTGATGCCGAGTCGGCGCGCATCTACGCGGCCGCCTACGGCAAGGCGCCCGACTTCTATGCATTCGTTCGCAGCCTCGAGGCCTATCGGAAGACGATCGGTGAAGGAACCACGCTGATTCTGTCGCCCGATTCGGAATTCTTCGAGTTTCTCGACGCTAGCGGCGGGGGTGCAGATCGGCGTTGAGCGGTCAGCGCGCAACCCGGAAAAGCTGCACCACTGCGTAGCTGCCGAAGGCGGCGAGGATCAGCCAGTGACTCGCGGCCGCGGCCGCAAATTCCCTTTGCGCGAGCATTTCCGCCGCGCTGCGCGAGGTGTAGAAGATGGCCAGGATGATGACTCCCGTCAGCGCGGATGCGGCGAGGCTTCGATTGCGTTCGACCGCAAATCCCAGTGGCGCGGCGAGCAAGGCGAATAGAAGCACCGTCCACGGTTCGGACAGGCGCGCGTGATAGAGTGCGAGATGGCGCGTTGCGTTTCTGCCGGCGCGGACCTGGGCTTCGATGTAGGCGCCGAGTTTGGGAAGCGACAGGTTCTTCGCGCTAGCCTCGAGCATCAAGAGGTCGTCGTCCGCCGCGACATCGCGGCTCCACTGCGCAAAATGTGTGACCTCGGGTGGTTTCGCTGGGTGCTTCGGATCGAAGGTTCGCGACGTTGAGTCGAGAAAGCGCCAATGCCCAGCGTCTCGCACGTCGACCCGTTCGGCCTGTACGATCTCGATCAGTCGACCCTCTGGGCCGCGTTCGTAGACGCTGACGCCGCGAAGGATGCCCGCTTCTCGATCGACCCCTTGAACGCTATACAGGGCGTTCCCCCGGTAGTACCAGAACGAATTCTGGCGGAACGCGATGTTTCCTCTGGGATGCATTTCGCGCGCCCAGGCCCGCGAGGCCTGGACGACCAGCGATTCGTTGAGGGATAGCGTGATGCCGGAAAGAGCAGCGGCCGCGCAGAGCAGAGGAATGACCGTTCGCGCGGGCGCGATGCCTCCGGCCCTGATCGCGGTAATCTCGTGCGAGCGCGCGGGGAGACCGATGCCGAATAGCACGGCGGCGAAGCATGCGATCGGTATCAGATCGCGAAAGTAGTAGGATGGAATGCGTAGGAGGAGATAGGTCGCCAACCCCATCGCCCCCCCGCGGCGTTCGAAGATAATTTGATGGTTGAGCATCAACTCGATCACCGCGATGGCGATGATCGATGCGATCAGAATCAGGGCAAAGCACTTCAGGTAGTTGGTGAGGAAGTAGCGCGAAAGGATGCGCACGCCGGGAGTCTAGCATTGGAGTATTTCGCGGGAAGCGGTGCGCTGAGCCGTCCCTTGCACAGACCCGTCGTCACGGTCGGCAACTTCGATGGATTGCACGTGGGCCATCGCGCGATCACGGATCTCGTCGTGGCGCGCGCACGCGCGTGCGGGGGAACGTCCGTCGTCTTCACCTTTGAACCGCACCCGATCAAGGTGCTGAGACCGGACCAGGCGCCGCGCTTGCTCACGACCCTCGAACAGAGGATCGAACTGCTCGATCAGGCGGGCATCGATGCGGTCATCGTCGAAAAATTCGACACGGCGTTCGCCTCGACGTCTGCCGAAACATTCATTCGTGAGATCCTCTATCGCCGGGTTCGACCGGTCGAGGTCTATGTCGGCTACGACTTCCATTTCGGCCGAGATCGCGAAGGGTCGATGAGGCTGCTGACGGAACTCGGGCCGAAGCTGGAATTTTCCGTCACGATCATTCCGGAAGTCACGATGGATGGGAGCGACGTGAACTCGACGCGAATCCGCAAGCTGGTGGTCGAGTCGCGCGTCGAAGAGGCCGGCCGGATGCTGGGTCGCGCTTATAGTGTCCGCGGCCGCGTCACCCGAGGCGACCAGAGGGGGCGCACGCTGGGATTCCCGACCGCAAATCTCGAGCCCGAGAACGAGATCCTTCCGGGCGCAGGAGTCTACGTCGGTCGCGTGGCCTTCATCGATGACGGAGTTCCCGAGCGCGGTGTCGAACTGCCGGCCGTAATGAACGTGGGTACCCGGCCCACCTTCGGCGGCGGCGGTCGCCTGCAGGCCGAGGCGCACCTGATCGATCTCGAGTGCGACGCCTACGGGCGCCGCATCGAGATGTCGTTCGTAGAGCGCTTGCGGGAAGAGCGGCGATTCTCGGGCGCCGACGCGCTGAGAGCGCAGATCGCGACCGATGTCGCTGCGGCTCGTGCCATCCTGGGTCTGCCCTGACGGTCGGCGGACGCACAGCGCTTCGAAGCGAGACTCCCCGCCGTCGCAGCCGGATCCGGGATTACCGCGTCTGGCTGGGTTTCGGGATCACGGCTGGCTTCATCTGGTACGTGATTCGGGACGTGGACATCGCCCTGGTTGCGTCGACGCTTCGCCAAGCGAACTGGTTGCTGCTGATCGGACTCTCGCTTCCCTCGTATCTCGCGGTGATCCAGCTGCGCGCCATGCGCTGGCGCCATCTGACGGACCCCATTCAGCCGATCGGCGTCCGCCCGTTGTTTCGGGCCACGGCGGTCGGATTCATGGCGAACAATATTTTTCCGCTGCGACTGGGAGAGATCATTCGGCCGATGTATCTCAGCCGCGAGGTCGGAGCGTCGTCCGCGGCTCTGTTTGGCACGGTCATCCTCGAGCGCGTGATCGACACCGTCATGGTGCTCGGGCTCGCCTGCCTCGCGATTTCGCTGCGCGGCTCGGGCAGCGAGGACGTGCTCGCGCGGGTCGCGTATGCGCTGATTCCGGTCGCGGCCGCGCCGCTGATCGGGGTCTTGACCCTCCGGCTCGCGCCCCATCTCGTGATCGGCGCCGCGAGCTGGCTGCTCCGACCCTTCCCGGCGCGCTTCGGCAAGTATCTGGTCGATGTCCTGAGCCGATTTGGCGAGGGCCTCGGCGCGTTGAAGGGCGGATCTCACCTCTTCTGGATCGGACTTCACTCGATCTTGGTCTGGTTCGTCGCTTCCACGGTCCCCATGTTGGCGGGCTTTTGGGCTCTCCGGATCGATTTCGGCGGGCCGTTCGAAACGCTGGTGGCGGCTTGGATCGTGCTGGCTGCCGTCGGGATGGCGGTTGCGATCCCGTCCGCACCGGGTTTTTTCGGCACCTACCACGCGGCTTGCCGGATCGCCCTCGAGCCCTTCGGCGTGTCACCGGAGTTGGCGGTGGCGCTTGGGACGCTGTTGCACGCCGCTTTCTGGCTCATCGTGACGCCGCTCGGCTTCGCGGTCCTGCGCTTTCGCCACACCTCGTGGCAGGAGCTCGAGCGGGCCGCTGAGAACTCCGAAGACTCTTCCTCCGAGCCCAACGCACAGTAAAGCCCATCTTGCGTGCCGCCGATAACCCGGCGGGTTCCCGACGAATTCCACGGCATGGGGCAGTGGGGCAGGGATCGTTGCGATTCCCCATCGCGCGCCGCTGGATTCGGCGTCTGCGGCTGGGGCGTCGCGTCGGGATCAGGAGGCAGGCGGTCCGTGAACGATCAGATCGGCGAGCTGCTCGTCAAACAGAATCTGCTGACCGCAGAGCAGCTGCGCCAGGCGCGCGACGGCGCGCGCGCAAAGGGCGATCGCCTCGGCGCGCAGATCACGAAGCTCGGCTATCTGGACGAGAACGACCTCACCGAGTTCGTCGCCAAGCAATACGGCGTCCCCTCCATCAATCTCGAGGAATTCGAGATCGACGCGGCAGTGATCCGACTGATTCCCGAAGACGTCGCCACCAAGCACACGGTGATTCCGGTCAATCGGGCCGGATCCACGCTGATCCTCGCGACCTCGGATCCCTCGAACATCTTCGCACTGGACGACATCAAGTTCCTCACGGGATACAACATCCAGGCCGTCGTGGCAGCCGAAGAGGCGATCCGACGCGCGATCGACAAATACTACGACCAATCGACGTCACTCGAAGACGTCATGGGCGACTTCGACGACTCGGACATCGACCTCATCCACGGCGAGGACGACGTCGACGTCGGAGAACTCGCGAAAGCTTCCGAAGACGCGCCCGTCGTCAAGCTCGTGAACCTGATCCTGACCGACGCCGTCAAGAAGACGGCGTCGGATATTCACATCGAGCCCTACGAAAAGACTTTCCGTGTTCGCTATCGGATCGACGGTGTGCTGTACGAGGTGATGAAGCCGCCGATCAAGCTCAAGAACGCGATCCTCTCCCGCGTGAAGATCATGTCCGAGCTGGACATCGCCGAGCGGCGGCTGCCGCAGGACGGCCGCATCAAGCTCAAGATGGGGCGCGGGCGCGAAATGGACTTTCGTGTTTCGGTCCTACCGACGTTGTTCGGCGAGAAGATCGTGCTCCGGCTCCTCGATAAGTCGAATCTCCAGCTCGACATGACCAAGCTCGGCTTCGAACAGGCACAGCTCGATACGTTTCAGCACGCGATTCATCAACCGTATGGAATGGTGCTGGTCACCGGGCCGACCGGCTCCGGCAAGACCACGACGCTGTATTCGGCTCTCTCGGAGCTCAACAAGGTGTCGGAAAACCTCTCCACCGCGGAAGATCCCGTGGAATTCAATCTCCCGGGAATCAACCAGGTTCAGATGCACGAAGAGATCGGGCTCAACTTTGCCGCTGGATTGAGGTCGTTCCTCCGGCAAGACCCCGACATCATCATGGTTGGCGAGATTCGGGACTTCGAAACCGCGGAAATCGCGGTCAAGGCCGCGCTCACCGGCCACATGGTTCTTTCGACGCTTCACACGAACGATGCACCGTCGACCATCAACCGGCTGCTCAACATGGGTATCGAACCGTTCCTGGTCGCTTCCTCGGTCAACTGCATCGTCGCGCAACGTCTCGCGCGGAAGGTCTGCGAAGAGTGCAAGGAAACCGATTCCGAGGTGGACGCCGCTGCCCTGATCGAAGCGGGAATGCCCGAAGCAGCGGCGGAGAGCGCGGTTCCCGTCCGCGGGCAAGGCTGCCGCAACTGCTCCGACACCGGCTTCAGGGGGCGAGTAGCCGTCTACGAAGTCATGCCGATGCACGAAGAACTGAAGGAGTTCGTTCTCAATGGCGCGTCGGCACTCGATCTGAAGCGTGAAGCGATCCGACTCGGGATGAAATCCCTTAGGCAGAGCGCGTTCGAAAAGGTCGGTGAAGGGATCACGACACTGAGCGAAGTGTTACGCGTATCGACGGCTGACCACTAGGAGCCCGCAATGGCCAACATGCATCAACTACTAAAGGCGATGATCGAGAAGGGCGCGAGCGACCTTCACATCACCACGGGCACGTCGCCGCAGCTTCGGATCGATGGAAAGCTGCATCCATTGCGGATGCCGCCACTTTCGCCTCCCGAAACCAAGCAACTCTGCTATTCGGTTCTGACGGACGCCCAGAAGCACCGCTTCGAGGAGAACAACGAGCTCGACCTTTCGTTCAGCGTGCAAAAATTGTCGCGCTTCCGCGGAAACGTCTTCATTCAGCGCGGCAACGTTTCAGGGGCGTTTCGGGCGATCCCGTACACGATTCCGAGCGTCGAAGATCTCGGCCTTCCGAAGATCGTGAGCGAGCTCAGCGAGAGGCCCCGAGGCCTGATCCTGGTCACGGGCCCGACGGGTTCGGGAAAGTCGACGACGCTCGCAGCGATCGTCAACAAGATCAACCAGGAGCGCAACGAGCACATCGTGACGATCGAGGACCCGATCGAGTATCTACACCCGCACAAGGGTTGCATCGTCAATCAACGTGAGGTGGGTGCCGATACCGCGAGTTTCAAACTGGCTCTCAAGTACATCCTGCGTCAGGACCCGGACGTCGTTCTGATCGGCGAGATGCGGGACCTCGAGACGATCGAGGCTGCATTGACCGTCGCCGAAACGGGGCACCTCGCTTTCGGGACGCTGCACACGAATTCGGCTGTCCAGACGATCAATCGCGTGGTCGACGTGTTTCCGCCGTACCAGCAGGCGCAGATTCGAGCTCAGCTCTCCTTCGTGCTGGAAGGTGTTCTGTGTCAGGCGCTGCTTCCGAAAGCAAATGGACCCGGTCGCGCGATGGCGCTCGAAGTGATGATTCCGAATGCAGCGATTCGCAACTTGATCCGCGAAGACAAGATCCATCAGATCTATTCGTCGATGCAGGTCGGCCAGGAGAAGTTTGGCATGCAGACGATGAACCAATCGTTGGCGTCGCTCCATCAACGGCGGCTGATTTCGATGGAAAGCGCCATGAGTAGAAGCCCGGACGTTGACGAGCTCCGAAACCTCATGACTCAGAGCGGCGGAGCGAATCAGGCGGGGCGCCGATCCGCTGGAAAGAGTTGATCGAAGAGCACTGGAGGGGGTGAAAGACGATGCCGGTCTATACCTGGAAGGGTAAGACGCGACAAGGAACCGTGAAAGCGGGCACCATGGAGGCGGTGAGCAAAGAAGCCGTCGAGGCGCAGCTTCGCGGTCAGATGCTCACGCCGGTCAAGGTCGCCGCAAAAGCGAAGGACATTTCGGAATATCTTGGTTTTCTCAAGAAGAAGATCAAGACCAAGGAACTCGTGATCTTCACGCGGCAGTTCGCGACGATGATCGACGCGGGTCTTCCGCTGGTTCAATGTCTGAAGATTCTCGGCGACCAGCAGGATAACCCGACGTTCAAGTTGGCGATCGATGAAACCCGCTCGGATGTCGAGCAGGGATCGACGTTCGCCGACGCGCTTTCCAAGCACCCCAAGCCGTTCGATTCCCTTTATTGCAATCTGGTCGCGGCGGGTGAAATCGGAGGTATTCTCGACACGATCCTGAATCGGCTGGCGGTCTACCTCGAAAAAGCCGATGCGCTGGCGCGAAAGGTGAAGGGCGCGATGGTCTATCCGACCACGGTCCTCGTGGTGGCGGTCGGCGTCGTCGGGTTGCTGCTCGTGAAGGTGATTCCAACCTTCGAGAAGATGTTCTCGGACTTCGGTGGTGAACTTCCCGGGCCGACGCAAGTGGTGGTGAACTTGAGCCACTTCATGCAAGAGTGGCTCGGAATCTTTCTCGTGGGTGTAGTGGCGGTGGGAATTGCGTTCGGCCAGGCGCGGAGGCGATCTCGGAATTTTCGCCGCGCGACGGACAGCCTCTTTCTCAAAGCGCCGGTATTTGGCCCCCTGATTCGAAAGGTGGCCGTCGCGCGATTCACCAGAACGCTTGGAACGATGATCGCGAGTGGTGTTCCGATCCTCGATGGATTGGACATCGTCTCGAGGACCGCGGGTAACGTGGTAATCGAAGAAGCACTCGCAAAGGTGCGGACGGCGATTTCAGAGGGGCGCACGATCGCTGAGCCGCTAGCCGAGTCGAAGGTGTTCCCTGGAATGGTCGTTCAGATGATCGCGGTGGGCGAAGAAACCGGAGCGATGGAGACGATGCTCGGAAAGATCGCGGACTTCTACGACGAAGAAGTGGACGCTGCGGTCGATGCGCTTACCGCGATGCTGGAGCCCATCATGATGGTCGGCCTCGGAGGCACCGTTGGTGCGATGCTGATCGCGATGTACCTGCCGATCTTCAAGATTGCGGACACCATCGGCTGATTCAAGCCGCTCGAACCCGGAACGGGTTCGAGGGGCGCCGCCAGGGAAGCGAAGCTTCCCCCGCTAGCCGGCGGACCGCTGCGGGGAGAGTTCTCTTGAGCGCCGATGATGGACTCGAGAAGAAACTCCTGATCCTGATGGCGGCTCGGCTCGCGCTTTCGTTGCTGAGCCTCGGAATCGCCGTCGCGCTGGAGGCCGCGGGTTGGAGCTACTCGCCTGCCGAGTGGCGCGGCTTCTACGGCACGTTGATCTTCGCTTTCGTGGCAACGATTGCCTACGGGCTGATCTTTCGCCGTGTCAAAAAAATCCAGCGCTTTTCTGTACTGAACATCGCAACGGACATCGCAATCGTCAGTGCGCTCGTCCATCTGTCGGGCGGCTCCGATTCCCCGTTCGCGTTCCTCTACGTCCTCATCGCGGTATACGGCTCCATGCTGCTGGAGCGGCGCGGAGCGATGATCTGTGCCGTAACCGGCGCTTCCGTCTATGGATTGGTGATCCTGGCCGGCCATCAGGGTTGGCTCCCAGTACACGAGATTGGGCCGCCGGAACCGATGCCCGTCCTGCTGAGCATGTGGCTGGTCAACGCGGCCGGCATCATTCTCGTCGCGTGGCTAGCGAGTTTGCTTGCGGCGGAATTGCTGCGGACCGGAGAGGCGCTCGTGCAACGCACCAGCGACCTCAGCCGCCTGAAGACGCTTCACGAGCGCACGGTGGAGAGCCTCAAGAGCGGCCTCATGACGACAGACCTCGACGGACATATCACGTCATTCAACTCGGAGGCGGAAAGAATCACGAAATTGGATCGGGCAGAAGTCATCGGAAAACACGTGGAGCTGGTTCTGCCGGGAATTTCGGATTACCTGCTTGGCGTTGGTCTCCTGCCGGAGGAGAGCTCGCGCTCCCGCAGGCGGATGACCTATCAGGCTCATGATCGAACGCTTCGGTACCTCGGCATCGGAGCCTATGCGCTGCGCGACCGAGAAGCCGAAGCCGAGGGGCACGTGGTGATCTTCCAGGATGTCACCGATGTGGTGGAGATGGAGACCAGCCTGCGTCAATCCGAGCGCCTCGCGGCGATCGGCGAGCTGTCAGCAAGCATCGCGCACGAGATTCGGAATCCATTGGCGGCGATATCCGGCTCGATCGAGATGCTGAAGGATGGCAGGGCTGGCGAGGAAGGCTCGATCGATTCGGAACAGCTGATGGGCATCGTGTTGCGAGAGGTGGATCGGCTCAACCACCTGATCTCGGATTTCCTGAGCTACGCGCGTCCGGGCCCGCTCCGATTGGAAGCGGTCTCGCTCCGAGAGGCGATCGGCGAGGTTCTCAAGATGTTCGAAGCCACAAAGCCCGAAGGAATCGAGATCGACGTCGCGCTGGAGGACCAGCTGACGGCTCTCGCGGACTCCGCGCAGCTGCGGCAGGTCTTGTGGAATCTGGTTCTCAACGCAGTGCAAGCCATGCCTGGCGGTGGCCGATTGCAGGTCAGCGCCAGGGCTCTGGATGTCGGCCGATCTCAAGCGAGCTCGGAAGAGGACCGAAGAAGCGGGGAGGGGGAAAAGAGGGTCGGCTGGCTGGAGATTGCCGTCGCAGATGACGGCGTCGGAGTACCGCCGGACAAACTGGATCGAATATTCGATCCCTTCTTCACCACCAAACGCGACGGCTCGGGCCTTGGCCTGGCGACCGTCCATCGAATCGTCGAGAAGCACGGCGGAACGGTCAATCTGGAGAGCAGTGTGGGCGTAGGCACGACGGTGCGACTCCGGATACCGAGAGCGGAGAATTCGGATTGAGCGCCAAGGCTCGCATACTCGTCGTCGATGACGAACGCAGCATGCAGGAGTTTCTCGAGATCTTCTTCAGGAGCGAGGGCTATGACGTCGTCACCTCAGGCGACGTCGACACGGCGTTGGTTCAGCTTGAAAGTGATGATTTCGACGTCGTCATCTCCGACATTCAGATGCCAGGCCGCTCGGGGATCGATCTTCTTCACGCGGCAACCGAGACCTCGCCCGAGACCATAGTCATCATGATCACCGCGTTTGCGAGCACGGAGACCGCCATCAGCGCGATGAAAGAAGGTGCTTACGACTACGTGACGAAGCCATTCAAGGTCGACGAGCTTCGGATCGTGGTGGAAAAAGCGCTCGAGAAGAAACTTCTTTCGAGTGAAAACCGCAGATTGCGCCGGGAATTGCGGAGCCAGAGCCGCGACCGCTCCATCATCGGGAACAGCGTCGTGATCCGGCGCGTGTGTGAACTCATCGCCCAGGTTTCGGACAGCAAGGCAAACGTACTGATCAGCGGAGAGAGTGGAACCGGTAAGGAAGTCGTCGCGCGTGCCATCCACCAGGGCGGCCCGCGTCGCGACAAGGCCTTCGTGGCAGTCAATTGCGCGGCGATTCCCGAGACCCTGCTGGAGTCGGAGCTCTTCGGCCACGTCAAGGGCGCATTCACCGGAGCGGTTCAGAACAAAGAGGGGCTATTCGAGGTCGCGAACGGCGGAACGCTGTTTCTCGATGAAGTCGGCGAACTGACGCTTTCGGTTCAGGTGAAGCTTCTCCGCGCAATCCAGGAAAAATGTTTTCGGCGAGTGGGCGCATCCACCGATGCCCGCTCTGACGCCAGGATCATCACAGCCAGCAACCGGCGCCTGGATGAAGAAGTGGTCGCTGGGCGCTTTCGAGAAGATCTCTACTACCGGCTGAATGTGATCGAGATCCCGCTCCCTCCACTGAGGGATCGAAAGGAAGACATTCCGCTGTTGGTCACTCATTTCATCGAGAAATATTCGACCGAGCTCGAGAAGGCCGTCACGCACGCAAGCGATGAGGCGATGGCCAGGTTGAGTGAGTATCGCTTCCCCGGAAACGTCCGGGAACTCGAGAACGTGGTCGAGCGGGCCGTTGCGCTCAGTCGTACGGAGGTGATCGACCTCGAGTCACTTCCTCCTGTCGTGCTGAGTCCCGCGGAATTTGGCGAGCCGCGCCGCATCACGAACAGTGGCGGAATCGACCTCGAGGCGATGGTCAACGAGTACGAGCGGAGCCTGCTCAAAGAGGCGCTGCAGGCCGCCAACGGGGTCAAGAAGCGAGCCGCCCAGCTCGTTGGCATCTCCTTTCGCTCGTTTCGATATAGACTCGAGAAGCTCGGGCTCGATTCCTCGGACGACGCCTGAGCGCTCAGGCGTCGATCCCATACTCTTTGATCTTGTAGAGCAGCGCGCGATGGCTGATTTCGAGCCGTTTCGCGGCGTGGGTGCGGTTGCCGCCGGTGGCGCGCAGTGCCCTTCGAATCATGTCGATTTCGAAGGCTCGACGACTTCGCTTGAGGCAGAGATCGTCGCGGAGCGGGTCGCTTGCCGCAGGAGCCAGCAGGATTCGGGGTGGAAGATCCTGGATCGCGATCCGCTCTCCGCGCGCGAACATGACGGCCGATTCGATCACGTTCTTCAGCTCGCGAATGTTTCCGAACCACGGATGCGCGACGAGTCGTTCGAGCGCGTCTTCCGCGATCCCGCGGATTGGCTTCACCAGCTCGTGCCGGTAGTGGTCGAGAAAATGATCGACGAGAAGGGGAATGTCCTCGCGTCGATCCCGTAGAGCAGGGATATCCAGTCGGAGGGGATCGAGGTGCTCGAAGAGCTCCGCTTCGAACCGGCGATCGGAGACGTCTTGTCGGAGGTTTCGGGCCGTAGCGGCGATGATTCGGATATCGACCGTGCCGGATCTGGGCTCCGAACTCGATTCGGCCTGCTTTTCGTTCAACACGCGGAGGAGTTCGTTTTGAACGCGGATCGGCAGCTCTCCGACTTCGTCCAGAAACAGGCTGCCCCGCTCGGCGTCTTGAAAGAGGCCCCGCTGCGTTCGCTCCCCGTAATTCGGCGCCGCGGAACGGTCGCCAAAAAGCTCTGCCAATATCGACTCGGCCGATCTTGCCGCGCATTGCACGGCGACGAAGCTGTGATGGCGTCGGCTCGAAAGGGCGTGAATCGCGCGCGCCATGACCTCTTTTCCGGTTCCCGATTCGCCGACCAGCAGGAGCGTTCTCTCGCAGCCAGCCGCCCGCTCCATATTCTCGAGCAGCCGAATCATCGGGCCGGACGCTGCGACGATCGGACGCTCGCCGATCACTTTGGCAATTTCCCAGCGCAGAAGCCGATATTGGCCGCTCAGCCGCGCCCGCTCTTTCGCGTTGCGCAGCTTCAATCGAAGCTCGGAGGGACGCAGCGGTTTGCTGATGTGATCGTGAGCGCCTCGCAGGGCGACCTCCATCGCTGCCTCGTAGTCGCTCGGTGCGGAGGTCACCAACAGGGTTGCTTCGGGCGCGCGCCTGCAGAGCTGCCAAACGAGTTCGAGATCATCCGTGCCCGGGGCGAAGGCGTCGCAGAGGATGATGTCCGGTGGCGCCTCCGCGATCGCCCGGAAGGCCTGCTCGGCGTCGAGGACTGCCACGGCATCGAAACCGAGCTCGGACAACGCGATCAGCTGGCCGTCTCGCGTGTTCAGATCGGGCTCGATGAGCAAAATGCGATCGGGCATCGTGCCTGCGTATCGGTGATTTTCCGCGGGATCCTGAGGCAGCCCCAGGCCGAAGACCTGCCCCCATACCCCCACCTCGCCCGCTCGATTGCCGGCTAGTTGCGCATCCGAGGCGGTGATCCGCCACACCATGCACCGGACGCAGGTTCTCTCAAGTCCCCGTAACAGCACGCCGATACTCTCGAACGTCGAACCTGGGGCTCGAGCCATCAGCCGCTGGCATCCGACAGGCAGGGGGAGGGGGCGGTGCCGAGCAATAACGTCCAGCGCTATCGCGAATCGCTCATGATGAGCAAGGCCGAGCTCGCTCGGAAGGCGGGCCTCTCCACCTTGACGATCGATCGCGTCGAAGCCGGCCGTGCCTGCCGTCTCGATACCAAGCGCAAGATCCTGCTCGCGCTCGGAATGAAGATTTCCGAAAAGTCTCAGGTCTTCGGAACCGCCCCGATGGGATCGGCAGTCTCTCGAAGCGAAGCACTCCAAAGCGACCGCGGCTCGGATGCTTCGCGAGGCGCAGGCGCAAGTCAGAACTCACCCCAAAGGCAGTCCCAGGCCGACGGAGGCTGTGAATCGTGAAGTTTAGGTTCGGAAACTTCGGCGGAAAATCAATGATTGGCCTGGACATCGGATCTTCGAGCGTGAAAGCGGTCGAGATCATGATCAAAGGGCGGGATCGCGAGTTCGAGCTAACCCACATTGGTGTGGCAAAGCTGCCCAACGAGGCGATCGTGCAGGGAGCCTTTCTGAACTCGAGCGCGATCGCAAATGCGATTCGTGAAGCGATCGAGAATGGGAAGATCAAGACGAAATACGCCGCAGCTGCCGTCTGCGGGCACTCGGTGATCGTGAAGAAAGTAAGTCTACCGACCATGTCGCGGGCGGAACTCGAAGAACAGATTCGCTGGGAGGCCGAGCAATACATCCCGTTCGACGTGAATGAGGTAAATCTCGACTTCCAGATCCTGGACTCTGGTGGCACGGAAGGGCAAATGGACGTGCTGCTGGTTGCTGCCAAGAAGGATCTGATCGACGACTACGTTCAGGTGATCACGGAGGCAGGCCTGATTCCGGCTGCCATCGACGTCGCCGCGTTTGCGGTCGAGAACGCGTTCGAAGCCAACTACGACACCAGCGAAAACCAGACGGTAGCGCTCGTAAACATTGGCGCACAGGTGGTCAACATCAACATCGTGTCGAACGGCGCTCCGGCCTTCACGCGCGACATCACAACGGCGGGAAATCAGTACACCGAGGAAATCCAAAAGGCCCTGACAGTGAGCTTCGAAGAAGCCGAACGGCTCAAGCTCGGTGGAAGGCGCTCGGAAGTCAGCCAGGAAGTCGTGCCTCAAGAGGTCGAGCAGGCGATGCGGACGGTCTCCGATACCGTGATTGGCGAAATCAGTCGCTCGCTCGACTTTTACGCCGCGACGACCGCTGACAGTCGGATCGAGCGGGTCTACCTGTCGGGCGGCAGCTCCTGCGTCGCAGGATTCGAGAACGCATTTCACGAAAGAACCGGCCTCCCGGTCGAGTTGCTGAATCCGCTTGCGCGCATGGCGCCGAGTTCAAGGTTCGACTCATCCTATCTAGAGGACCTCGCGCCGTCTCTCGGGGTGGGTGTTGGGCTCGCGTTGCGGAGGGTGGACTCATAATGCTGAAAATCAACCTACTCCCGGTTCGCGAAGCCCGGCGCAAAGTGGAACTGCACCAGTTCCTCATGCACGGGACTCTGATCGCACTCGTCGTGGCTGCGGTGATCGGGTTCGCGCATTCGAATATCGTCGAAGACATCGGCGAGTCCGAGGCTCGCAAGAAACAGATGCAGCGCGACATCGATCAGTATGCGCCGCAGCTCGAGCAGGTCGCTGCCTTCCGGGAAAAGAAGAAGCAGCTACAGACCAAGATCGACGTCATCGATGAGCTGGATCGCGCGCGAAGCGGGCCGGTCCGGGTGCTAGCGGAACTGGCAGCGCGCACGCCCGATCGACTCTGGTTGACATCTCTCGCCACCGAAGGCCCGGCGATCGTGATGGCAGGGAAGAGTCTCGACAACGACCTCGTTGCTCTCTTTTTGAGGCATCTCGGCGAGTCCGAGTATTTCAAGCAGGTGGATCTCGACAAGACACAGCTGGGTGCCGAAACCGACGGACTGCGCTTGGTGAGTTTCACGATTCGCGCGGTGCTCGTGAACCCGAATCCGAAAAAAGCGGCAGACGCGACCTAGGAAGGAGCGCGACGATGGAAATCAGCGCGGATACGCGAGAAAAGCTCGACAAGATCCTGAAGCTTCCGAAGGGGGTGCGAATCGGAATCCTCACCGGCATCGGGATCCTCTGCTGTGTCGCCTATTACTTTGGGATCTACGAGGCGAAGGCTCAGGAACTCGAGCGGCTTCAGGCGGAGGAGTTGAGTCTCCAGCGAAAGCTGAGCGAGGTGCGACTCGTCGCGGGAAACATCGAGGCATTCGAGGCTGAGATCGCAGCTCTCGAGCTGCAGTTGAAGAAGGCGCTTCGCCAGCTCCCGAACGAGCAGCAGCTCGAAGTGCTGCTGACCGACATCAGCAATCTCGGCAAGACAGCTGGCGTCGAGATTCGCTCCTTTCAGCGGCAGCAGGAAATATTGCACGATTTCTATGCCGAGGTTCCGATCGCCATCGAGCTCGATGGCGAGTATCACGACATTGGAAAGTTCTTTGAGCTTCTGTCGCAGCTGAAGCGAATCGTGAACATGGGGTCGTTGAAGCTGGCGGTCTCGATGGAATCGCTCGATTCCACGCGACTCAAGGTGACTGGAACCGCGACAACGTTCCGATTTGTCGGAGCCGAAACCGGTGCGTAGACGGGGCGTACTTCGCGGACGTCGGTCGGGGCGGAGGGGTAGCGTGAAAATTGCAGCCATCGCGATCTCGATCGGATTGTTGGCGCTGGTCGGTTGCAAAGAAGAGGCCAACCAGCCGACCCAGGCCGAGTTTCAACAGGAGCGCGCCAAGCTAAACGCGCGCGTAGCCGAGCGGAAGGCGAAGAAGGGTGAAGCCGCGGCGGCGCCCGCCGTGCAGCCGAGTCAAGTCGCCGCGGTTCCCGTCGCACCGGCGATCGATGGCAGCTTCGCCGGAACCGGGCCCGGAATGCTCTACGACAAGGAGGGCCTGCGGGATCCGTTCCGGTCGTTCGAGTGGGAGAGGAAGGAAATCTCGAGCCAAGAAGTGGCTGGCGGACCGCTGGAGCAATTCGACGTCAGCCAACTATCGATCGTTGCGGTGGTCTGGAATACGGGATCCGCGAGGGCGTTGGTAGAGGACCCGGCTGGTCATAGTTACATCGTCGCGAAGGGCACGCGAATCGGAAAGAACGAAGGGATGGTAACAACGATTGATGACAACTTGGTCGTCATCAACGAGACCTATGTGGATTATCTGGGCAACGTGACGAAAAAAGATATCGAAATGCGGATCCGTCGTAGTGAGGGGGGGTGAGTTCGATGCTGGGATTTAGAAGCGGTCGGTTCCACATTGCGGCGGTGACGGCGCTCGCGGCCTTGCTGGCCGGCGGAACCGTTGGCTGCGCTGGCACCGGATCTACGACGGCTCAGTCGTCGCAGGACCAGGACATTTCGGAGATCCAGGTCGAGCGTGATGGAAGTGACACCATCGTTACGCTGGTCGGACCGGATCACCCGATCTTCACGGCATTCGGGCAACCGAACCCGGATCGCATCATCGTGGATCTGGCGGCGCGCGCCGATCGAGCGATCGAGCCCGTGATCGTAGGCGACGGGCTCGTCGCGAAGGTCTTGGTGGCGCCCTATTCGACGGGAACCAGCGACGCAATGACCCGCGTAGAAGTCTTCCTCGACGCGCCCGCGGAGCACGAGGTGCAATTCGTTGCTGGTGGATTGCAGATTCGAATTTCTGGCGATCTCGCCGCTGCGGCGCTCGACTCGGGTGCCGAGACGCTGGAACACGCGCAGGCAGATGCCTTCGATCCCTGGGCATCTAGCGCGGCTGAGCAGTCCCCAGATTTGACGGAGGCGCCTGCAGATGTGATGGAGGCGCCTGCAGACGTGGTGGAGGCGGCTGCAGATGTGATGGAGGCGCCTGCAGATGTGGTGGAGGCGGCTGCAGATGTGATGGAGGCGGCTGCAGACCCGACACCCGCGACCCGCTTCACGGGCGTGGACGTCGAGAAGGCCGGCGAGGGCGTCCTCGTGAAGCTTCGCGCGAACGGATTGATCTCGAGCGTGATGACCTTCACCCTCGAAGATCCGTCGCGGCTGGTGGTAGACCTTCTCGAACTGGAGAATGCAGCGGATCTTTCGACCATTGAACTGGATTCGGAGCTGGTGTCGAGGGTCCGCGTGGGCGAACACGTCGACAAGATCCGCGTCGTGGTCGATGGCGGCAGTACCGCGCAGCCCTTCGATGGTCGCAGGGTCGTGCCGACCGCCGCTGGATTGGTGATTGCCCTCGGCCGCGGGCCGGAGATCGACTCCGCTCTGGTTGCAGCCACGGGAGGGGCTGCTCCAATGGCAACTCCCGTCGAGATCGCAGAAATTGGCAATGCGGAGACGCAGAGCAGCTCGCCCGATGAGCTGGGTGCCGAGGCCGACGAGATCGCGGCAGGCGAAGTCGCTGCAGTGACACCGGTCGTCGAAGCAGATTTGACGCCGGCTGAAGTAGCTGCCTGGGCGGATCCGATCGACGCGCCTGTCGATTCCATGGAGGCTCCGGAGACGCAGCAAATCGAGTCCGCTATCGCCGAGACTGGCAGCGCGATCGTTTCGATCTACGGGATCGAGTTCGACAATCAGGACACTCGAGATCGCATCGTGGTCTTGGCTGACTCGCCGGTCGACTACGCGGTGTTCGAGCCGACGTCCGAGACGGTGATCATCTCGCTCCGAGGAGCGAAGGTGGACCCTGAGGCCGCCGTGCGCATTACGCCTGAGCCCGGTGGTCCGATCTCGCTGGTCACCGCATTCGATCAGCCCGAAATGGAAGAACCCGAAGTTCGGTTGGTCGTGCAGCGCGCTGCGGATCTGCAACCGGAGATTACGCGCCGCGGTTCACTGCTGGTGATTGATTTCCCACGCACCGGAGCGGTGGCCGTTGCGCCGCCTGCGATGAGCCAGGATCAGGCGATGCTCGCCCAGGCTCAGCTGGAGGGCGTGCCTGCCTCGACGCCGGACAGTGCTGACTCCGATGTTTCGCAGCAGCCGGCTTCCGATTCCAGTTCGGAATCGATGCCCGCCTCGATCGAGCCCGAATCCGCGATCGACTTGTTGACGCCGGGCGGTTTGTCGGCCGAAAAGCAATACATCGGCCGACGGATCTCACTTGATTTCAAGGACGTGGACATCGCGGACGTCTTGCGTCTGATCGCTGAAGTGTCGGAACTCAACGTGATCGCAGGCGACGACGTGAAGGGCAAGGTGACGGTACGCCTGGTCGAGGTTCCCTGGGATCAGGCTCTCGATGTCGTCCTGCTCACCAAGGGGCTCGGATTCATGCGCGTCGGGAACATTCTGCGGATCGCGCCGAGCGTCGAAATCCAGCAGGAAGAGGAAATGCGCCTGCAGGAGCGCCGCTCGAAGGAAAGGCTCGAAGACCTGATCGTCAAGCTTCAGCCCGTCAATTTTGCCGACGTGAAACAGGTTTCCGCCATGGTCAAGCAACTGCTGACACCGGAGCGCGGAACCGTCACGACGGACGAGCGCACCAGCACGCTGATCATCAAGGACATTCCTTCGGTGATCGCTGAGGCAACGGCGCTGATCAAGGCGATCGATACGCAAACGCCGCAGGTCATGATCGAGGCGAAGATCGTGGAAGCAAGCCTCGATTTCTCTCGGGAATTCGGCACCGTGTGGGCGCTGGGAGCAGATCCGGACAAGTTGCCTGACAACTGGCTCTACACACCCACCGCGGGGAATGATGCCCTGATCGCCAACCCGATCACCGCGAACCCGAACGGATTCTTGAATCTCGCTGGCTGGATCCTCGACGATACATTCAACGTGGATCTGCAGTTGCAGGCGGCGGAAGTCAATGGCGACGGCAAGGTGATTTCGAGTCCGCGAGTCGTAACGCTCGACAACAGCAAGGCGACGATCGAGCAAGGCGTCTCGATTCCGTTCCAGACGTTCGAGAACGGCGATGCACAGCTCGAATTCGTCGACGCAGTGCTGAAACTCGACGTGACACCGCACATCACGGCGAACAAGAGCATCATCATGAAGATCGCGGTGACGCGCAACGCCCCCGACGACAGCGTCTTCACGCTGACCGGTTCGCCGGCCATCGCGAAGAACCAGGTCAAGACGATGACCCTCATCAAGGACGGGCAAACCCTCGTCCTGGGTGGAATCTACGTGATCGACAAGTCGGAGCGGCAATCGCGCGTCCCCTATCTCCACAAGATCCCGCTGCTCGGCGCACTGTTCCGAAGCGACGAAACCGGCGAGAGCCGCAAGGAGTTGCTGGTTTTCGTGACCCCGCGCGTGGTCGTGCCGGATGGGGACGATGCCTGAGCCCGCCTTCCGCTGAAGCGGACAGCCGGTTCGATTGCAAGGTGAGGGGGGGCTTCGGCCCCCCCTTTTCATGTAGTGTTCGAATCGATGGGAAATCGGCCAATCTGGTTGGTGGGCATGATGGGAGCCGGCAAGTCCGCCGTGGGAGCGCTTCTGGCGCGATCGCTGGATCGGCGCTTCATCGACACGGATTCGGAGATCGAGCGCGCGGCGGGGATGAGCGTCGCCGAGATTTTTGCGACCGAGGGCGAGTCGTGGTTTCGCAGTCGTGAGCGCCAGGCGATCGACGAACTCAGCGAAGCAGATGCCGTGGTCGCTCTGGGTGGCGGCGCGATCGCTCAATCGGGTGTTGCAGCCTTGCTGGAGCGTACGGGAAGCGTGATCTATCTGAAGGCGTCGCCGGATTCGCTGCTCGCCCGGCTCGCTGACGGCTCGGGCCGACCGCTGCTCGAAGGCCTTGCGGCCGCGGAGCGCCGGGCAAAAATCGAAGGCCTGCTCGCAAAGCGCGCGAACGCGTACGAGACGGCTGAAATCGAAGTCGATACCGATGGCCGGACGCTCGAGGCGGTGGTCGAAGAGATACGGCGCCGCCTCGGCCGACAATGCGAGGGGCGTGAGCCGCAAGCCGGGAAGAGGGCTCCCGTGTGAGTGATGCCAAAGATCGAACTGGCCGCATCGTGGGCAGCCTGACCGTCGATCTCGGCGAGCGCAGTTATCCGATCCAGTTGGGTGTCGGAACGCTAACGGGTGCGGGACGCGCGATTTCCGACTGCGCGCCGTCGAGTCGCGCATTCGTGGTGACGGTACCGCCGGTCTCCCGGCGCTACGCTGGAATTCTCGAGCGCTCGCTCCGGGCGGCCGGTTACCGCGTTCGCAAGATCTCGGTTCCCGACGGTGATTCGAGCAAGAATCCGCGACAGCTGTCGAAGCTCTGGGACGCGCTGATCGAGTTCGGCGCGGACCGGACCACGCCCATCGTCGCACTCGGAGGCGGAATGGTCGGTGATCTCGCCGGCTTTGCGGCTGCTTCCTACCTGCGCGGTGTACCCTTCATTCAGATACCGACGACCGTGCTTGCGATGGTCGACGCGAGCATCGGAGGCAAGGTCGCCGTCAATCTCCCGCAGGGGAAGAATCTCGTGGGCGCGTTCCATCAGCCTCGGCTGGTTTGGATCGACACGCAAACGCTGGGCACGCTATCGGTTCGGCAGCGGGCAGCGGGTTTCGCGGAAGTCATCAAAGCGGCCGCGATCTGGGATCTGCAACTCTTCGAACGCCTCGAGCAGAATGCCGAGCGCCTGCTGGAACTCGATCCGCAGGAGTTGATTCCCACACTCGAGCGCGCCTGTGCGATCAAAGCGGAGGTGGTGGCGCGCGACGAACGCGAGTCGGGTCTGCGCCAGATCCTCAATTTTGGCCATACGATGGCCCACGCGATCGAAAAGCTGGCCCGCTACCGAGGACTGCTCCACGGAGAAGCCGTCTCGATCGGCATGCTGGTCGCCGCGCGGCGGTCCGAAGAGCTGGAGTTCTCCCCCGCGGGTACTGCCGAGCGAATCCGCAGTCTGGTCCTGCGATTCGGGCTTCCGAGCGAGCTGCCAGATTATCCCCGAAGTGCTTATCTCGATGCTTTGAAGGTCGATAAGAAGATGGCAGATTCGAAGATTCGCTTCGTCGTGCTCCGCGGAATCGGCGGCGCCCAGACTTTTCCGCTGAGCCCGCGCGATGTGCTACCCGCCGCGAGGCGTCGGTCTGGCTCTGCCGGCGCCGCGGCCCGTTGGCGGGAGGGGAACTCAAAGCGTGCGTGATGCGAAGCAGTGGGCGGAATTTGCGATGCTTGCCGAGGGGCATCGGCGAGCGGGAAAGCTCGATCAGGCGCAGCAGTTGGCGCGTCTCGGACTCGACGAGCAGCCGGAGAGCGCCGAGGGCGCCGTCGTGATGGCGCTGGTGCTACTGGATCAAGGGCAAGTAGATCAAGCGCGTCGTGTGATGGAGTCCTGGGCCGATTCGAACCTGGGTGTCGAAGTCACCGATCAGTCCGATTCCGCCGGCGTCTTTGGCCTGGATCTCAGCGCGGGAGAGTTCGAACGCGCATTCGATTCGGCGGAGACCGATCCGGACGAAGTGATCGATGCCGACGCAATCGCGCAGCAGGCGATGTTGGAGACAGAGCTCGAGCTCGTCGACGAATTCGCGTCACCGAACTCGAACTTCGCGACTCGCACCGTCGCGCAATTGCTCGCGCAGCAAGGAGACGAGCGCGGTGCCTCGCGGATACGCGCGTTGATGGAATCATCGTCTGGCGGTGTGCAGGCGAAGGTTCGAAATCGCAGCCCGCGGAAGATTGAACGACTGGAGCGTTGGCTCATGAATATCAGGGGAGGGATGCAATGAATTTCGAGGCGACCCTCCGCGCGATCGTCGAAGGCTGCGGTGGCGGAATCGGCGCGGTGTTGATGGGCAACGACGGGATCGCGATCGAAGAATTTACGGCGGATGATTCCGCTGGTTCCGCGCACTCGCGCGGCGCCAATCAAGCGGTGGAGGTCGGCACCGCGGGCATCGAATTCGGCCGCATCCTGACGGACATCCGACGCGCCTCGGATGCTCTCGGTGGGGGCGCGCTGGAGGAGACGATCATCCGCGTCAAGGGCTTCATGCTGATCTTCCAGCCGGTCGACGACGAGAATTTCCTGGTTCTCGCGCTGGCGCGAGATGGCAACCTCGGCAAGGCGCGCTATCTCATCCGGCGACACATGCACGCCATCCGCCACGAGTTCTGAAAACTGCGCCTCGGCGGACGGCGTTTGCGAGGAGATCGAGCGATGCCTGAACCACAGCGGATCCTGGTCGTCCACGGGCCGAATCTCAACCTGCTCGGCTCCCGAGAGCCGGACATCTACGGCACCACCACGCTGGAGGAGATCAACGGGGATCTCAGCTCGGCCGCCAAGGAGTGGGGAGCCGAGGTCGAATTCTTCCAGTCGAATTACGAGGGAGCGCTGGTGGATCGGATTCAAGAGGCGCAATCATGGGCCGACGGCATCCTGATCAATCCCGGTGGATTGACCCATACGAGCGTTACCCTGCGCGACGCCCTGGCTGCGACGGGACTTCCGATCGTCGAGGTTCACCTCTCCAACATCTTCGCGAGAGAGGAATTCCGCCGGCACTCTTTCATTTCGGATATTGCGCTCGGAGTGATCAGCGGCTTCGGCTCGATGGGCTATGGGCTCGGCCTCAACGCGCTGCTCGAACACCTGGAGCCCTAAGGCCGGGAAAATCTGCCTGGCGGGGCGAAAACTCGCGGGAAGCGCGCAGCGTCGCGCTCGCGGTGGCATTTTACAGCACGGCTCGATCCACGTTTGCCCCGATCCGCTCGGCGCACGGCCGGTTTCGCAGCGTCGGAGCACGCGCGCGGATCCTCAAGACAACCATTCGATGGCCGATAGGTAGTATTGGAGGGGGAATACCCCACCCATTTGCACGTTTAATCGCTCATTCTGCGTGGGTTCAGGGCGGCGCCGTTGGCGGCGGACAAGCGAAAAATTCTGGAGGCGGCGCGCAAGCACGCCCAAAAGGGCGCCAAGGACAAGGCGCTCAATGAATTCGGCAAGCTGCTCAAGCTTGATCCGCGCGACTCCAAGTTGCGTCTGGAGCTCGGTGACACCTACCGGCGTTGGGGGCAGATCGGTGAAGCGATCGGTGCGTATTCGGTCGTAGCCGATCAGTTCATGCACGAGGGCTTCGATGCTCGTGCTGTCGCGGTCTTCAAGCAGATTCAAAATCTGCAACCCGATACATTCACATCCTACGAGCCGCTCGCGGAACTCTATCAGCGCATGGGCCTGACCGCCGAGGCGATCGGCTGTCTCGAAGCAGCAGCGGAAGGCTATCGGAAGGCGGGCCAGAAGCAGGAAGCGCTCGGCCTGCTTCGGAAGATGGCCGCCATCGATCCATCGAATACAACCAGTCGAATCAAGGTCGCCGACCTGCTCCATCAGGAAGGTCTGAAGGAACAGGCCGTCTCTGAATACGACGCCGTCATCAGCGAGCTCGAGCTTCAGGGCGACTCGGAAGCTGCGGGGAAGGTGTTCGAGCGGATTCTGGAGGTCGAACCCGGTCGCGTCGAGACGATTGCCCGGTATGCGCGGAATCTGATCGAGCAAGGTGCCACCGAGCGCGCCGAGGCGCTCGCGAAGCGCGCGCTCGGACAAGACAGATCGCCTGAACACTTCGAGCTGTTGGCCGACGTCTACCGGCTCGAGAAGCGCGACGAGGATCTCGTGGCTCTGTATCGCGAGTTGGCGGAGCTCTATCGCGAACGTGGCGATGAAGAACGCACTCGCGAGATCTTGCAGCGCTACGTGCCTCTCGACGAGATCGGCTCGAAGGATACACCCAACGGTTACATCAGTGACGACGAAAAACTCGGCGACGATGAGCTGCTGGACGATCTGTTGATTGGCGATGAGACGACGCTTCTCGATGGAGACCTGCTGTCCGATACGACCCTGCTGGTTTCGGATGACGATTCTGGGTTCGGCATTCTGAGCCGCGACGGAGATCTGGACGATATTCGCTCGGGTCCGTTGAGTCCGATCTCCGACTCGAATGAAATGACGCGCCTCTCGCCCAATGGTTCGCTGGCTAAGAAGCCCGCGGGCGATTCAGGACCACGGGATGACGAGATCGATGTCGGTCAGCTGCTGGCCGAAGCGAGCGTCTATCTTCGCTACGGGAAGCGCAATCAGGCCATCGCGAACCTCGAGAGCATTCTCGCGCGCGATCTCGATCACCGCCTGGCATTGGAAAAACTCGGCGAGGCCTACGCGGAGGGAGATGACGTCGCGAAGGCCGTCGAGATGTGGTCTCGAGCGGCGAGATTGGCTGCCGAATCGGGAGAGGTCGGTTCGGCAGAGTTGCTCCGCAGCCGAGTCGCGGCGCTCGATCCGACGGCCGCCGGGAAACTCGAGCTGTCGGTTGCGCGCGCGGCCGGATCGGCTCCCCGCGTGGCCGGACCGACTCCCCGCGCGGCCGGACCGGCTCCCCGCGCGACCGGATCGGCTCCCCGCGTGGCCGGATCGACTCCCCGCGCGACCGAATCGGCTCCACGCGCGGCCGGACCGACTCCCCGCGCGACCGGATCGGCTCCCGGTAGGCAGGGGATCGCAGACGATCTCAGCGGGGAATCCTCGGATGAATTGTCCATACCCGATGATCCGGCCGGTGTGACGCTGGATCCGGAAACCGCACGATTCGATGATTCGGAACTACCCGAACTCGATCTCGCGGAGATTTCGGTCCACGGAATCGACATCGAGATCGACATCGACGACGCGAGCTTCGCGCAGCCCTCCGCAAGCGACGCGTCGACAGGCCAATCGAGTCTCGCCGCGGCAGCGGGCGGCCTGGGTTCGGCCGGCGACGCCGAGCTGGACGAGATCAGTATCACCGACATTTCGGTCCGCCACGGCGCTGCAGGCGACGAGGACGCCGTCGACGACGCCGAAGTCGACAGCGACGCGATGACGTTTTCCGGCCCGAGCGAAAGCAATGCAAGCCCGGAGAAGGTCGCGGAGGATCTCGAAGAAGCGGACTTCTACCTGGAGCAGGGTCTGCTCGATGAAGCTGAGGCCGTCTATTCGCGGATCGTCGCGCTGCTGCCGAATCACCCGCACGCGATGGTCCGGCTCGGGGAAATTTCCGCCCAGCGCGGGCATCATGCTGGACCGGGGGTCGGCGCTCCGGCGACGACGGCAGCAAATTCCGAGCCCGAGAATGGCGAATCGGCGGCGTTGGCGGGATCGGATATCGGCGAGGATCTCGCGAACTGGCAGGGCAATCTGGGCGCCACCGCTGCGATCGCCCGCGAGACCGCGCTGCTGAAAGGCGCCGAGGCCGTTGAAGCCGGAGATGCGAAAGCAGAAAGCGTTGCAGCGGGAGCGCGCGACGAAGCCGCAAAAGATTTTGCGGCCGATCTCGGATTCGAGGATTCCGGCGAACTCGATCTCGACTCGAATCTCGGCGACGATGCAGCGGAAGACCAATCCCAGTCGGACGAACAGGATGAGACGGGTTCGCTCGCGAGTGTTCCCAAAGTGTCGGAGACCCCGGGCGAGTCGGTAGCGGATGCAGGGCGCGCGGATTCCGTTGCGGCTCTCGCCGAGGCTTCCGACGACCACGCAGCCGAACACGACCACGCACCCGAACAGGGCCACGCACCCGTACAGGGCCACGCACCCGAACCGGACGGCGACCCGTTCGGGTTCGATCTGGCCGCTGAACTGAGCCAGTCGCTCGATCGGGATGCGGGCGCTTCTTCGTCGAGAATCGATCGAGCCGCGGGCCGCGGGAACACTTCGGAAGATGGCTTCGCTTCGGTCTTTGCCGAGTTCAAGAAGGGAGTCAGTGCGGCGCTGTCTGAGGGAGATTATCAAGCCCACTACGATCTCGGAATCGCGTATCGGGAGATGGGTCTGTTCAGCGATGCGATTGGAGAATTTCGGCTCGCGATGGGCGACCCGGAGCGCCGCATCGGCTGTCTCCATCTGCTGGGAATGTGCGCGCAAGACACGGGTGAGCCGGAGCAAGCGATTGGCCATCTCAAGGAAGCGCTCGCATCGAGTGGGCTTTCCAACGAGATGATTTTTGCGCTCAAGTTGGATCTCGGAAAGTCGTACGAAGCGACCGGGGATATCGCGTCGGCACGCATGGCGTATGAAGAAGTTCAAGCATTGGATCCGAATTTCGCGGACGTTGCGTCGCGGCTCGCAGAGCTCCAGAAGTCCGAGGAATCCGATCCGCGCGAAGGCGCGAGCGTTGACACCGACGAATACGAATCGTTCGACGAGTTCCTCGGGGATCTCGACGATTCCGCGCCGATCGCGACCCAGTCCGCGCCGATCGAGACCCAGCTCGCGGCGATCGAGTCCAAGGCCGCGACGCAAGCCGGCGCTGCCACCGAGGCGCCTCCGATTTGGGAGAGCTTCGACGATGTCGTCGCGGAGGTCGAGGCTGCAGACAGCGCGGAGTCGAGATCCGGGGCGGCAGAGAAAGGCGCTTCTTCCGGGCCCGTTGGCGAAGAGGACGCTGGCGATCTCGTCGAAGCCGACGAATCGGCTGAGAAAACCCCCAAGCGGCGCAAGAAGAAGATTTCTTTCGTCTGAGGTAGCTGCACGTGGATCATCTTCATCATTTCCGACTCAGCGGAGATCCCTTTCGCAACGAGCCGCAGCTGAAAGCGTATTTCGCGAGCGACCCGCACGAAGGCGCACTGCGACGCCTGGAGCGGGGCGTTCGCCAGGGCAAGGGCCTCTGCGTGCTCACGGGAGAGACCGGCAGCGGCAAAACGATGCTGGTGCGCCGGCTGCTCGAATGTCTCGAAGAAGAGGTTTTCGAAGCGAGCATGATGGTGGTGCTCGACGCTGCGGCCGACGCTAATTGGATGCTCAAGCGTTTTGCCCGGCAGCTGGGCGTCGAAGACCCCGCGCCGGAGCGCGAGAGCATGATTGCGCAGATCTACGACCAGCTCGCCATCGTTCGTGAAGAAGGTCGACAGCCAGTGCTGATCATCGATGACGCGCATGCACTCGCCAAGCGCGGGGCGCTGGCAGAAGTCTGCAGCCTGCTCAGGCTCGAGTACGAGGATCGGCGCTTGCTGTCGCTCGTGCTGGCTGGCCAGGAGATTCTCGATCGATCGCTGAGCGCGGACCCTTCGCTCGCCCACCGAATCGATGTCCGCGCGGCACTCGGTGCGCTCGATCTCGATGCCGCTTCCGGCTATCTCGCGCATCGCGTCCGCCAGGCGGGCGGCGATCCGGACATCCTCGATCGGGCAGCCGTAATCGCGCTTCACGAATTCGGGCGCGGATACCCGGGCTTGATCAACACGCTGGCCGACAATGCGCTCTTCGAGGCCTTCCTGTGCGGCCGCAATCGGATGACTCGCATCGACGTCGAGCGCGCACACCGAGACCTCGGCTGGGCGGCGGTGGTTTCGGGCGCGGGCGCGGGCGCGTCGAGCCGGGCGGGATCGCCGATCGAGGCGGCCGACCCCGAACTGCAACAGACCCTGAGCGAACTGGATCCCGAGTTGGCGTCGATGGTCAAGTCCGCTCGACTGGCCGGTAGCGCGCCGATCCCAAGATTCAGCAGCTCCCCGGCGAGCGCCAGCGCGGGGCCGCCGAAGTTCGACGACGACGAGCCGGAAGATCTGCTGGTCGAGCTGCTCGACGACTGATCGCTCGCCGCACGGCGTTCGCCGATTGCCCGCCGCAGCGCGGCGTGGCTATCCTGCCCGCACTCGAGTTCAGCGGAGGGCGGGTCGGTGGTTACCATCGGAATGAATTATTTCGTCCACGAAGGCAAGGGCGCGATCTTCGAGGCCGCTTGCGCGAAGGTCATCGATCTGATGCAGAGCATCGACGGCCACGCGGAATCCCATGTCTATCGACGGGTCGACCAGGGTGCGCCCGTCTACCTGATCGTGTCTCGCTGGGAGAGTGACGAGGCCTTCGGGGGCTTCATCCGCTCCGAGGCCTTCAAGAAGGTCACCGACTGGGGCAAGCAGAACATCCTGACCGCCCGCCCCACGCACACCACCTACCGAGAGGGCTGAACGGGCGCGCTTCAGCGGTTGCCTTGCTGGCAGCGCCGTGCCAGTCTTCGGGGGCGGGCGCGAGTAGCTCAGTTGGTAGAGCATCAGCTTCCCAAGCTGAGGGTCGCGGGTTCGAATCCCGTCTCGCGCTCCAATAAACCTGTTCGCCCTCGCTGACTTGTGCCGGGGGCGTTGTTGTTTGTGGCACTCGACCTCACCGGCGCCGCCTCTCCGTTCGACGCTTAGGCGCAGCCGCGTACGTTCTTCAATGTTTCCGGGGGTCCACCGCATCGATGCGGTGGTCCTTCGTCTCACGGACGTACAGCGATCCCACCACCACCGTCAGAATGCAGACGCCGATCGGGTACAACAACCCCGTGTAGATCGCACCCTCGCCGAACGTATCGCGAGCCCACGTCGACGCCGTCACGGCCGTGGCGATCAGCGGCAGAAAGCCGCCGAACCAACCGTTCCCTATGTGATACGGCAGCGACATGGACGTGTAGCGGATTTTGGTCGGAAAGAGCTCGACGAGAAATGCCGCGATCGGCCCGTAGACCATGCAGACGTACACCATCTGGACCGCGAGTAGCATGATCATCGCGGGCCAGTTGAGCGGATCGGAGAAGTAGTCCATCGCCATGTAGATTGGCACGTAGGTGACGGCGCCCAGCGCGCAACCGCCGAGCATGATCCTCTTGCGGCCGATGCGATCGGACCACGCGCCGAACGCGATGAAGAGCGGCGTCGTGATCAGCAGCGCGATCGACATGATGATGTAGGCGTCGCTCCACACTAGCCCAAGCGCGTTCTGCAGGAACGTGAGCGCGTAGAACTGGCCCGTGTACCAGACAACGCCCTGGCCCGCCGTTGCCCCGAACAATGCGAGGAGCACGTACTTGAGATTGACGGGGTTCGTGAAGCTCTCCTTGAGCGGATTCTTGGCCGTGCCACCGCTCTGCTTGAGCTTCGTGAACAGCGGCGACTCCTTCATCTTGAGCCGGATGTAGAGTGACACGCCGAGCAACACGAACGACAGCAGGAACGGGATACGCCAGCCGTACTCGCGAAACGCCTCCTCGCCCAACCAGATGCGCGTCGCGCCGATCACGCCCATGCTCAAGAAGAAGCCGAGCGTGGCCGTCGTTTGGATGAAGCTCGTGTAATAGCCCCGTTTCGCATCGGGCACGTGCTCGGCGATGTACGTGGCCGCGCCGCCGTACTCGCCGCCGAGCGCCAAGCCTTGCAGCAGGCGCAGCAGCACGAGCAACCCGGTCGCGGCGAGCCCGGCGGTCGCGTAAGTCGGCAGGAAGCCGACGAGCGCCGTGCTCAAGCCCATCGTCACCATCGTGATGAGGAACGTGTACTTGCGGCCGACGAGATCGCCGATGTGGCCGAAGACGATGGCGCCGAGCGGCCGCACGCCGAAGCCCGCGCCGAACGTCGCGAGGCTCGCAAGCAACTGTGCCGTCTCGTTACCGGAAGGGAAGAACAACGCGCCGAAGAAGATCGCGAGGCTGCCGTAGAGGTAGAAGTCGTACCACTCGAACAGGGTGCCGACGGAGGCGGCGACAAGCACTCGGCGCAGCGTCTTCCGGTCCGCGAGCGGCTCGGCGGGGGCGACGCCGCTCGTGGCAGCGGTGGCTTCGATGGCCATGTGGGTCCTTTGCGGTGAGGCGGGGCACAGCGTAGCGGCGCCGCTCATTGGCAGCGTAACCGTTCCAAGAGCCGATTCTGCTACGGCCGGCGCGCGAGCGCGAATGTGTTGCGTTGACTGCTTGAACCCGAGGACTCCCCGCATTGGATGTACGTTGCCGGATCGGTGGCGCTGACCTGAAACAGGAGGGTCTCCAGCGCGGTCAAGTGCTGCCGCCCAACGGATCGCTCGAGCATCTCGTCCATCATGCGCACGTCAGCGATCGATTGATCGGGGTCAACGACCCGCACCGAGGCCCGTATGGCCGGTACTGCCAGCGTGGAAAATTTCGCTGTCGCGGACAGGCGAGGAAGCAGAATGCGACGTTCTACGTCATCCGAAACATGGGGTTCGCGAAGCGCTTACCGGGAAGTGATCAGTCCTTGAGACAGCTGATGAGCGACCAGATCGGCGGAAAGCTCACCTTTTGGATGGAAATGGGCCGCAACTCCGCCTGCGCGAGGAAGCCGGGCAGGTCGAGATCCGCCTTGAAGCCAATGTGGACGGTGAAGGGCGAGATGGCCCGCTCGATCCTGGACAGGATCGGGTTCAGACTCCTGAAATGGTTCAAGACGATGATCTTGCCGCCCGGCCGGCAGACGCGGCGCATCTCGCGGACGACCCGAACGGGATCGGAGACCACGCTGATCACGTACGGAGCGTAGACGATGTCGAAGGATCCATCCGCAAAGCTGAGGCGCGCGGCATCCATCTCGTGCAACGAGACGTTCGAGAGCCCCTTCCGGGCCACTCGCTCCCGCGCCTTCTCGAGCATCTTTGCCGAGAAATCAATCCCCGTGACGTGGCAGTGGCGCGGGTAGAGGGACACATTGATGCCGGTGCCGATGCCAACCTCGAGGATCCGGTCACCTGGCGTGATGCCCATCTGCTCGAGGGCAACCAGACGCCCCGGATGCAGCGTCGGGCCAAAGGTCAAATCGTAGACCCTGGCGATTTTCTCGTAAACGCCTTCGACGAAGTCGTTCTCGACGGCGGTCACCGACAGCGCGCGCGTGGCGACATCAGAACCGAAATCAGTTTCTTCTCGTTCGAACAGCGCCATTCGCGGGCTCCTCTGGTCGTGGACAGAATGATCATAAGCATCATATGGGTATGGCGCCTGCGGTTCGTGACGTAAGTCCCCGAGAGCACGAAGGTTGGTGCCTCCCGGCCTCACCGGGCATCCTCGAGTTGCGGAGTCAACAACACCCAACGAGAGGAGGCACCGATGGAACGCTACATCGGGATGGACGTACACGCCGCGAGCTGCACGCTGGCGGTGATTTCCGAGAAGGGCCGGAAGCTTCGGGATTTTCCGGCCGAGACCAACGGCCAGGCGCTCGTCGAGGCGGTGCGGATGATTCCCGGACACAAGCATCTGGTCTTCGAGGAAGGGCTGCAGAGTGCCTGGCTATACGAGACGCTGAGCCCGCACGTGGACGAGATCGTGGTTACCGGGATTACGCAGAGCCGAGGGCACAAGAGCGACAAGGGAGGAGGTGTAACTAGGCGTTACTTCTTGGGCCTCTTGCGCTTTTCCAAGCTGAGGGTCGCGGGTTCGAATCCCGCCTCGCGCTCCATTTGATTCCAAGTATTTACGCCCATTTCGCGGAACGGCAGACAACTGGTCAGCGCCGGTCCAGCGCCGGTCCAGCGCCGGTTAGCAGCAGCGCCAAGATTCGATGGCGGTTTTCCGCTGAAGAGAAGATCCGGATCGTGATCGAAGGGCTGCGGGGCGAGCCGAGCATCACCGCGCTGTGGCGCCGCGAAGACATTGCCGCAAATCTCGACCACCAATTCACGCTGGCCGGGTCCAATGATTCGGCTGCGCGAATCCGCGTTTAGTACTTCATTAGGACGTCGGCGGCGTCGGTTCCCGGCGGTGCACCTGCATCGAAGACGACGGCCTGCTCCCCAGCATCGTCCACGTCGCCATCGCCGTTCAGGTCCTCGAGAATCATCACCGAAATGTGCTGCGGAACGGTGCCCACGATTCGAACGGCAATCACGTTGCCGGTAGTGGGGTTCAGATGGAGCTCGTCGAAACCGCTCGGCAGCTGACCCGCGAGGATTCTCTCGCCCGGATCATCCACTGCATTCTTGACAGCCTCCTCCCCTGAGGACGTCGTCTTGATTTCGTAATAGTCCCCGTCACGATTGAGGTCCTCGAACCGGAAGAGCTGACCAGTGCCTCCGTCGAGGATCCAAAGGTCACCACCCGGCGCTGCCAAACGCGGCTGCGAGACCCCCATCCGCGCGACAAACTGGTTCGATTGTGCCGAAGCATCATAACGAGCCACGAGATCTGCGAAGCCCTCGACCCGGTTGCCCTGCCCGAGCAGCTCTACGCCCCAGGGCCCCGAGTACACCCGGTCGTTGCCGAACGGCGCGATCGCGATCGGGCCGAAACCGTCGTTTCCATTCGGCCCTTCGATGCGAGTCAGCCTCCCGAGTGCGTCGGCGAACGTCAACGTGTGTTGCCCCTCGGACATCGCGAAGTAGGCCCCCCCATCGGGCCGATATCGAACCGCCCCTAGGTCGATCGTATCACCCAGCGGAGTGACAGTGGTGCTCGTGAAAACATCCGTCACATTCCCGAGTGCGTCGATTCGCTGGATCTCGGAAAATCCGGTGCTCGCCTCGAAGCCACCTACCATCAGTTCGTTCGTCGTGTGGGAACTCGACGAACAGAATTGATCGTTGTAAGGAGCCGACATCGCTGCGTGAAATTGCGTATTCCCCGCCGTGTCGATCGAGACGATCCGGCTTCCGGCCGGTTGTCGATCCATGGCGAACAGATCTTGACTCCGCCGCGCAGGCACCGAGGTGACGTTGGTCGTGCCACGCACGACCGGGCCATTCGTGTTGAACGCAGTGATGGTCGCTGTCCCGAGGCTGTGGCCGGTCACGTTGGCGACCCCCAGGACGCTGCCTGGAACGACATCCGCGATCGATTCATTCGACGACAGCCAGCCAAACGCAAGATTCGCCGTCTGAATGCCCCCCATGAGCGTGGCCGTCGCCCGCAGAGGCTCGGTTGAACCCTCCGGGAGAGTAAAGTCAGCTGGACTGATCGCGATCGAAATCACTTCGAGGGACTCCAAAGTCGCGGACGCGGTCACCACCCCGAGCGCTGCATCCGTGAAAGTCGCACGAATCTTGGTGGTTCCGCCGCCAGCCCCTTCGATCACCGCTACGTTCGTCGCGGTTCGAAAGTCGGCGATGTAGTTGGCGTCGATCGACCAAACGAAATCGTTCCAGGCGTTCGCACCCTGTCCGCCGATGTTCGGCACCCCCAATGGGTTGACGTAACGCGGCTTGGCAATCACCCGCGCCTGGCCACCGACCGGGACCGGGAGCGAGTTTTGGATCACTGCACCAGACAGATCGGTTAGATCCATATTCGAGATCGGGTACTGGGTGGTTGCGATGTTGATCAGCGCTGTCTCGCCGTCTGCCGCGAATGTGACGTCGTAGTTTCCGTCTTCCCTTTCTCCGAACCCGCCCACCCACGAGACGTTCGTCCCGTCGAAGCTGGCCGACGCAGGCAGCCCAGAAGCGGAAACGCTCACGGGTCTGTCTCTGCGGCCCGCGGTGACCGAGAAGTTCAGCGTATCGCCCTGTGTGACATGATAATTGGGCGGTGGATCGAAGCTGAATTCGACGGGCACGGCTTCGGCACAGCGGATCTTCCGCGAAAAGAGCAATGCGCCACCGTCGTCCGTCGATACGGAACCCAGGATGGCGCCGTTGGATTGGTGATCGGGTACCGCCGAATTCTTGCAGTTCTTGGGCCCCTCGAAGATGGCGACAAACTTCGCGTTGGTCTTCTCATCCGATGTGCACACGAACCCTGGCGCTGCGCGATCGAGAATCACATCACCGTCGTCGTCCTCCAGCGCAAGGCTCACGGCGACCGGATCGGAACTCTCTCCAGCCGTACAGCTGCCGGGTGAGACATCCACAGCTCGCAAACGAACCGTGACGGATTTGCTGACCCTCGAAGCCTTTCCTCCAACCGCCACATCTCGCAGATTCGCGAGATTGCCTCCGGGTAGCACCAGCTCGGGAACGCATCTGCAGTCGCTGTTCGCGGAGGCGGCAGCCGCGAACAGTGTCAGCAGAACCGCCGCGCATGAAGCAGTGCGTTGCCACAGCACACCGATCGCGACGCATCCATGCATCCACTCCCGGTACGGGAAAGGGCTCGCTAAAGCGAGTAGCGCTCGTGGCTCGAAGTCGAGCGGGTGCGCGCCCGCCCGGCGCGACGAGTCGCACGGCCGACCCGTCGGCCGCTTCAAGTACACAGCGATCACTGGAGCCCCGCGCGGCGTTTTCGTAACTTCGCAGGCTCAGTCCCGGTGCCGCTTGGCCGAGCTCAAGGAGCCGTACATCTCAACTGCAGCGTCATCGAGCAAGGTATGCCGGCATGCGCAGATCGACCTGCGCGCGCCAGCCGACTCACTTCAGACCGCTCGGCGCGGACGGCGTTGATTCCGCGCGCTCATCAAGGAGTGCCCTACCGGAAGAGCCACGAGGGGAACGTTCGGAAGAACCACGAGGGGCACGTTCGGAAGAACCACGAGGGGAACTTTCAGCTACGGCACCGCTATCAGCGCAATTCTTATACCACGAATCGTTTCGCCGACAAAAGCCAATAGATCGCTTGATTTCATATCACGGGCTCTCCGGTTGCCGCTGCTGCGCACGATCGCGGCACGTGCTGGAGCGCCGTTCTTGCCTCCGAAGTAAACACCGCGACGGCGGAAGTTCTCGAGCGAAAACTGGGCAAAAGCGTCGACTGAGTCGGATGAGGCCGATGGGTCTCGAGCTCTACCTGATCGGTCTCGAGCTCTACCTGATGGGTCTCGAGCTCTACCTGATGGGTCTCGAGCTCTACCTGATGGGTCTCGAGCTCTACCTGATGGGGCTGGCGCCCAGCAGCGCGATCGGGAGCCACGACTTCGTGCGGGACGCGTCCTTCGTGGGACCCTCCGCTCAGCCGAGGTGCAACTGCGACTTCACCGAATGCGTCTGATCGGACATTGCCGAAAACCCATCTTATTTTTCCTATTGTCTGGGCGCTCGATCCCTTCTCGCTCGGAACCTGGTGCACCTACCGCCCGCTGCAGCTGATCCGCCAACTACGGGAGCTGCAGCAGCCCGAGGAGCGGGCCGTCTAAGCGGGCGCCGACAACGAGATGGGATGGCGCGGATTCATAGACGTTGCCATCGAGAGCGAGCTCCGCGCCAGTCGCCAGGTAAAGAGCTTGCTCACGTAGGGTTGGCGACGGCACTCGATTGCTCGGGAG
>CAZBSV010000073.1:0-4939 GCA_964494795.1 uncultured Spirochaetales bacterium | reverse complement strand
GAGCGCGTCGAGCACTGGCGTGTTCGCGTTCGCATCGCCCATGGCGCCGATGTGGTCCGCGCGCGTCGTGTCGAGCGTCACGAGCAGGATGTCGGGCTGCTCGTCGCGCGCGCACGTCGCGCTCGCGAGCGCAAGCGCGAGGAGCCCCAGCCGGAGCGCTGTGTTTCGCATGTCGGCCTTCTCCTCTTTGTGTCCGCCGCCTTCGCGCTACGGGTTGAGCCGCATTTCGTTCGATTCGAGAATCTCGTCGACCAGTATCAACCGCTATTTCAAGAGCTGGCGTCCTTTGCGGTCGCCATTTCGGGGCGCGCTTCGAACTGGCGCAAGTGTTCGCGCGCCTCGTCCGCCCAGGCCGCACCGGGCTGCAAACGCAGAGCGGTGTAGATTTCCTCCACCGCGCGCTGCGTATCCCCGAGTTCGCCGAGCACCAACGCGAGCCGCACCCGGTCGAGCAAGCGCCCGGGTGCGGCTGCGAGCGCGGCCTCCAGCGACGCGGCTGCCTGCGTCGGGCGACCGATCCGATACATCCCCCACCCCACGTTCGCGAGAACTTCCGGGGATTTCGGCTTCTCGTCGCTGAGCGCTTGTAAGAGAGCGAGCGCTTCGTCGCGCTGCTCGGCGACGCCCGACAACGCGAGGCGCAGGCCGAGGCTGCTGCGCAGCACGGGATCTTCGGGAGCCTGCTCGAGCAGCGCGCGCAACTCGGCGTCGGCATCCGGGGGCACCGGCGCTTCGACGATCAGCCGCGCGCGCTGGTGCAGGCGCTCGCGCTCGGCGTTTGCGAAGCCGTCGTCGAGCGCGGCGCGGGCTTCGGCGTGACGCCCCAGTGCGGCCAACGCGTGAGCGCGCAACCGCGCCACGCCGGGGGAGTGGAGGTCGCTCGCGTCGAGATCGCGCAATCCCTCTTCAGCGCGACCCGCTTCGATCAAGGCGCGCGCGATGCTGAATTGCGCCTCCGACGAGCCGGTGAGTTCGAAATAGCGGCGCAGGGCTGCAACGGCGTCGTCGGTGCGTCCCACGCGCTCGTAGATCGGCGCGAGCGTGCGCAGCGCGAGCGGCCGCATCGAGGGGCTTTCCGCGAGTGTCTCGAGGATGTCGAACGCCTGCTCGTAGCGCCCTTTGCTCGCCTTGGTCTGCGCGACCGAGATCCAGTTGTGCGAAGCGACGAAGCGGCGCGGGTCCGGGCGCGCGCTCTCCTCGAACGCAACGGGAGCCTCGACGTATCCGAGTGCTGCGAGCTTCGCCGCCTCCTCGGGGTCGAGTTCGATGCGATTGCTCGCAAACGGCGAAGCCTCGGCATCGAAGGCAGCGTAGAACGCTGCCATGCGCGCCGCGATCTCCGGTTGTTCGACAGCCAGGTTGATCGTCTCGCTAGGATCTGCGATCACATCGTAGAGTTCGACGGGCTCGGGCAGCGCGGTGTACTTCCAGCGCTGTGTGCGCACACCCTCGATGGGCAGCCAGCCGAGAGACGTCTCCGACTCGCGGCACTCGAAGCTGCTCGTGAGCTCCAGGTCGCTTGTGACAGCCGCTTCGGCGGCTGCGGCCGCCAACAAATTCCGGCCTGGAAGTGTATCGGGAACCCGCAGCGCGAGAGCGCCGAGAAGCGTCGGAAGCAGATCGATATGGCGCGCCATCGCGCGCGTGCGCACGCCGGCGGGCACGCCCGGTCCGGCGAGGATCAGCGGCACATGCAGCGTCGAGTCGTAGGCGAGGATCGCGTGCGTCTCTTCGCCGTGTTCCCCGAGGCTTTCCCCGTGATCGGCCGTGAAGGCGATCAGCGTGGCGCGAGCGTCGTCAGCCGCATCCACGACTGCGAGCAGTCGTCCGAGCTGCTCGTCGGTATACGCGATCTCTGCGCGGTAGCCGTCCGACATTCCGCGAAACGGGAGCTCGACGGTCCTCGGTTGGTGGGGGTCGTAGTAGTGGACCCAGAGCATGTAGGGGGTTTCGCGCGAGCGCGCTGCGAGCCACGCGAGCGCCTCATCGGTGGTGGCGACCGCGTCGCGTTGCTGGACCATCGGCGAGAACGGATCGCTCTTCGGCTCGACATCGTCGCCGTAGACGTCGAAGCCCTGATCCAGGTTGTAGCGTCCGTCGAGTACGAACGCGGAAACCATCGCGGCGGTCTGGTAACCCGAGCGCTTGAGGATCTCGGCGAGTGTCTCCGCAGCTTCGGGAACCTTGAAGCGCCCATTGCTGCGGACGCCGTGCACGCGGGGTTCGAATCCCGTGAAGATCGTGGTGTGCGAGGGAAGCGTGATCGGCACGCTCGCGTAGGCGCGCTCGAAGAGCACGCCGCGCGCCGCCAATGCGTCGACCACGGGCGTTTGCGCCTCGGGATCGCCGGTGACACCAAAGCGGTCGTAGCGGGTGGTGTCGAAGGTGACGATCAGCAGGTTGGGCTGCGGATCGCGCCCGCAGCCGCTCGCGAGCGCCAGCGCGATCGTCGCCGCGCGCCCGCAAGCGGCGATCCCTCGAAGCGAGCGAAACATTCCCTCGACACCTCTGTCGCCCGTCGGGGCGGCCCCCGATGCTACCGGCCGACGCTGCGCCGCGCATCCAGATGCGCGCGTTTGCGATCCCGACGCGCGCCTTCAAGCCGTGTCCGATGCACGGCGCGACCGATGCACGCTGGGTGCTAGCGATCGACGTGACCGAGGTCTCGATTGGGTGCAAGCGATCGACGTGGCCGAGGTCTCGACCGGGTGCTAGCGATCGACGTGACCGAGGTCTCGACCGGGTGCGATGCGGTCGCGCACGAGCTGCTTGAGTTCTTTGATGTCTGGGAAACGCCCCGCCGCTTCGCGCGAGAAGAGTGTCTCGCCCGCGAGGCGGATCTCGAAGACTCCGCCCTCCGCGTTTGGCAGCAGGCTCACGCCGCCGAGTTCCTCCTCGAAGGTCGAGAGCAGCTCTTGCGCGATCCATGCGGACCGCAGCAGCCAGCGGCAACGCCGGCAGTATTCAATCTCGAGGCGCGGGCGCGCGGACATTTCGTTTTCCATCGACGCGGTCCATTCCAGTTGCGCGGACACTTCGTTTTCGATCGACGCGGTCCATTCCAGTTGGCGGCGAATGCGCGATCTGCGCGGCGCTCGTCAGAGCCAGCGAAGATACCGGAAGAGCACCACCAAGCCTCCTCCGAGAGCGAGAAGCAACCCGCATACGATTGCGAACGCCGTTGGATTGTCGGTGCCGGGAACCCCGGCGACATTGATTCCCAACAGGCCCGTGACGAGACCCAGCGGAAGGAAGATGCCGGCGACGATCGACAGCGCGTACATCCTGCGGTTCAGCTGCTCCGCGAGTCGGGAGTTGATCTCTTCCTGCGTGATGGCCGTTCGTTCCCGCGCCGCCTCGAGGTCTTCGACGTAGCGGATCGTGGTGTCGGTCACCTCGCGCAAGCGCAGGCGCTGCGCGTCAGAAATCCAGGCGACCTGCTCGCTGCAGAGCCGCGCGAGCGCATCTCGCTGCGGGCTGAGGTAGCGCCGGAGCGCGATCGCCTGGCGACGGATCGAGTTCAGCTCGCTGCGCTGCTCGGCAACCGGCGACTCGACGAGCACTTCTTCGACGGCATCGACGCTTTCGTTGAGTTCCGTCAATACGCCCGCCATCCGCTCGATCAAGCGTTGGGTGATCTCGACGAGTAAATCCCCCGGGCTGCACGGTCCGTGTCCGGACTCGACGGCCGCCCGCAATTCTCGGATCGCGATCAGCGGCCGACGGCGCGCGGTGATCACCCTGCCACCCTCGGCCCAGATCCGCAGCGCCACCATGTCTTCCGGGTCCGCTCCCGGATTCAGATTGACACCGCGCAGGATCACGACGAGCCCTCCCGCAACCGGAACGCAGCGGGGGCGCGTCTCGTCCTCGAGCAGCGCGTCCGCGATGATCGGTTCCAGGCCGCTTTGCTCGCTGAGCCAGCGGCGCGCCGCGTCGGAACGCAGGTTGAGGTGAATCCAGTCGAACTCGCCATCGGCTCGCGGCGTCGACCCCGCACTCCAATCGAGTCGCGTCGCCGCGCCATCGGCACCGAAGCGATAGCCGACTCCGACCTCGACGTCGTCACTCATTTCTCATCTCTCTCGCTCGCGAGCCGCGCTGCGGTCCACGCCGCGCAGCTGAAGATCGCGCTGCGGAAACAGGATCTCGACGCCCGCCGCCGCAAGCGCGCGATCGATCCCCTCCGGCGCGCGACTCTTCAGCCATCGCCTAGAGTTGCTTGACCAAATGCCGATTTGCCACTGGCCGGAACCCTTGCCGCGTGTAGTAGGCCAGGGCTCGGTCGTTCGTAGGCGTGACTTCCAGTTCCAAGCTGACCGCCGAGGCATCGCCCGCAGCGGCAATGTAGCTCAGGAAGGCGGTGCCGATTCCCCGGCCGCGCCAGGCTGGTTTGACGTAGAACTCGTCGAGCGTGGCAACGTTGCCGCCCCACTCGTTGCTCCAGAAGTAGACCATGATCGCATAACCGACCACCGCTGCGTCGACGCTGAAGACGACGATCTGACCCTTTTCCGGGTGGCGGGCGAGCTCTTGCACCGTGCGCCGAATCTTCGCGCTCGACATCTGCTCTCCGTACGAATCCTCTGCGTAGAGAGCCAATACCATCGCGTCCAGCTCGCGCAGATCGCCTTCGGTGATTTGTCGAAAACAGGGTTTTTCTGCCATCACAGCCACCGCTCGAGCCTTTCTTCGAAAGCGCGCCGTCCCTAGAGCAAGGCCTTCAGCGCTGTCATCACGCTCGAGCCTTTCCAAATCGATGCGCTTCACGCTCGGATCGATGCGCTTCACGCTCGGATAGATGAGCCTCACGCCCGGATCGATGCGCTTCACGCTCGGTTCGATGCGCTTCACGCCCGGATCTGCAGTGTCTTACCGGGTGAGCTACGCGCAATCGAAAAACTCCACCTCTCCGGTCTCCAACGAGTATTCAGCGCCC
>CAZBSV010000072.1:0-5406 GCA_964494795.1 uncultured Spirochaetales bacterium | reverse complement strand
CGCGATCGTTCCCGGTCGTATTCCCGACGGACACGTACTGGCGGTTGCCGCGGAAGTCCGCCCAGGCGACGGTGCGCTCGTCGAGCACGCGCAGGAAGCCCGGCGCACCGCCGCGAAACTGCACATAAGGCCAGCCCGTCTCGCATACGCGCGCGAGGTAGAAGCCGTCGCGGGCCGCGATGAACCCGGTCTCATCGGGGCCGAGCCGGTCGTTCCAGGGCTCTCCCTCGGAGAAGCGCGTGTAGCTGGCGCGTGAGCCGTATGCTTCTTGCTGCGCCTGTACGGCGGGCGTGAATGCGATCTCTGCGAAGCGGTTGCCCATCTCATTGGTCTCCTGCGGCACGTGCTGGAGCGCCCACGGCGATGAACTCGAGCCGCAAACCACCCGCGATGTGTACCATCATGTGACGCGTCGGCCCCGCTCTGAGGAACTCGGGCGCGAATTCGATCTCGACGTCGTCGAGCCAAGCGAGGCGCTGGTGCAGCGCATCGAGAGCCGCATCGCCATCCACCGCCAGCGCGAGGTGAACGCCACGGGTTGCATGGGGCGGTTGCATCGGATTGTCCTCCCGCGGGGATGGTTGCGACGGAACGGTCTGGTCATGTCATGCAGGGTAGCAACACTCGCTCTCGGCGATGGGGACATCGCAATCATTCACCCGATCATCCACCTGATCGCGTTGCTCGTCGCTCACATCGCCAATCTTTAGTTCTAGTTCCCCGCGACTTCCCCGCGAGTCCCTCGAGGCGCTCGGATCGCGGCGCTCCGCACTCGCCGTCGAACCCTAGCACGCAGCGCTGCGACGGCGGCGGGATCGTTGCGCGGGATTCCGCGGCCGTCTCCCCCGGGGATTCTCCATCACCGGAGCAAACCGCGCGAGAAATCTGTTGATTTTTCCGATCCGCATCGGCACGATCAGATCGAACCGCTGGACATTGCGACGGTCGACGCAGCCAGCTCATTCGAGCATCCTTCTCAACTGCAATCACGCCACGCTGCTCTGATTCGAGCATCTGGATTCATAAGGAGAGTGAACATGAGCGCCAAATTACGGAGTCTGTTCGCTGCCATCGTCGGGACCAGCGCGTTGGCGATGCAGGCCTCGGCGGCCAGCCACAGCGACGCACCGCTTAGCAAACAAGATCCGCAGACCAACTTTACGGACGTCTATGCGTTCATCGGGACGAAATACGACGACGCGAACATCAAGGTGCTCAACGTGGTCGCCGCGCTGCGCCCGTTCTCGGAGCCGGGTGACGGCGTCGTCTACGACCGCTTTGCGCCGGACGCGCTGTACAGCATCCATATTGCGAATCCGACGACCGGCCAAACCGTGGTTCGCTACGATTTCCGCTTCTCGTCGGTCACTGCCGGCTACAAGAGTCTGGATACCATCCTTTCCTATGGCCTCGGAACCGAGGCGGGCCCGATCCAGGACATCGGCGATGCGCGCCAGAACTACACGCAGACCTACTCGGTCGGCAAGCGAACATCGGGAGCCTCGGCGCCCCTCGGCGATATGCTGGTCACGGCGCCGCCGAACGTGGGCAAGAACGTCACGCCGCATTACAACGACGCCGACGGTAGAGCCGTCTCTGGAGCCGTCGACTTTGCTGCGCTGGACAGATACACCCAACAGGCGATCCACGACCTGCCCTCGGGCGAGGTGGTCTTCGCTGGCCAGCGCGACGACGGATTCTTCTCGGACATCCCCGGGATTTTCGACCTGCTGGACGTCCGCATCCTCGACAACAACGGCAGCCTCGCAGACGGCCTCGGTCAGGATGGCAATGGCGTAGATGGCTTCAAGGGCTTCAACGTTCTCGCCTTCGCGATCCAGATTCCGGTCAGCAGTCTCCCGAGCTTCTCGTACGACAGCGCGTTCTTCGGACAGCAGACCGGTGTCGGTGTCTACGCCTCGGCCAGCCGCCAGAAAGTGCGGGTGCTGCAACCCAACGGCGAAGCGCGCGATTCCGGACCCTGGGTTCAGGTCAACCGGATGGGCAACCCGCTGTTCAACGAGGGTCTCGTCGCGCTGCGCGACAAGGATAAATTCAACCGGACGGCGCCGACGGGCGATGCTGCGGCGTTTGCAACCTACGCAGCGAATCCGGAGCTCGCGACGCTGATCAACTTCGTCTACGGCACCGCATTCGTCGAATCCGGCCGAGCAGATCTCGTCAACGTCTTCATACCGGAAGTCCTGCGCGTGAATACGGCGACCGGTCCGGTCAAGCTCGCTGGCCAGGCCGGCTTCAGTCGGCTGGGCTTCATCGGTGGCGACACCACCGCTGGAGTTTCCGGAGGTTGGCCCAACGGCCGGCGACTCGGGGACGACGTGGTCGACATCGCCCTGACCGCGCTCGCGAGTGGACCGAGCTACGGCTCGATCACGGTCGTGGGTGACAACGTCGCGAGTAACGACATCGCCTACAACCAAGTGTTCCCATATGCGGCCACACCGCACTCGGGAAGCTTCAACCGCAAGGACCCGGAATAGCGCGACCGCCTCGCGCGATCGATGAAAAAAACATTCGCGCTGATCGTGCTTGCATTCGCGTTGCAGCATGTATCAGACGCGCAGTCGCATGAATTCTGGATCGAGCCCAACGGCTTCCGCCCGCAGGTGGGCTCCGTGTTGCGCATTGGGCTTTGGGTGGGCGACCGCTTCGCGGGCGAAGCATACCCATACGACCCGGATCGCATCGACCGGTTCACTCTGGTTGGAGCAGCCACCGAGAAACCGGTGATCGGAAAATCCGGCGTCGCGATCAGCCTCGTCAAGATAGACGCGGCCGGCCTGCATCGGATCGGCTACCGCAGCAAACGCGCGCGCAATCAACTTTCCGCGGTCGAATTCGAACGCTATCTCAAAGAAGAAGGACTCGAACAGATCATCCAGCGGCGCGCCGAGCGCGGTGAAAGCGATCAAGTCGGCCTGGAGGTCTATTCGCGTTGCGCGAAAGCGCTGGTCTGCGCGGGTGGCGAGTGCGCGACGGACTCTGATGCACCGCTCGGATGCCCGCTCGAAATCGTCGCCGTGCAAAACCCCTACCAGCTAAAGGCCGGCGATGATCTGCGTGTTCGCGTCCTCTACGACGGCAATCCGCTCCGCGCTGCACGGGTCGTCGCGGTGAACAAGCGAGATCCCGACAAGCTTTCCTTCGCCATTTCGGATTCGCGCGGCGAGGCCGTCTTCGGGCTCCGAGAGCCAGGCGAATGGTTGATCACGACGATCCAGATGATCCGCGCACCCGAAAGCGTCGACGCCGACTGGGAGAGCTTTTGGGCGTCGCTCACGTTCGAGCTTCCACGATCACCCTAGATGAGGTCGTCGAGGCCGATCCCGAAGTAGCTATACGAAACGAGAATTGCCAGACGGATTCCTCCGAGCGCAATCGCCACTAGCGAGCGACGCATGGGGTTGCCATCCCAGGAGTCGGGGGAGCAGCCCAAACTTCGCGCACGCCCTCGCTTCAGGCGGCGCCGTCGTGAAGCTCGCGCTTCACTCTCTCCGCAAGGAAGAGCTTGATGAGCGATTGGTAGGGCACATCGCGCTTGTGCGCGAGCTGCTTGATCTCCTCGAGCATGAAGCTGGGGAGGCGGATCGTGCATACCACGAACGGCTTCCGGCCAGAATCTGTCTTACCCAGCACCAAGATCCGATCTTCATCATCGGAGTGCTCGTGATCGGGCATGGCAACCAACGGTTGGTTGAAGAAAGCCTGCTCGCATTCTCCGTCCGGTACCTGGTGGGTTCCCCAGTTCTTTCCGGCATTCCCGTCATCCCAGTCGAACCCTGTGCATCGCCGCGGGCGCTCGATCGGGTCCACATTTCGCACTGTATATGCTGCCCATATCATCACCAGCATTGTCCTGAAGCTTTAGCCAACCGGATTTCTCAGGGAAGCGCGAGGAAATGCAGCCGGTTAGGTCGACGCATGCCGACGTGCTCCGACCCATGGCGGGTAGCCGCTGAGCGATCGAGCCTGCATCATGTCAGCCATGCCGGAGCGCCGCAGCGACGAGCGCCTCGACGTGTTCCGCCTCAGCTGGGTAGACGACGAGGTCCCGAACCCGCGCGAACCGCCCTGGCAAGCCCACTCATCGCCTGGGGCGGGGGTAAATGATCGCCTGGGGCGGGGGTAGATGAGGGATCGGTCGGCGTGCTTCGGAGGCCAGATCGCGATGTTTACAGAATCCCTATCGCAAGCCGTCGACCGTTTGACCGCGCATGGTTACACGGACGGGTTTCGCGCAGAGCCCGATGGCATGCGGGCGGTCGTAGCGGGCATCCTTTACCGACCTGAATTGCTGGTCGTCGAAGAGGTCGCTCGCTGCGAAGGCATCAGTGACCCGGCAGACGAAGCCATTGTTCTCGCATTACACTGCAAAGAAGACGGAATCAAGGGCACGTACACGCTGCCCTTCGGGCCGGGGACGGGCGCTCTCGATGCCGAGATGATGCACCGCCTTCGAAACGCGACCACACGGGAGTGATGTCGTAGTGGGATTCGAACGCCGCCCTTCCTCTGGGTCGTGCGCGATCTGTCGCGCCGCCCTCGATCTGGTCTCCGTCAAGGTCGGCGGGGTTTGGTATTGCAGCACCGCGTGTGCCGAGGGCCGACCCGCCGGGGAAAAACCGCACCGGGTTGTTCCGGAGACATGGCTTACTCCCGTGCCACGGCGCTTCTACCGGAAACGAAGGCCCACAAAATTGCGTTTCAAGAAGCCGTCTCTATAGCTGCCGTGGACGGCTCCTCCGGAGGTCGGAAGTCGAGCCAATGAAGCCGCTGCGAACCGTGCTCGGAGGAATTCTCCAATGTCGACTCAAGATGTAGACTTGGCCTGTGCGCGAGTTCCTACCTGGCATCCTCAGCTGGCCCTGGTTTTCGGAGCCCCACGGTTACGATTTCAACGGAACGCTCCTCCTGGACGCGGAGGGCAACCTCTGCGTTGACCCCGTCGATCCCACCGAGGAGGTTCTCGATCGGCTCGCGAAGGAGGGAGTCGCGACGATTCTCGTCACCAATCGCAACCACACCCGTGCCGCGAACCGGGTGCGCGAGTACACCGGCGCCCGGGTCGCCATTCACCCGGCAGATGCAGCCTACGCCCGGGACCAGGGCACCGCGATCGACGCCGAACTCGAGGTGGGGGAACGCGTGGGACCGTTCACCGTGGTGGGCATGCCTGGCAAGTCGCCCGGAGAGATCGCCCTTCACGACCCTGCGCGCAGGCTGCTCGTGGTCGGCGACGCCGTGATCGGAAACCCACCCGGGCAGCTCTCGCTTCTGCGCGAGCGCGTCATGGACGACCCCGCGCGCCTGCGTGCGAGCGTCCGGTCTCTGCTCGAACTCGAAGTTGATGCGCTGATCGTCGGCGACGGGGTTCCAATCCGCGAA
>CAZBSV010000071.1:0-3588 GCA_964494795.1 uncultured Spirochaetales bacterium | reverse complement strand
TCCAACCCGTCCATCCCCCCGCGAGCGACAGGATTCGCTGAAATCCCATTTCCTGCAGCGTCTTTCCCGCGAGCGCGCTCCGGTGACCGCCGCCGCAGTAGAGGATCAGCTTGCGACCTCGCTCCGCGAGCCAGGGGTCGCGCTTCTTGTGCTCGAGGTCGGCCCGGACCTCGAGAAAGCCGCGCGGAAAATTGCGCGCGCCCGGTACGTGCCCGGCCGCAAACTCGTCGGGCTCCCGCACGTCGACGAATTCCCAGCCCGCGCGGTCCGGTTTCGCGAGAATCTGCGCAGCGGCCTCGGGAGAGATCTCTTCGACGCTTTCGAGGGCTTCGCGAACGAAATCAGCGAGCGATCGGGCCATGACGTCAGGCCTCCAGATATCGGGCCATGACGTCAGGTCTCCAGATATCGGGCCATGACGTCAGGCCTCCAGATAGATGGCGGTCAGCGCAATCGCGACGAATGCGAGAACGCTCAGTCGGAACGCTCGATCGCGCAGAAAGACATCCTCGGGCTGCTCGCCCAAGCCCGCCGTCTCCACCAGATGGTGGTAGCGGAACACCGCAAACAGAACGCAGGGCACGGTCAGCGGGAGCAGCGGGAATCGAGCGGAGGTGTCGATCGCGTAGAGCGAGTAGGTGATTGCCGTCGCGGCGATTGCAGCCGACGTGTAGCTGGCGAGTGTCGACTCTGTGTACTGGCCGATCACCGAGCGGTGCCCCTGCGAGCCGCCGCGGTGCCCCTGCGAGCCGCCGTATTGGGAGAGCGTTTCCGCGCGGCGTTTGGAGAGTGCGAGGAAAAGCGCTGCGAAGAAGGTGCACAGCACGAACCAGCTCGATGACGGAACATCGATGGCGAGCGCGCCGCCTACGGCGCGGAGCACGAAGCCCATAGAGACCAGCATCGCGTCGAGGATGACGATGTGTTTGCCGACGATCGAATAAAAATGCACGAGTGCGATGTAGCTCGCGATCGCGCTTGCGAACGGCCAATTGATCGACGCGGCCAGCCCGAGCGCCGCGAGCGTGAGCGCGGCCGCGATCCAGATCGCCGTGCGCTTCGAGATCTCGCCCGACGCAATCGGTCTCGCGCGTTTGGCGGGGTGTCGGCGGTCGACTTCCGCATCCAGCAGGTCGTTGATCACATAGACCGAGGACGAAGCCAGGCAGAAGGCGACGAACGCGAGCGCTGCGCGGCCAGCCGACGCGGCGATGAAGAGTTGATCGGCAAAGATGGCCGCCGCAAAGACCAGCAGGTTCTTCGACCACTGCCGTGGTCGCAGCAGCCGGATCAGCGCCGGGCTCGTGCGATCCGGAATCGCTCCGGCGGCGCTTCGATCGGCGGGCGTGGAACTTTGCGCAGAATCTTCAGACAACGGCGACCCCTTCGGCCGCGATTCTAATCAACGAGGGCCGCTTGCCCATCGGATTGCGCGGGCGCCGATCCGGCGGCTGTGCAGATCGAGGGTTATAGTCGCGCCTGCGATCATGCGGGCTCGAGGGGAAGATGGACGATATCGATGCGATTCGCCCCGAGCAGCACGCGGTCTTTGCGCCCGACAAGATGGGCAAGGCGACGCTGTTTTGCTCGGAACGAATCATGGTCGGCCTCAATTGTTTCGAGCCGGGTCAGCAGCACCCGCTCCACGCGCACGCGGGCATGGATAAGGTGTATCACGTGCTTTCGGGTCGGGGGTACTTCCTGTTCGAGGGCCGCGAAACCCCGATGGAGGCCGGTCAGATGCTCATCGCACCCGAGGGCGTCGCGCACGGCATTCGCAACGACGGCCCGGAGCGCCTGATCGTGCTCGCAGTCCTCGCGCCTGCTCCGAGCTGAAGCGCCGACGGCCATTCATACAAGTGGCCACCCCGCGATCCACGTGGCCACCCCGCGCGGCCCGACGCCGTTCCGCGGAGCCTTTTCTGCTGCGATTTGGCTTGAGGTGCGGGGCCTTCTTGCCGATTGGAGACGGGTCCGCTCGCAATGCGCATCCTCTCCAACCGCGCGCAGCGCGATCAGGAGCCCAGCGACCCGAAAATGGCCCGCAAAGGCAAAATCGACCTATCGCATCTCGAGTCACTTCAGTCCTTTGGGGTGAACGCGGGGATGGTCGAGGAGATCCGCGAGCGCTTCGAATCGGATCCGGGCTCGGTCGATGCGAGCTGGGCGATTCATTTCAGCGGCCGAGCGCCGAGCCACGACGCAGCGCAGCACGTAAATGAATCGGCCCGGGATCCGAAGCCGGATCTCGAGCAGAAGCGCTCGGCGCTCGCCAACCAGCTCGCCGACCGACATGCGCGCGCGCTGCGGATGATCCACGCCTACCGCGCTCGGGGGCACCGCATCGCGTGCACGGATCCGCTCGGCGGGAATACCACCTACTTTCCGGAACTCGATCCTGCCCACTACGGCTTCGGCACGCAGGAACTCGATCAGGATTTCATCGCGGGGGATCTCCCAGGTGGCTCGGTGCAGACGCTCGGAGAGATCTTGGGGCGGCTCCGCGCAACCTATTGCCGCAGCGTGGGCGTGGAGTTCACCCACATGCAGGACCCCGGGCGCAAAGCCTGGGTGCGTCAGCGAATCGAGAACTGCGAGAACATCACGCAGTTCGATGGCCCGCAGCGCATGCGCGTACTGGAGCAGCTCGCCGCCGCGGAGCTCTTCGAGCGCTTCTTGCACACGCGCTTCGTCGGGCAGAAGCGCTTTTCGCTCGAGGGCTCGGAATCGCTGATCCCGCTGCTCGATGCGATCGTCGAAGAGGCGCCCTCGTTCGGCTGTCGCGAACTCGTGATCGGAATGACGCATCGCGGCCGCCTGAACGTGCTGTCGAACATTCTCGGCAAATCCCTCGAATCGATCTTCTCGGAGTTCGAGGACAGCCCGCTGATCGACAGTCCGTTCGGCTCGGGTGACGTCAAGTACCACAAGGGCTTCTCGAAGGATCGGCGCGTGTCGAGTGGCGCGCAGGTTCATCTGTCGCTGACCGCGAACCCCTCTCACCTCGAGGCGGTCGATCCCGTCGTCGAAGGGCGAACCCGCGCCAAGCAGGTTCGATCCGGCGATCTTCGCGGCGAGATGGTGATGCCGATCTTGATCCACGGAGACGCGGCGTTTTCGGGCCAGGGGATCGTCGCCGAGACGCTCGCCCTCTCGGAGCTCAAGGCGTACGAAACCGGCGGCACGATCCACGTGATCATCGACAACCGCGTCGGGTTCACGGCCACGCCCGCCAAGTACCGCTTCACGCCGTACGCGAGCGACATGTCGCGGCTCATCCACGCGCCCGTCTTCCACGTGAACGGCGACGATCCGGAGGCCGCGGTGCAGGCGGCGCGCCTGGCGGTCGCGTTCCGCCAGCAGTTCAAGAAGGACGTGATCATCGACGTGATCTGCTACCGCCGGCACGGTCACAACGAGACGGACGATCCGACCTTCACGCAGCCGGTCATGTACAGGAAGATCGACGCGCACGTCACGACCCGGAAGCTCTACGAAGCCCGGCTCACCGCCGACGCGGTGCTCTCGCAGGAGGCGGCCCTCGCGATCGGCGCCCAGGCGAAGGCGCGCCTCGAGACGGCGCAGGCG
>CAZBSV010000070.1:0-20464 GCA_964494795.1 uncultured Spirochaetales bacterium | reverse complement strand
TCCCCGCGATCGAGCGGGCTCGATCTTCGCTTGGATTGCGGTCGCATCGAAGCGCGGATCGGGGTATCCATTGCGCCCTACCCTACGATCGGGTGCTTGCAATCACATGCGTCAGATCTTTTTCAACGACACGCGTCGGATCGATTTCAGCGACATGCGTAGAGGCGATTTCAGCCGGTCGATGCGCGCGCTCGCGGCGGTGTTGCTGCTGCTCTCGGGTTGCCCCGCGCGATCTCAACCCGCGGCGGTGCCGCGCGCCGAACCACGCGCCCTCAGCGGGCGCGTCGTCGGCATCGCTGACGGCGACACGCTGACGCTGCTCGTCGATCGCGAACCGATCCGCGTGCGACTTGCCCAGATCGACGCGCCCGAGCGCGATCAACCCTACGGAAACGCGGCAAAGGCCGCGCTTTCGGAGCTGGCGTTCCGCAAGCTTGCGCGCGTCGAGGTGGTCGACATCGACCGCTTCGGGCGCACGGTCGGCGAGGTCTTCGTCGACGGAGTGAACATCAACCGAGAGATGGTTCGCGAGGGCCACGCCTGGGCGTACACCCGCTACTCGCAAACGCCGGAGATCATCGAACTCGAGGACAGCGCGCGCGCCGCGAGCAAGGGCCTGTGGGCTCTACCCCAAGAGCAACGCGACCCACCCTGGATCTGGCGCCACCGGCCGCGGACAGCGCAATCCCAACCCGGTCCGCTCGCGTGCGGAAACCGAAGCGGCTGTAGCGAAATGGCCAGCTGCGATGAAGCGCGCTTCTACTTCCAACAGTGCGGCGCCCTCTCCCTCGATGGCGACGGCGACGGCATCCCCTGCGAATCCCTCTGCGCCCGCGCCCCCCAGAAATAACGCTGATGTTGCTCGTTATTCGCCAACGCCCCCGCCATGCTAAGATGCGCCCGCTCGCAGAGGGAGGTACTGCATGACAATCCGTGGCCACGGCGTTCGAGGCGCTTTGCTTGTCAGGGGCGCTCTGCTCGTGGCGCTGCTCGCGGTCGCTGCGATTTCGATCTCGTGCGCGAGCGGGCGCGATGCGCGAATGGAATCCTGGAAAGGACACCCGATCGAGCAGTTGATCGAACACTGGGGTGCGCCGGCCGGTAGCGCGCGGCTGAAAGACGGCCGCACCGTCTACACCTGGATCTCGGTCTACGCTTCGGGTCGCACCTACCGCTCGACGTTCACGACTTCAAAGGATGGCATCATCGAATCGTGGGCGTATCACGACGCCTCCGTGCCCGGCAAGGCCGAATAACACCAAAACGCACCCCACCACCAACTACAAGACGCACGTATTTCCAGACACCAGAGCACGCATCTCCAGACACCAGCGCACATCTCTCGACACGAACGCACGATTCTCTCGACACCAGAGCAGGCATCTCCAGAATCCCACCTGGGCGCGTTCGGCGCGCAGATTCCGTCTCATCCGAGCCAATCCGCAATCGCCGAGATGACCGTCGGGTGAACCAGGTAACCCGGGCCGTGATGCGGGTTCGAGCGCCCGTGGCGGACGGCGAGGTTGTAGATCCGGTGGTCTTCGATCGATTCGATCAGGCCGAGCTCGAGCATCGCGCGGTAATCGTCGCGCACGCTTAGGTCGTGGGACACGTAATCGCCGACGGCGGCGACGTTGATCCACGCGCGAACGTTCGCGGGGTAGCGGCGCGCGGCCGCGCCCACCCCTGCCGGGTTTGAAACCCCGCCCGTGGACCAGGATGATGCGCTTGGCGATCGCGCGCTCCGAGTTGCGATCTCGCGCCGCCTCGAAGATCCTTGTACGCGACGCGGAGTCGGGTTTCAAGCGCGCAGTCCTCGGTCGGCGCGTTATGCTCGCCCCGAGTCAGCGGTCGGGGTTTGCCTCGAGTCACCGGGTTTGCCTCGAGTCACCGGCCTTGCCTCGAGTCACCGGGTCAGGAGCGGCGAGGGAGCAAGCAAGATGGGGCATTTCGATCGGCTGATCGAAGCGGCGATCGAACACCTGCGCGGGCGCCTGCTCTCGCGGGGTTGGAGCTCGACGGAAATCGAAGGGCTCTCTGGGCGAATCGCGCGCCTCAACTTCGCGGGGCGGCTCGCGGTGCTCGGCACCGGGAAGCGGCGCTCGGGGTTGCTCGGCGCCGAGCTGCTCAACGCCGCCGCGCAGGACGTCGCGTTCGAAGCGTCGCCCGACGCGGGACTCAAGCCCGGATCCGTTCAGCGCTTCCTCAAACAGGTTCTCCACCACCAAGCCTCGCTGTCGGAAATCTCCGTGCGCGAATCGGAAGGCGAGGCGTTCCGGCATAAGATGTTCGAACAGGGTATTTCCGCGCTCGCTCGGCGCAGCGGACTCGCGCTCTCGCGCGGCCAACTCGAGCGCGTCGCGCAGCTGCTCGCCACCGGCGAATTCTTCCGCGACATCGGCAGCGCGACCGCGGCCACGCTCTCGACCGTGCGCGCGCTGCCGCTCGCGCTCGCCAAGGACATCCGCTGGTCGCCGCGCGCGATTCGACTGCTGTTTGCGCTGCGGCGAGATCTGCGCGGCACACCGGCTTCGGTCTGGACGCTGTTCGCGCAGCTGCGCGGCGGAGATCTCGACGATCCGCCCGTGCTGCTCACCCACACGCTGACGGCCCTCTACGCGACGGCTTCGGTCGCAGCGATCGCCGAGATGATCCGAACCCTGCTCGCCAAGGACAACGAAACCTTCCGGCTCGCGGTCATCCTCTACGCGCGTTCCGCGGGCGTCCCGATCGAGGACGCCGACCTCGACGTGCTGCGCGAATCCGTCTTCAACACCGACGATCCCGATCTCGGACCGGCGCTCGTCCAGGCCATCGAGCGGCTCGAAGAGAACCTTGGCCGAAACTTCCTGATCGGCGTGCTCGACCGCCTGTAGTCTCGCGCTCGGACATCCCGCGCAGTGGGTTCATTTGCGCGAGTACCCCGCGCATCAGCTTTATTGGAACGGACCTCCCGCGCACGCGGGGCTGAAGCAGCATCACATGAAGACGTCGACAATCGTCTGCATGACCTTCTGCCTCTGCGCGGCGGGCGCATTCGGGCTCGAAGAGATGATCCCTCAAGCCGGGCCGGGGCTGACCCTCGTGATGCTGATCGTGCTGCCATTCTTCTGGAGCACCCCGATCTGTTCGAATTCATGATCCAGAGCATCCGCTGGATCACCCTCGGATCCGGAGCCTTGACGATCGCCCTGATCATCGCCGCCCAGCGCGTCGAGCGTTAGGCGCTCGGCGGGAGCGTGGCTGAAGGCTCACGCCGCACCGGATCGTCGTCGATTCGTGGGAAGCGGGTACTCGCGCCCGCCTAGCGTTCGATGGCCAGGACGCCAGCTTCGATCAGGTCGGTAACGGCTTTGTAGATGCGGGCGTCGCTGCAGGCGAGCATGTCGAGCATCGCGCCGAGCGGAAAGCCCATGCGCGCGTTGTCTGCGACTTCGCGGCCAATCTCGTCGAGCGCGGAAGCGACGACTGCGAGCCGCCCCTCGTCGACGGCGAACGTCGCGTTCGGATCGAAACCGCTCAGGTCGAGATGGGAAAGTTCGTCGCGCGCCACCACGGCTGCGAGCACGGCGGGCGCGAGCGGCAGGCGCCCGCGGACCCCGTCCATCGGCTCGACCTCGGGTCGAAACTCGAACTGCGCGTCCACCCAAGTGAACAGGCGATCGAGCGCCTTGGCGCCCGAGAGCAGACCGATCGTCACGTAGAGGATTTCGCCGTCCTGGTAGACGATCTTTCCGCGCTCGTCGCTGCGCGTGAGGCGAAAGGTTCCCGATTCGGAAACGCTCGAGAAGGTTTCGAGCACGGTTTCGAGCGGCGTTTCCGCGAGTGAGCCCGTCACCGTCGCGAGCGAGCGCGCGTGGTGAAAACTGCGCAGATCATCGACGAAATGCGAGACGTCGTCGGCGCGCTCGAGGTCGTAGCGGAACTCCAGGCCCAGGGCCATCAAACCATCGTGACAGCGCGTCAGGTTCGCGATGCGGCTTTCGAGTTCGATCTTTTCGCCACTGCGGGGATGCTCGATGACCACGATCAGATCCGTCACGTCGCGCAGGTCCAAGATCGGCAGCAGCGCGAGCATGCCGTTGTAACTCACGTCAGCCAGCTCGGCGGAGAGCCGGCGGCCCTGGATCTCGAGCAGCACGGGCGCCTGGGCGGGAAAGCGCGGCTCGGCGCGCGGAAAATCACAGTGGCGCGGGGGAGCCTCGCCGAGTTGGATTGCAGTCGCGCGCTCGATGCGCTCGCGCAGTTCGGCGGGCGGTTCGCGGAAGCGGACCGAGACCCCCGGAGCGGCCCCGGCGCTCGCAATCGGTGCCGGCAGCGCCGCGACGACCTCGCCGTCGAGTTCGAAGCGGGTCGCGCAGAAGACCAGATCGAACGCGACGCGCACCAGCTGGCCGGTCGACAGCTGCTCGAGGGTGGCGACGAAGACGGCGCCGCCAAAGAGTTCGCGGGAGAAAGCCCGCTCGAATTCGGCGCGCGTCGGATAGCGAACGGAGAGCGCTGCGGTCCGATCGGGCTCCGCGCCGGGCCCTCCAGAGCCCTCTCGGCTCTTCTCACGCCGTGTCGACACCACCATTTCACCCCTCCGGACACAGGGTCCCGAGGCCTCCCCCATCGGCAGGTCGGCGCCCGAGATATAGCCGGCGCTCAGTCGCCCGGACCCAGCATCGTGAGGTGGATCGCCGCCTCGCTCGTTCCATCCAGGCCGAGCAGCAAGTTGAGGTCGTCGTCGAGGAACGCGGCGAGGTTGCGGGCCGACAGGCCCGCGGACTCCGCGGCTAGGTAGATCCGTTGCCCGATCGCACCGGACTCGATCAGCAGATCGCGGTAGCGGCGCGGGCGCGCGAGCGCGCGGCCTTCGCCGAGCCGCGCGACCATGAGCACGCCCAGCGCGGCGCTGCCGGCCTTGTCCTGGCCGAGGCAGACGCGCGTGAAGTCGTCCACCAGGGATCCGGATCGCTGCGCGACCAGGCGCTGGCCTGCCGGCTCATAGCGGTAGAGGCCGGCTTCGAGCGCCTCGACGCGGTGGACGACGAGGTAGACGTCGACGCCGGGGCTCCGCGCGAGCGCGGCGTGGCCGTGAGCCATCTCGAGGATCTGGGCGAGGTCTGCGAGCGAGAGCTTCGCGGCGCTAAACCGCGCAGTCGAGCGCCGGATCTGGATCGCGTCTTCGAGCTTCATCGCGGGACTCGCCGCGCGCACGGGCAGCGCGCGACTGGGCTCACTCGCGCGCGCTGCGAGATCCATCGAGACCGCGGCCGCCGCGAGCGCGGCGTCGGCGCGAACGAGTTTCGTCGCGGCGTGGTAGCGCTCCGTGATCGATCCGCGCGCTGCGAATCCGGGCACTCGCTGCGCTTCGACCCAGCTGCGCGCGGATTCGCCTTGGGCAGCGCGCTCCGGGCTCGGCACGTGCGCCGCGCCGGGCGCGCCAAGCGCGTGGACCGAACAAACCGCCTCCGCGACGCCGTCGATGCCGAGCAGATCGTTGACGACGTCGTCGCAAAAATCGAGAAAGTCGCGCTGTGCGAGACCCGCCGACGCCGCGGCCAGCCGCAGGTTCTCGCCGATATGCCCGCTGTCGATCAGCGCGTAGCGGTAACCGCGATTTGCGTAGCGCCACGAGTAGCGGGCGAAAACATTGCTGAGCAAGATCGCCGCGGCCGCTGCGTCGATCAGCGCGGGCGACTCGATCGCGGCCGCGAGCTGCGCGGGCTCGAATCCTTTTGCGACCTCGACCAGCCGGTGGTGGGCGACTTCGTAGTAGTAGATGCCCGGCGCGAGGCCGCGCACGCGCGCGGCCGCGACGTAGAGCTCGCCCGCGTAGCGCGCACCCGCCGATGGAGCGGCGCGCCGAGCCGACCCGCTTCGATCGGGAGAATCGCTCGACGTGATGCCATTGCTGAAGTGCAGCAAGCGGCCGAGCTGCGCGAGTGTCAGCTCCGCGCCGCCAAAGCCCTGCGCGGGCGCCCACTGCCGCACGATCTCGCCGAGCGAGCGCGCGGATTCGAAGGCCGTTGCGGGCAGCGCGACGCGACGCCTGCCCGCGTAGGGTTTATGCTCGAGCGGCGGTCCGCTGAGCCGCGGCCGGCGCGCGCCGAGTGCACCGAGTCGCGTGTTTCGGGTCGCCTGGTGGATGTCGACGCGCTCGGGGGCGGGTTGCGCGGCAGATGCTTTCCCCGTGAGCAGCGCGGCCGCGCCCGCCAGCAAGCGGAAGAAACTGCGTCGATCGGTTCGCATGGCCTGCGTCGGAACTCCGCACAAGGGCGACGCAACCGTAGCGAACCGCGCAAGCGCCGGGACGACCGCGTGGAGGTCGGTGGACATTCACCCGCGAATCCGCAGCTCAGATCCGCAGTTCGGACGCCACCCCGATCCTACACGTGGTTGAGTCGATCCGTGACGCGGTGAGTCGATCCGCGACGCGGCGAGTCGCTCAGCGACGCGGCGCGCCGATCTGACTGCCGAGCCAGCGGTAGGCGAGCAGGCTGACGCCGACGTTGCACAGCGCGGTCGCGCTGAAAAGTCCCGGCAGGCCGAACCACCAGCGCCCGAGAAGCGCCAGCGGCAGGAACACGATCACGACGCGCATCGACGAGATCAAGACGGCGGGCAGCGGGCGTCCCATCCCGTTGAACGCCGCGTTGGCGGACATCACTCGGCCGTACGCGCCGTAACTGATCGACACCAACCAGATGTACATCACCGTGATGTTTTGGATCTCCAGCGAGTCGGTGAACAGCGCGGTCAGCGGCTTCGCGATCAGGCACAGCAAGGCGGCCAGCAAGAAGCCGAAGCGCAGACAGAAACGGCTGGTTGCGCGGCGCGCCTCGATCAAGCGGTCGTATTTTCCGGCCGCGATGTTCTGGCCGAAGAACGGGCTCGAAACGGCCGATAGCGCGTAGAACGGAATCAATGCGACGGGTTCGATCCGCATCGCGATGCCGAATCCCGCGACGGCGGCGACGCCATGCGTCGCGACCAGCGCCAGCACGATGCCGTTTGAAATCGGGATGATCGCGTTGGTGAGGATCGCCGGTAGCCCGATCACCAACAGGTTGCGCCAAGACTCGGCGATCTCGGCCACGGATACGAATGGGTTGGCGAACACGCGCATCCGTCTGGCCAGGTAGAACAGCGTGAATGAAAGCATGATCAGGTTCGAAAGCAGCGTCCCGAGCGCTGCGCCGGCGATCTCGAGCCGCGGAAATCCCAGCAAGCCGAAGATGAGGATCGGATCGAGAATCACGTTCAGGAGTGCGGCCGCCGCGATCACCTTGCCTTCCAGCGCGGTGTTTCCGCGCGCGCGCATCGCTGCGAGGCACGTCCACATCACCGCCGCCACGGGTTCGTTCCAGTACCAGATGCTCATGTAGTCGGTGATCAGCGGCATCAGCTCGTCGGTCGCGCCGAGCGCGGAGAAGATCGGGTCGATCGTCATCTGGCCGATCGCGCAGAGCACGAGCGTCGCCAGGCCCGCGAGCAGCGCCGCGTCGGTGGTCAGGCGCGCGGCCCGCTCGCGACTTCCCGCACCCGACGCGCGCGACACACACGAAGCCGCGCCCGCCTCGTAGCCGATCGCGACTGCGCCGAGAAACCAGACCACCGGGCCCACGAAGCCGATCGCCGCGAGCGGCACGTCGCCGAGGCGCGAGACGAAGAACAGGTCGACGACGTCGAACGAGATGATCGCGAGCAATCCGAGCGCCATCGGCGTCGCCTGGACGCGCAGATGCCGCGAAACGGAGCCCTCTGTCAGATCAGTCGTCGTCATGGGATCGAGAGAATGCGGGGGCGTTGCTGAACATTCACCCCCGCATCTGCCTCCTGGGAATCTACGCCGGACGAGTACGGGGGCGAATCTCCAACAACGCCCCCGCCGGCATTACGCGGGGCCGCGTTCGGCGAGGTAGCGCTCTGCGAAACCCCGGAGGATGCTGTCCTCCCGCGGGTAGACGCCGCGCTGGTAGCCGCGCGAGCGGATGCCCTGCTGGACCTTTTCGCAGACCGCCCAGTCCTCGACGCTCACCTGGTCGAGGAATTTCACCATGTCGCTGCAATCGAAACCGTCAGCCGCGATCACCTCCGGTCGGAACAGATACTCTGACACGACCGCCGTGTGATGGGCGCCGCGTGGATAGAGGGTGTAGCTCATCACGCCGGTCGACAGCAGGTTCATCAACACGTTCGGGAAGATCGAATAACCGTAATAACTGCGGCGGTCGATCTCCGAAAGACCGGGCAACTCGGGCAGCGCAGTGCGCCCGGTATCCGTGAACGTGTTCATCCCCTCGTCGAGGGTGACTCCACCGTCCCTGCGTTCGTCGTCGACCACCAGTCCCTTGCGGTAGATCGGCACGAGCTTCGCCAACCCCGGGTGCACTGACGGGCAGTGCAAGCATTCGTTGTAGTTGTCGTGGATGATCTTCCAGTTCGCCGCGACCTCGTACGCGATTCGATACCCGACGCGAAGCTCTCCGATCGGGTAGCGCGCATAGGAAAACGGATCTCCGGCCTCGTTCTTCAGCTGATCGAGCAGCGGGCGCGGATTTTCCGCAAGGTTGACGAAAATGAAACCCTCCCAACAATCGATCGTGACCGGCTTCAGGCCGTACTTCTCGCGCTCGATGCCATTCCCGTCGCGCACGTTCGGCATCTTCAACAGCCGGCCGTCGAGCCCATACGACCACGCGTGATAAGGGCAGACGAACTGGCGATTGACGTGACCCGATCGCCGCTCGCAGATCTTCGTTCCGCGGTGCGAGCACACGTTGTAGAATGCGTGCAACTCGCCTTTGAGCGCGCGGACCACGATCAAGCTCTCACCCGCGACGTCTTCGGTCAAGAAATCGCCCGCGTTCGGAAGCTGCTCTTCGCGGCCGACACAGAACCAGCTGCGGAAGAAAATGCGCTCTTTTTCGAGCTCGTAGATCTCAGGAAGGTGGTAATCGCGTCCGGGCAGGCCGGGATACTCGGCGGGACCGGTTGTCGAACTGGTGGTCGTCTTGGGCATGTTTCACCTCCTTCGAGCCGTCAGCATAGCGGGGCGCAATGCGCCGGGCTCAAGTCTGGTCGGGTTCGAATCGCGCCGCGTCGATGATCGACCAAAGATGAATCACCCACCCCATCAAGACGAACCAAAGCGCGCCGGCCAGCACGAACTGGACGAACGCCATCAAGGGTCTCGCCTGGAGCAGCTGCCCCAACCCCGGAATGAAGAAGCTGCAGAGTGCCGCGAGTACATTTCCGCCCGAACCTCGTTGAGACATCCGATTCTCCTCTCAGAACGCGAAAACTAGCGTTTGCGGGGACGTTGGTGAATATTCACCTACAATCCCGCCTGCGCGTATACTGCGAACTTGACTCGACTTCTGGCTCGAATTTTTCTTCATCTAACTGGCTGGGAGGCGGTCGGGACGCGGATCGCGGACGCTAAGGTCGTGCTCGTGGCCGCGCCGCACACGAGCAACTGGGATTTGATCTACCTGCTCGCGATTGCGCGCGCGCTCGACACCCGGGTCTGCTGGGTCGTCAAGCATACGGTGTTCTGGTGGCCGCTCGGGCCGATCCTGCGCGCATTCGGAGGCATACCGATTCGGCGCGATCGAACCGAAAACGCCGTCGAACAACTGGTGGGCGCGCTGCGAGAGGCGGAGAGCATGTCGCTCGCGATCGCGCCCGAGGGCACCCGCCGCTACACGCGCCGCTGGAAGTCGGGCTTCTACCACATCGCCAAGGCGGCGGGCGTTCGGATCCAGCTGACATTTGCGGATTACGCGCGACGCCAGGGCGGCTACGGCCCCGCGTTCACGCCGAGCGACGACGTCTGCGCCGACATGGACTTGATCCGCGCGTTCTTCGCCGACAAGGTCGCGCGTCACCCGGAGCAGGTCGGCGAGATCCGGCTGCTCGAAGAGGACGAGTAGGTCTCGACGCGCGGTCCGCGAGGCTCAGACGTAGATTCCGCCCTTGAATTCGCGATCCTGCCGGATCATCACGTTGACACACGCGGGCAAGCCGGAGCGCGCCGCGCGCTCGAGTGCGGGGCGCAGTTCTTCGGGGCGCTCGACGAGTTCGCCGTGGCCGCCGAGCGCCTCGACGACCTTGTCGTAGCGGGTGCGCGCGAGCAGCGTGCCGTCGAGCCGGTCCCAACCCATCAGCGCGCCTTGCGGGCGCATCATCTGACCCCAGGCGGCGTCGTTACCGACGATGCCGATCACCGGCAAGCCGAAGCGAACCGCCGTGTCGTACTCGAAACCGTTGAGGCCGAACGAGCCGTCGCCGTAGATGATGACGACGCGGCGACCGGGATGCGCGAGTTGCGCCGCGATGCCAAACGGCATGCCGACACCCAGCGTTCCGAGCGGGCCGGGATCCATCCATGCCCCCTCTCCACTCACGGGCAGGATTTTCGCCGCAGCCGCGACGATGTCGCCGCCATCGCCGATCACGATCGGATCGTCGAGCGTCGCGAGCCAGTCGCGAACCTCGCGCAACATCCGCTGCGGATCGAGTGGCGACTCGTCGCTGTCGAGCTTGGCCTGCACGGCGGCCTCGGCGGCGGCCTCGACGCCGCGCAGCTCGTCGCGCCAGCTCGAAAAATCGAGCTTCGCGCCGCGGTTCTTCATCTCCTCGCACAGCATCTCGAACGAGCAGCCGAGGTTTCCGACGAGCGCGACGTCGGCCTGCCGATTCTGGCCGATCAATGTCGCATCCATTTCGAGTTGGATGATCTTCGCATCCGCGGGAATGCTCGCACCAAAGCGCATGCGAAAATCGAGCAGGGTTCCAGCGAGCACGATGCAATCGATGCGCGCGAGCGCGTCGCGCCGCGAGCGATTGAGGAACTCGGGAGAATCCACCGGCACACTGCCGCGCGCCATCCCGTTGGTGTAGGTTGGGATGTGGGTTTCGACGATGAAGTCGTTCATCGCCGCCGCGGCGCGCGACCACTTGACGCTGGTTCCGGCCATCAACATCGGGCGCTCGGCGACCTCGAGCAACTCGATGGCCTTGCGCACTTCGACGCGATCGGGTGACAGGCGCGGCGGATCGGTGCGAATCCGCGGCAGGTAGACGTCTTCCCACTCGTGCTGACCGCCCCAGACGTCCAGCGGGATTTCGAGATACGACGGGCCCGGGATGCCCGAAACCGCGTGGCGCACCGCGAGTTCGATGAACTCCGGGATGCGATGCGTCTGGTAGACGGCATCGCAGAATTTGGTGATCGGGCGAACCACGCCGAGGTGGTCCATCTCCTGCAGCGAACCCTTGCGAAGTTGAGAAAACGGCCCCTGCCCGCCGAAGACCAAGATCGGCGAGTTCGCGCGCCACGCGTTCGCGATCCCCGTCACACCGTCGGTGACACCCGGGCCCGCGGTGATCGCGGCGACGCCGATCTTGCCAGGATTGCAGCGCGCCCAAGCGTCGGCCGCGTGGGTCGCGGCCTGCTCGTGGCGGACATCGATGATCCGGATGCCCTCGTCGAGGCAGCCGTCGTAGAGCGGCATGATGTGGCCGCCCGGCAATGTGAAGATCAGCTCGACGCCGGCCTGCTTGAGAGCGCGCGCTGCGAGTTTTCCACCGTGCACCGGCATGCGTCTTGCGCCTCGTCACAATTCGCCAAACTCCCGAAAGCATACGCGAACGGGCCGTTGCGCGTGACGCTATTCGGTCGGGACATCTGAGCGCCGGACGGCGCTCGGGTGGTTCGGCTGCAACCGGATCTTCAGGTCTCGGGCGAACTCCTCCGGCAACGCCGCCGCAATCTCGAGCGCGGCCTCAGCGAGCGCGTCGGCCTGCTGGCTCTTCGGCAGGATCTCGGCGATGCGACTCAGCGCCCCCCAGGCCGCCGCGGGCCGATCCGCGGCAACCGCAGCTCGGGCGCGCAGCAAGGCGTCCTGCGGCGTCCAAACCCGCAAGAGCAGCGTCTCCGCGATGGCTTGGGCTTCAGCGGCCGCCTGTGGGGACTTTGCGGCGAGCCTCCAGAGGATCCGCAGGCGGGACGCCGCTTCGAAAAGTGCCTGTCCGGGTTCGATGCGGCCGAGGTCTACGTCGAGGGCGGCGACCGCATCCCATGCGTCCGCCGCTGCGTGTCGCTGGCCGGCGATGAACGCCGCGAGCCTGCCATCGAGATCGCGCGCTGAAATCCCCGCGACAGCTCTCTCTTGCGCGAAACCGAAGGCTCCACACGCCACCAAGCCCTCCACCGCGTCGCTCGAATCGGGCGCCAATTTCAGCGCGCGCGTGAAGTGGCGGGCCGCGCGCTCGGGCCGGCCGAGTCCGAGTTCGACCCAGCCGAGCCCCGTTTCCTCGGTGGCTTCGTCTGCGGAGAACGTCAGCGCGGTAGCGCGCTCCGCAAATTGCATGCTGACGAGCCTTCGAATCAACGCGAACCGATCGAGCCCGTCCATTTTCGCGAGTAGCGGATCGTGGTCCTTCCAGAGCATGCGGAAGGAGTCGCGGTCGAGCGCCGCTTCACCGAGGCGCGAGGAGCGCGAGGCGAGGAGGTTGTGATCGTCCGTGTTCAGCGGGGCTGCGTCGGCCAACGCCCGCGTTCCGACGTCGTCGAGCACGCGAGCGGCGACGAGATCCTCCACGCTGTGGAGTCCGAAGCGGGCGAGGCTTTCCCGGGCGGCTCGCAGCGCCGGGCCGGCGCTCTCGAGTACGTCGAGCGGCTGCTCGGAGGCCGCGAAGAGCAGGCCCGTGGCGGCACCCGGCTCGTAGACTTCCACGTTCCCAAACACACCAACGAGCGTCGCCGCGAGCGACCGCAGCAGCGCCTCGTCGACGTAATTGAGTCCAACCCATTGCACGAACACGCCGTCCGGTTTCAGCCTGGCGCGCACTCTAGTGAAAAATTCGTGTGTATAGAGGTGGGAGGAACCTGCCGTCCATGGGTGCGAGGGCTGAGAGACGATCGCGTCGTAGCGCTTCTGCGTCAGTTGCAGTGCGCCTCGCGCGTCGCCGATCAGCACCCGGACACGGGAGTCCGCCAGCGGATCGATGGCACGCTCGTCGGCGATCCGCTGGTTGGCATCCAGCACCATGGGCTCGAGCTCGATCACGTCGACCGACTCGACGGTCGACGCTACGGACTCGAGCACGGCGGCGCCGCCGAGCCCGACGACCAGCAGATCGCGCGCCTCTGGTCGCAGAATCGTGGGAAGCAGGCTCAGCCAGTGCGCGACCGACGGCAGGGGCAGCATTCCGCTGCGCTCGATCAGCGCCTCGGGCAGACCATTCGTGGTGAGGCGATAGGTGCCCCCCTCATCGGTCAGCAGCACCGTGGTCGATCGCCCGACGGCCGCGTACACGATCGCCCCGTGGCTCGAGGTTCGCGTCAGCGGCGACACGCGCAACAGAGACCACGGCGTGCGCGCCGGAAATGCGAACAGCACCACGCCCGAGCTGGCAGCAATTAGGGCGAGTCGAATGCGTGTCGGGCGGGTCGAGAACGCCGTGATCACAGCGAGCCCGAGGCTCGTCGCGACTCCAGCGTTCACGGTTCCCGCAAATCCCAGCAGAGGTAGCAGCACGAAGCCGGCACTGATAGCGCCGACGATGGCGCCGAGCGTGTTCCACGCGTACACGCGCGCGGTCGCCGGAGAGGCCTGCTCCGGAGACTGCGCGAGCAGACGCACCGCGAACGGGAAGGTGGCCCCGATGAATAGCGTGACCGGTAGCAGTGTGGCGGCGGCGACTGCGGCACTGGCGAGTGGAGCGCCGGGTCCGGCCCCGAGCCAGAGCGAGAGTTCCGGTAAGCGGTCGGCGAGCGCGAAAGCTGCATACGCGGTGAGCGCAATCCCGAGCTGGGCCACGCCGAAGCCAAGCGCGGCGCGTTCGCGGCTGGTCGCGAGGCGCGCCGCGAATGCGCTCCCGAGCGCGATGCCCAGCAGGAAGCTCGCGAGCATGCTGGCGAAAGCGTCGAGACTCGCGCCGAGCAGCTGTCCGAGGAGTCGCGTCCAGAGAACCTCATAGGCAAATGAGACCGCGCCCGAGAGCGCGATGGTCGGCAGGATCCAGGCGACACGGCGAGTCGACGCTGCCTGTGACCGCTCCGGAGTCGGATGACTCGGCGCGCCCCGTGCGAGCAGCGCGGCCAAGACAAATACGACCCCATTCAGCGATGCACCAGCCCACACCGTGTGGCGTAGCCCGATTGCGGGCATCAGCCAGAAAGCGGCACTCAGGGTGCCCGCAATGGCACCCGCCGTGTTCACCGCGTAGAGCACGCCAACGCGCGAGCCGATTTCCGACTCTTTGCGCACGACGTGGCGTGCCAGCAGCGGGAGCGTGGCCCCCATGAAAGCCGTCGGGGGCAGCAGTACGGCGAACGCGGCCCCGAGCTGGAACAGCGCGGCCGACGCAGCCGCGCTTTCCAGCCGCTCGCCACCGCCGAGCAGACCAACGTACAGCGCGCCAATCAGCCGGATGCCAGTGGGAACCGACAGCGCGGAGAGCGCAATCGCCAGCTCGAGCACGCCGTAGGCCAGGACGGGCCGGCGCAAGCGAGTCGCGTAGCGCGCAGCCGCCGCGGCGCCCAGCGCGAGCCCTCCCATGTAGGCCGCGAGCACCGCGGCGACGGCGAGTTCGGAGGTCCCGAACACGAAACTCAGCTCGCGCGTCCAGGCGGTCTGATACAGGAGTGCTGCAAAGCCCGACAAGAAAAAGCAGGCCAGCAGCAGCGCGAATCGGGTGTCCATCGGGTCGGGGCTCCCTGCTCGTTCCGTCGACGGCGACTGTATCTTGGAGGCGCGCGCCAGCCCAACCTTCGAGAAACGGCAAGCACCTTTCGAAAAACGGCAAGCACCTTTCGGACGGGCAACGCATCTCACGGATTCCGCCGAGCAACTCGGAACTTTGGAGCCCGCGCGTGCGCTTGGTTATGCTCACCGCAACATGAACAAAATCCTGCGCTGCGTGCTGACTGCAACTCTGGGCGTGATCGGACTCAACGCTTGCGAACCCGAAGCGCCGCTGAAAGCCTCCCCCTCCCGGCCTGTCGACTCCGAAGCCGTCACCGACGGAGAAACCCTCGCCGAATTGGTCGGCAGATCCCTCGCTGAAATTCTCCGGGACCCGGACGCGTACTCGAGGGCGCGTAGGCTTGGAACCCTGCTTCCGACCCTGGGTCCAGAGTTCGTTCCGGTGGTGAAGCAGACGCTGGAGGATACGGCGCTCGACCTAGGCGCCAGCGAACTCGAATTGCTCGTGCGGTTCTGGGCGACCCAGCAAGGCGAGGACGCCTCGCGCTGGGCGGTAGAGAATTCGCCACCGGGTTATCGCCTCGCCGCCGTCATGTCTTCGATTGCGCTCTGGGCAGAAACGGATCCGCGGGCTGCCGCGAGCGCCGTTCAGCTGTGGGCCGATGAGCGCGCCGACGTGCGCGATGGGGTGCAGATCGCGCTGGTGCGCGGCTGGTTCGCCGCCGACCCGTCGGAGCTCGCGCAGTTCATCTACGAACTCGACATCGGCTACCCGCGCCAGCTCGCGCTCTCCACCTACATTCGCGCCGCGATCCAAGGCCAGGGAATCGAAGCCGCGGTGCGCTGGGCCGAGTCGGTGCCGGACGACGACGCGACCTACAAGACGGCCGTCTACCGCCAGATGGCCTCTGTGTTGCCCCTGTTCGACCACCAGGCCAGCCTCCGCTGGTGCGAAGCCCACTGCGACGGCCCCCACGGCAACAATCTGCGCAGCATTCTCGCCCGGCGCTGGGTGCGGGTCGACGGAGCAGCCGCGCTCGCGTGGCTTTCGAGCGCGCCCGCGGGTTTCGAAACGGACCTTGCCGTGCGCGGTGCGTTCGCGGTATGGGCGCAGGTCGATCCCGAGGCGGCGCTCGGCTGGGCGGCGTCCCAGACGACCGGAGAGCCCGACCTGTGGCTCCTACCGATCTTCCCCGTCTACGCGCGATTGCTCGCCGAGGATTCGCCCGCCGAAGCGATCGAATGGGCGGAGCGGATCCGAGACGACGAAGAACGCGAGATCGTGCTCAGCGACGTCGCGCGCACGTGGCGCCAGCGGGATGCAGCCGCGGCCGAGGCTTGGTTGCTCCAATCGCCGCTCTCGGAGGAGGCCCGAGAAAAGGCGCGGGCTCCCCGGGGCTAGCGGGGGAAGCTTCGCTTCCCTTGCGGTGCACCTCGAACCCGGAACGGGTTCGAGCTGCTAGGCGCCGGACAGACAGCGGCCCGTCGGGCGGCAGGCTTTCAGGGACCCCGCCACACGATCTCATCCCCCACCGCGTAGAGCACGCATGCGGCCTGCATCCGGCGCATTCCGCGTCGCTTCTGGCACTCGCGAAGCGCCTCGGACTCGGCCCGGTTGCGCGTATCGTGGCCGCTGCTGGCCCCGGCAACCCAGCGGTCACGCCGGGGATCTCCGGCAATCGCCAGCGCGCGTTCCGCTGGCAATGCGAGATAGTCTCGCCAGACCGGGGCGAGATCTGGATGGGGCAAGGCGTCGCTGGACGCACAGCCCACGGGCAGCGCTGCCATGCACACAATTGATGCAATTGACGCGATTGCGCCGAGTCGCGCGAGCGCCGCAGCGCGCGAGAAAGAGGCCGGGACGGATCGAGACCACTCGACCCGCCCCGGCTCGACGAAAGAAATGGCCTTAACGCGTCGCGCTCGAGTACCGCCGCACCGCGTAGCCGAACGCCAGCATCATGGTCACGGCAAAAGCCGCTCCCATCACCGGTGACAGCGCTGGTGTAGACGGCGCGACCGCAAGGATCAATCGCACCCAGCCGCGATTCGCGTTGGGGCCCGTCCGGGTTCGCTGGCTCAAGGCGCCCGAAACCATTTGGATGGTGCCCGCACCGCCTATCGTTCGGCTGTCCTTGCCCGTGATCGTGAAGAACTCAGGCGCGCCAGCAGCGAAGGGCGCCGAAACCTGGATCTTACCCGTGGTCCACGGGTAGCCGACGCTCGACGCCATATTGGTGAAGCCCTTCATCGTCATTGCGGGCGTGAAGACGAAGGCGCTCACGGTTCCAGCGGGTCCCGCGGGATGCAGGGGGCCCTTGCCGAACGCGCCAACGCCTACGCCGGGGATGGGGCCACCGGCCAAGACGGCCGCGGGAGTTCCACCGGGCGTACTCACGACGGCGCCGACGGCACCGCCAGGAGCAGCAAGGCCCGTGGGCAGCGCTTGGCCGAGCGCGCCGACGCAGGCGGCGTTGCCGGGGCCGGGGAAGGGTCCTCCGTTCATGGTGGTGAGCGCGGGGTGCACGCAGGGGGGATTGCCGGGTCCAGGCACGGCGATGCCGTAGAGGGTCACCGGCACGGGCATCAAGCCCGACGGCGCTCCCGGCGAGAGTGCAAACTGCGCCGGTCCGCCGAACTTCCTCGCGAGGGGATTCGAGTAGCGGATGACGTTACCGGCGGTCGTGTTGAAAGATGTCGTCTTGGCTCCGGTCCGAGCGCCGACCGAGAACACCGCTGGCGCAGCGGGCCACTTCCAACCGAGATTGGTCGCGGCCGCGTACAGGTTCGGGTTCTGATTGAACTGACCCAGTACCCGCCGGACAGCGGGCTTCGAGAGCACATTGGCCGGGACGTTGAGCTTCTTCTGCACCGCCATCGCAGTGGTCCCGCTGACGACAGCGCCAGCCCTTACGGGAACGAGAAGCGGCGGAAACACGGTTCCCGTCACCGCCGAGTTGGTGAGCTGGATCGGCAGCGGGAGTCCGCCACCGATCTGGATCTGCCCTCCCCCTCCGGTGACAGAGTAGGTTTCCGCGTGAGCGCTGACCGCCCAGCCGAAACCAAGCAGTGTGCAGGAAACGGATAACATGAAGCGATTGAAGAAGGTCATTGTTTTTGTCTCCACTTCGATTGGTGGAAGAACTCTCGGACGCTCAGCGCCCGTCCCAATAACACTCACTTGAACACTCACTTGAACACTCACTTGAGTACGCACATCGACACGCAGCTAGACACGCAGAGCGAGTGCAATCTCTGTGTGCCTCCCTTCTATCAGCCGCCGTCGGGAAAGTAAACAGAAAAATCAACGGGTTGAGGGCCGTCCCCGCACCCTGGGGGACCGCGTTGGCAGGTTGGGGGGAAACCGTCTGCACTCTCAGGGAAAAGCCTAGCTACGGGTCCCCGCTGGGCGGTGCCAGGTCCAGCGCGCGCTGCGCGGCCCGCGCGGCGAGCTCAGGCTCGCCGCGCTCGGCGTAAACCGAGCTGAGTAGCTCGAAGGCAGCTGCGCCGCCGCCAAAACGCGCGGCGCGTCGGGCTCGCTCGAGCGTCCGCGGCGTTGCGATCCCCCGCTCGATGTCCAGTCGAGCGCGCTCCGCTGCGGCCTCGGCTTCGAACGGGTGCTCCAACAACAGCGCGTCGAGCCGTTCCCCGGCCTCGCTGGGCTTCTCGCCGGCAGCGAGGGCTCTCGCCGCCCGGAGCTTCGGCTCCGGGTCGAGGGGGTCGGCATCCGCCGCGCGGTCGAAGAAAACGAGAGCGGCCTCGGGATCGTCGCCTAACGCGAGCCGCCCGAGGCCCGCCAACGCCCAGGCATTCCGAGGCTCGAGTTCCACCGCTCGCGAATAGGCCGCGCGAACGGCTTCGACGGGCGCTCCCGACAGCTCGAGGTCGAGACCGCGGATTTCCTGGAACGCGCTGGAATCGGGATGCGCGGCGAGAGTCGTCTGGAGCGCAGTCCGCGTCGCGGCGGTCTCACCGGCCTCGTGTGAAAATCGCACGAGCGCGCGCAGTGCCGGCGCGTAGCGGGGCTCGTCGAAGTCGACCCCGGGTGCCGTCGCCAGCACACCCAGCGCAACGGACGCACCCGCGCGCTCGGCCACGCCTGCGGCCGCCGCGGCCAACCCCCGCCCCGCCCACGCGGGATATCTCTGTTCGATTTCTGCGAGCGAATCGCGCACCGCGCCCATCTCGCCCAGAAGGGCCGACAAGCGCATGCACAACAGCTGCCCCTCGATCTCCAAAGGCGCTTCCACCCGAGCCGTCAGAAGCATCTGAATGGCGTAATTCGGCTGGCCTTGTGCCAACAGCAGATTCGCGCCGCGCGTTCGCGCGTCGGTCGCGCCCGGCGAGATGCGGATCGCGTAACGGTACTCCGCGAGGGCGCGCTCGAAGTCGCCCAGCTCTTCGGACGCGAGTGCCGCGTAGTAACGAGCCCAGGGGTTGTCGGGCCAGAGTCGCAGTGCCTCATCGAATTCCTCGAGCGCGCGGGCCGGGTCGCGCCGTTCCTGCGCGACACGCGCGCGGATCAGCAGCCGGTGGACGGGCACGGAGAGCTCTTCCGCGACCTCCAGCGCGCGAGCCAATCGACCGGCCAGAACCAGGGTATCCGCGTATTCGAACAAGAGTTGCGGGTCCGGTAAGCCCACCTCTTGCGCCAGCTCGAGGGCTCGTTCCATCGCATCCGCCGCGGCGGCGTACTCGCGGAGCGCCATGCGCAACTCTCCCAGATCCATCCAGGCGGCGGCGGCCAGCTCGGGATCCTCGAAGTGCGTTGCCTCGCGGAGCACCGCCTCCGCTTCGGCGATGTCCCCTGCGAGACGCAACCGTTGGGACAGCGCGACCCGGAACGTCCGGAAGGTTGGGGCGCTCGCGAGCGCCGTGCGCAGGACCTCGGTCGCGCGGCCTGATTCCCCGTGTGCGTCGTAGAAGTTCATCGCACTCGACACCACTTCCATGTTGATTGGATGCGCGTCGAGGCACGCGGTCCAGGTTGCGCGCGCCTGCGCGAGATCTCCGCTTTCCTCCTCGAACGCCGCGGTGGTCGAGCAGTGCCAGGCGAGAACGCCCACGCTGGTGTCGTGCTCGACCAGTTTGCGCCCGGCCTCCGCGAGCGACGCGCTGGCTTCTTCGAGTCGATCGAGCGTGAGCAGTGCGAGAATGCGCGGTTCGTAGGCCTCGAGGCTGTCGGGGTCGAGCTCGAGCACGCGATTCGCGTCGGCCAGCGCAAGCTCGGGGTCCTTGTTCCAGTGCGCGTGCGCGTTGGCCCGCATCAGCAGGGCCGACACGTTGTCGGGCTCGCGCTCGAGGACGAGCGCTGTGATTTCGACGACCTCGTTGAAGTCGCGCCCGTCGAGCGCCAAGAACGCGAGCTGCAACCCGGCCGGAACGAGCCACTCAGGATCTTTCATCGCGTTGCGGAGCGACCACATGGCGAGGTTCGAGCGCTGGGTGAGTGCGAGCGCTCGCCCGTAGAGGTAATTCACTTCCGGATCATCGGGTCGCGTCGCCAGCAACGCACGCAAGGGCTCGACCGAGCCCGCGAAGTCAGCGGCCGCCTGTTGCTCGCGAATGGCTTCGAGGGGATCGACCTCGTCGCAGCCGACGAGCAAGCAGCAGAGCGACAACCCGGCTGCGAGCGCGCAGCTGCGGAACATTCGAGGAAGGATCTCTCGGGCGGCGGGGCGCATCGCGCGAACATAGGCGATCGATCCGAGGCAAAACCACGATTGATCCGAGGCAAAACCACGATTGATCCGAGGCCA
>CAZBSV010000069.1:0-8918 GCA_964494795.1 uncultured Spirochaetales bacterium | reverse complement strand
GCGGCGGGCAGTGTATTGCGTGTCGACGCCGTCAACGGCCGGGCGTCAGCTTCACGATCTTTCCGAGCTTGGCGTCGGCCCGGACCTGGTCGCGCTGTTCCTTCGGAAGCGGGATCAGGCCGCGATCCGTGAGGTATCCGTAGTCGCCGATCGCCTTCTCGGCGGTGAATTCGCTGACGTACTCGGTAATTCCCGAGACCTGCCCGACGTGCTCGCCCTTCACGTAGAAGTAGAGCGGTCGTGAGATCGGATACTTGCCCGAAGCGATGTTTTCGAAGCTCGGCCCGGCGCCATTCACGTCGCTGCCTCGAATTCGATCGCGATTCTGATCGAGAAATCCAAAGCCGAAGACGCCGAGTGCCGAAGGATTCGCGACGAGCTTCTGCACGATCAGGTTGTCGTTCTCACCCGCTTCCACATACGCGCCGTCCTCGCGGATCGAGTGACAGATCTGCTTGTAGGCGGCCTCGTCCGTGGCTTCGAGCGCCTTGATCTCGGGGAACGTCTTGCAGCCGCCCTCGAGCGCGAGCTCACTGAACGCGTCGCGGGTTCCCGAGGTCGGCGGCGGCCCGAGTACTTCGATCTTGATCTTCGGAAGCGAAGGATCGACGTCACTCCAGGTGATGTTCGGATTCGCGACGAACTCACCGCTGGCGGTCGGAATCTGTCGCGCGAGGGCCAGGAAGATCTGCCTCAGCGTGAGATCGATCGCGGCAGCCTGGTTGGATTGCGCGATCGCGATGCCGTCGTAGCCGATCTCGATTTCGGTGATACGCGAGACGCCGTTCTGTGCGCAGAGGTCGATTTCCGACTGCTTGATCCGGCGCGACGCGTTCGCAATGTCGGGGGTTCCCGCACCGACCCCCGAGCAGAAGAGCTTGAGGCCGCCGCCCGTCCCGGTGCTCTCGACGATCGGCGTCTTGAAGTCGGTCGAGCGTCCGAACTCCTCCGCGACGACAGTCGAGAAGGGGTATACGGTCGAGGATCCGACGATCCGGATCTGGTCGCGCGCCGCCGCGCCGCTCGTCCAGAGCGCGATGCCCGCGATCGCTAGCAGTCCTGGCGAGAATCGGATAGCTGTCATTGTCGTTTTCTCCATGTCCTTCAGTCGGTGGTGAATCTAAGTCGGTAGCGTGGCTGCATTTCGCCATCGACGTGACGATTTGGTGAAGAATCCCGGCCGGCAACCCATGGCCGAGGGGGTCGACCGCGGGCCTGGGCCGGCCGGGAAGCTCAGAAGTCCAGCTGGAATCTCGCCTGCACGATGTCCGCGTTACCGTCGAGGTCATCGGGGTCCGGAGTGATGATCCGATTGTCGAGTTCCGAGTGCACGTAGTTGAGCGAGACCTGCGCATTCGGGAACAGGAGCCAGTTGATGCCACCCGTGATGTCCCATAGTTTCCCGCCGCGGATCAACTCGTCGTTGAGATCGAGGTAAGAGTATCGGAGCGCGATTTCGAACGCCCCCCAGTCTCCGTTCCCCGGATTGAAGTTGGCCTTGGGTGATACGCGACCAAACGCGCCTTCACCCAACTCGTATGCGCGGTGCTCACCGGTCAGGAAGTAGCTCAGCTGCGCGTACGCGCCCCAATAGGTGCTGTCGCGAGTGCCGGCGTCGCCCTCTGCGAACGCGCGCGTGTACTCGGCCTGGAACGAGGCGGGCCCCCAAACGACCGCGAATTCGGGGTTGATCAGGTTGATGCTGTTCGTCGGGATCATGGCACCCGTATCCGTCAGGTTCGGCGCGAGGTGCGATTCGGGTCGCTGGCGGTAGCGCAGCATGAAGTCGCTTCCGCCGCGGAATTGGTGGCTATAGCCGACGCCGACGTGCACGACCTTCGCGCCGTCGTCCTCGTAGAGCGGAACACCCACGAGGCGTGCGGTCGCGTTCCACATCCCGTCGTCGGCGAAGCTGAAGCCGGAGTCGTTGGTATCCATGAAGCTGCCGACCTGCCAGAGCACTCGCTCTTCGAGAACGGCGTTGCTCGCCATGAAGCCGGTGTTCCGAGAGGGCGCGAACGCGTTCGCGAGGCTGCGCTCCATGAACGTGCCGTATTTGTTGCTCGTCTGCTCTTCGAGCGAGAACGGCTCCTTGAAATGGCCCACCATGACCGTTCCGACCGGACCGAGATCCTCGAGGCCGACGTAGAGATCCTTCACGTCGACGCTGCCGTCACCGGTGTTCGCGAAATCGAACTCGGATTTGAAGATCAGGCGCTCGTAGAGTTCGCCTTCGAAGAACAGGCGCGCCCGGCGAAACTCCGTGCCGTGACCCTCTCCCCCGATCGCGTTTTCGAGAGGTTCGTTCAAGTCGACCATCGCCCAGTCATTCTGGATGCGGCCGCCGAACTTCAGCTTGAACGCCCCGTCGTTTCGCTCGAGTTTGAAGCCGTTGCTCCATTTGAATTGCCAGTCTTGCGGCCCCGGTTGAGGGCTCGGAGCGGCGCTCACGGCTGCGAGCGTCGCGCTCTCGACGGCCTCGTCGACCGCCGCATTCGCGCCGGCGATGGCGGCGTCCACAGCGGACTGAATCTGTTGAGCTTCCTCTACGCGCGCTCTCTCCCGCAGCTCCCGGTACTGTGCCTCGTCGATCGTCCCGGCGGCGCGCAGGATTTCGATCAATTCCTCTGCGACGCTCTTGGGCGCATCGATTTCATCCGCTGACACGGCTGCCGCGAGCCCCAGCAGGGCTGCGCAGACCATGGCGCATGCAATCGTTTGATTGCTCCCGTAACGCATATTCGTCTCCCTGGATGCGATTGCGCGGTAAAACGCTTGAGTTGATGTTAGATTCCGCTGCTCGGCAAAGCTACGGCCGGCGCGTGGAGTTCGAGCTGCAGTCGTGTGACAAAGACGTGAAGCTTCGCTGCAACGACTCCCTAAGTGGAGATAATCCGCGCCGAATGAGGGATTTCACTCCCAAGCGGCTGCGTGTACCCTCAGGCGGCTGAGGGTCGGCCAACCCGACGCATACGGGCCAACCCGACGCATACGGGCCAACCGCGCGCATACGGGCCAACCGCGCGCATACGAGGAACCCCATGCAGATCCGACGAGCGTGCGTAGGCCGCATCCGATCCGCCCTTGCTTTGCTGCTGGGCGTACTCATCGCGCTGGCGATCGCGACGGCGGACGCCCGCGCACAGGCTACCGCGAGCTTCGAGGTGACCAGTCTGGCCGACATCGGACCCGGTTCCCTGCGCGAAGCAATCACCGCTGCAAACGCCTCGGCGGCCACTGCGAAGACCATCACCTTCAACGTCCCCGCCAGCGAAACCATTCTTCTCGCGACGCCGCTCCCGGACATCGATGGCAGCGTGACGATCGACGGGAGTACCGCGACGAATCTCGCGATCGATGGCGGTGTGTCTGCGCGAATCTTCCGCGTGGGCAGCGCGACGACCACGCTGCGGGATCTCGCTCTCAAGAACGCACCGCTCGAAATCGCAAGCGGCGCGTCATTGTCCTTCGATACCAGCACCGATCGGCAATTCGACGACGTGATCACCGACGCCGGAAAACTGATCAAGGACGGCGTCGCCACGCTCACGCTGCGCGGCGCGAACGATTACACCGGAGGTACCGAAATCCGCAAAGGTACACTGCGCGGGGACACGACCAGCCTGCAGGGCAACATCACCAACAACGCGAAGCTGGTCTTCGACCAGACTGTCAACGGCACCTACGCGGGCAGCGTCAGCGGAACCGGCTCGCTGCAGAAGACCGACACGGGCGAAGTCAGCCTAGGCGGTGTGAACACCTATTCGGGTGGCACGACGATCACCGGAGGTGCGCTGCGTGGTGCTGTGGGCAGCCTCCAGGGCAACGTCGCGGTCGAAAGCGACGCTAGCGTGATCTTCGAGCAGCCGGTCGACGCGACCTACGCGGGCAACCTGAGCGGTGCCGGGGACTTCACCAAAGAGGGCGCCGGCACGCTCACGCTCTCAGGTTCCAACTCGATCTCGGGGCAAGCGAATCTCGAGGTGGGAGCCCTCAAGGGGGGCTTCGCGAGCATTCCGCAGAACCTCACGGCGGCCGCTGGCACCGAGGTGATCTTCGATCACGCGAATAGCGGCAGCTACGCGGGCTCCATCGACGGAATGGGTGCTGTTACGAAGATCGGCACGGGTGCGCTCACGCTCACGGGTGACAACGCCTATACAGGGGTGACGACAGTGAGCGCAGGCACGCTGCGCGCCGACCCCGGCAAGCTGCCCAACACGGGGGCGAGCAGCATCGTCAACAACGCGGAACTCATTTTCGACGCGAGTGGGACGCGTATTTACGACGGGGTGATCAGCGGAACCGGAAATTTCACCAAAACGGGCAGCGGATCGATCAGTCTCACCGGAATCAACAGCTTCACGGGGTTTACCTCGGTCAGCGCCGGCCGCCTCGACGTCGACGGCTCGCTTGCGACTGGCGTCGACGTGGGCGCATCCGCGGTGCTCGGCGGCACGGGCAGCATCGGTGGGCCGGTCACGGTGAGCGGCAGCGTCGCGCCGGGAAATTCGATCGGGACGCTCAGCGTGGCCGCGATCGATTTTGCGCCGGGCTCGCTGTTCGAAGTCGAAGTGGACGCATCGGGTATCGCAGACCACCTCATCGTCTCCGGCAACGCCGACCTCAACGGCGCCTCGGTCCGGATCGATCCTGGCGCGGGTAGCTATGCGGTGCCCGTGAACGTCACGATCCTCACCGCGGGTGTGAAGCTCAGTGAGTTCTCGTCGTTTGGTCCAGACTTCGCGTTTCTCGACATCACGCCCGTGATCGATGCCACTACGGTGAAGCTAACCATCGTCGAGAACGGAATGAGCTTGTTGGATTTTGCGCAGACTCCGAATCAGTCGACCATTGCGACGGCGCTCGAGTCGGCCGAAATGGCCGGGACCGACCCCGACATCGACACCGTTTTCGACAGCCTGAACGTTCTCACCGTCGATCAGGTTTCCAGCGCGCTCGATTCGATGACGGGCGAGTCGCTCACGCAGTTTGCAACAGCGCGCCTAGCGACCGCGGAGCGCTTCGGGCAAGCGCTCGGCGCGCGCGTCCTCGATCACCAATGGGCGAGCGGTCGCGCACTGATCGCGGCGAATTCCGCGACGGGCGAGTCGAGCGGCGCGTCAGTCGATCCGGATCGCGCTGCGAGCAGTCCGATCTTCGCGCTGGCAATGCTCGCGGCCGGTCCGATGGGAGTTCCGGCGGACGCAAGCGGCTCCAGCGCAGATCTCGGGATCCGGACCTGGGTCGACGGCTCCGCGATCTACGGCGACGTCGATGGAAACCCGAACGAAAGCGGCTTCGACTACAACGTCTGGGGCGGATCGCTCGGCGCGGACGTCCGTTTGGCGGAACGCTGGGTGCTCGGGCTGGCCGGTGGCTACGCGACCACTGATATCGACTTCTCGTCGCGCCCGGGCGATGGCGACATCGACACCTATCAGGGCGCCGTCTACGCCGGCTACGTCGATCCGCGCTTCTACCTCGGCGCCTCCGGGCGCTACGCGTACAACGACATGGAAGGCAAGCGGCAGATTCGCTTCGGCGCGATCAATCGCGCGGCGAGCGCCGACCTCGATGGCCACGACTTTGGCGCGCGACTCGAGGGCGGACTCAATCTGCTGGATCTCGGCGGCATCGTCTTCCAGCCCACCGCTTCAGTGAACTACAACCGACTCACCCAGGATGGCGCCAACGAGAGCGGCGCGATGTCGCTGAACCTCGCGCTCGAAGATTTCGACGTCGACTCGCTGGTTGCGGGCGCCGGCATGCGCATCCGCGCGCGTTGGGAACTCGCTGACGGCTTCTGGCTGGTTCCCGAGCTGCGCGGGCGCTGGCTTCACGAGTTTCTCGACACCGACCGCCTGATCGAAGCCCAGCTCGTCAGCGCGCCCGTCGGCGCCAGCTCGTTCGGCATCCAAGGCGTCGAACTTCCGCGCGACGCCGGCAGCGTAGGCGTCGCTTGGAGCGTCATGACCGGCTCCGCGTGGCGCATCGTCGGCAGCTACGACGCGCTGCTGAACCAAGACCTGATTCAGCACGCCGCAAGCATCACCCTGCAGCTGGAGTGGTAAGCGAGAGCACTCGGTGAGTGTTCGCCAACACCAACACGACCGCCAACGCGCGCGCGGGCGCGAGATTCTGAAGCGCTCCGAGCGTCAGCGCGCGTCGTCGGTGCGTGGTTCGCGATAGGGTTCGCCGCGGCGGTAGAGCGACAAGCGCGCGCGAAACTCCAGTGCGTTGGCCTCGTCGCCGCGCGCTTCCGCCTCGTTCGCGGCGCGGCTGGCGGTGTCGACCGCCGCATCGAACTGGCCTGCGGCCGCGTAGGCGGCGGCCAGCGTATCGAGCAGGCTGGGATCTCGAGACGCGAGTGCGCTGGATTCGATCAGACGGATCGCCTCATCGGGGCCGCGCAGACTCGCGTCGTGCCCGGTCGCGAGAAGCCAGGCCAGATTGTTGGCGGCCTCGACACTGTTTGGGGACATGCGAAGCGCCTCGCGCGCGTAACGCTGGGCTGCGCGCGGATCTCCTCGCTTGGCCTCGATGATGGACATGCTCAGCTGCAACTCGGAGATGCCCGGATGCGCGTCGAGCGCGCGCAGCAGCTGGGGGCGAGCTTCCGCGAAGCGGCCGGCGATCCCGAGCGCGATGCCATGACGGCCGATCGCTTCTGCGCTGTCCGGGCTGCGCTGTAGGATTGCCGCGTAGGCGCGCAGGGCCTCGTCGATCCTTCCGCGGGCGATCGCGACGTCCGCCAGGCCCATGCTGGCGTTCGGCCAGTCGGGCACGATCCGCAGCGCCTCGGCGAAGTGCCGCTCGGCGGCGTCGGGTCGCCCCTGCAACAACTCCAGATTTCCGATGCCGGTCAGTGCAATGTAGTTGTCGTCGGTCACCGCGAGCGCGCGCCGATACAGCGCCTCGGAATTGCGCCAGGTTGCCACCTGCTGCCAGGAAATCACACCGAACGCGCACAGGCTCGCGGCGGCTGCTGCAGCCAGTGCCGAGCGCGGTACACGCCAGCGCTCTGCGAGGTCGCATGCGCTCCACGTCGCGAGAATCGCGAGCCCGATCAGTGGTAAGTACATGTAGCGATCTGCGCGCGCCTGCACGCCCACCTGGACCAGGCCGATCACGGGCACCAGCGTGCCCAGATACCACAGCCAACCCACGATCGCGTAGGGGCGGGATCTCGCCTGGCGGGCCACGAGCGCGCTAACAGCGAGCAAGAGCGCGGCGGCAGATGCGACTCTCCAAGTCGAAATCGAATCCTGCGCGTAGGGGTAGAAGGCCGCGAGCCCACTCGGCCAGGCAGCCAGCCACAGGTAGGTCGCGTACGCGACGAGCGCATTCGCGCTGCGCGTTGCGAGGGGAAGAACCTCGAACGCGGATACGGAACCCGCGTCGCGCTGCACGATGTAGGTTGCGCTGCTCGCGATCGCGACCAGAGCAAACAGCGGGAGTTTTTCGACGCACGCCGCGCGCAGCCGCGACGCCTGCGGCCAGCCGCTCGACGCGGAATCGCGCAGGCGCCCGAGTGGCCAGTAGTCGAGCAGCAGCAGCACGCAGGGCAATGTCACGAGCATCGGCTTGGCGAGCAACCCCAGAGTCAGGCATGCGAACACTGCCAGGTAACGCCGAAGCGACCGCGGCTGGCGACAATAGCGGGCGTAGGCGCAAAGCGTGAGCATCCAGAACGCACCCGAGAGCACGTCCTTTCGCTCGGTCGCCCAGGCGACGGATTCGACGTGGAGCGGATGCAGTGCGAAGAGCGCCGCGACGAACGCGCTGCGCCAGTGGGCGCCGGTCATGCCGACGAGCGCCAGGTAGAGCAGAGCTGCGTTCAGCGCGTGCAAGGCGACGTTGGTGAGCAGGTAGCCCGCCGGCTCGAGGCCGAAGAGCGCGTAGTTGAGCTGGTACGAGATCCACGTGAGGGGGATCCAATTGGTGTCGTACGGACGGAATGCGCGAGCCAGCCCCGCGGCGCTGAAGGGCTCACGCAGCTGCGCGTTCTGGGTGATATGGGCCGGATCGTCGTACGCGACGAACTCGTGGTGGCGGACCTGGTAGTAGACGGCCAGCGTCGCCGCGACCAGCAGCACTGCAATCCAGCCATGCGGGCGCATGGCGGGCCAGCGTAGCGCGTACAAGCAAGTGGGGATTGGGCGGGGATTCAACCGGGGCCGCAAACCGGCTGAAGCTTCACCAACCCCGTTGCTTGCGCTACACCTTCGGCCCGCACGGGAAACCGGAGAACGGGACACAAAACACGGGACACGCGACACGGGATCAGCGATCAGCGATCAGCGATCAGCGATTAGCGAATAGCGATTAGGGATTAGCGATTAGGGATTAGCGATTAGGGATTAGCGATTAGGGATTAGGGATTAGGGATTAGCGATCAGCGAGCAGCGATCAGCGAATAGCGATTAGCGATTAGGGATTAGGGATTAGGGAGATGCCGCGATGAAGATGAAGGCTGCGATCTGTTGGGAGGCGAAGGCCCCCCTCGAAGTGGAAGAGATCGATCTGGCGGCACCCAAGCAGGGCGAATGCCTGGTGCGCCTCGCCGCGTCCGGCGTCTGCCACACCGACGCGTTCACGCTGAGTGGAGAGGATCCCGAGGGCCTGTTTCCGGTGGTGCTCGGGCACGAAGGCGCGGGGGTCGTGGAAGAGATCGGCCCGGGCGTGCGCTCGCTGGCGGTCGGAGATCACGTGATTCCGCTCTACATCCCTGAGTGTCGCGAGTGCAAGTTCTGCGTCTCTGGCCGCACCAACCTCTGCTTCAAGCTGCGCGAGACCCAGGGTCGCGGCCTGATGCCCGACGGCACGAGCCGGCTCTCCTACAACGGGCGGATGATCCACCACTACATGGGCACGTCGACGTTCGCGGAGTGCACGGTGCTGCCCGAGATCGCGCT
>CAZBSV010000068.1:0-1690 GCA_964494795.1 uncultured Spirochaetales bacterium | reverse complement strand
CGGGCAGATGCTGTTGCGCGCTGCGGGTTTCGAGATTGGCGAACCCCGGCGGATTGGATCGAGTGCTGAGTTCGAGCGAAAGGAAGTCTGCGATTGACGCACGACAAGGCTGGATCGAGGCAGGGCGGCGACGATAGTCGTTGGCGCGACGCCCAGCAGAAGAGGCGGCGCAGATGGTCGCGCCGCGGCCTGGCGACCTTGGCGTGCGCGGTCGCGCTGGTCGCATGCACGGTTCTCGGTCTCGTCCGGCAAAAATACGCTCCGCTCGAAGTGGATCCGGAGCCCGTGGTCGTCGCGCAGGAGCCTGCGCGCATCGATTCGCCCGCGAGCCCGCCGAGAATGCTCTTCGAACGCCCGCCGGTCACCGAACGGATCTTGCGCCTCGAAACCGCCACCAACGATTTTGGCGCGGAGCGCTTCGTCGAATCGATACCGGTCCAGCTTGACGCGAGCCGGATCGAGTCGCTGCGGGTTGTATACACGCTCGATACCGAACTCACGCGCAGCGCCTTCAAGATCCTGCGCGATGGCAAGGTCGCGCTCGGTCACGTGATCCTGCTCGACCCCGATACCGGCCGCGTGCTCACCTACGCGTCCACCGACGCCGTCCAGTTTCCGCCGAACAAGCTGTATCCGGCCGCATCGCTCGTGAAGATCATCACCGCGGCCGCCGCGCTGGATGCCGACCCCGGGCTCGCGAAAATCCCTTGCCGCTTTAGCGGAAGCCCGTATGCGCTGACTCCGAAGTCGATCGACCCGCCGCGCTCGGGTAACGAGATCTCGCTCCGCAACGCGCTCGCCAGTTCCAACAACCAATGCTTTGCGCAGTTGGCCGTGCACGCGGTGGGCGAAGCTCCGCTGATCGAAGCGATCTCGCGTTTTGGCTGGCTCTCGGAGCCCGCGCCCGCCCATCCCGCTGGCAAGGTGGATCCGGGCGAGGATCGCTTCGGGATCGGGCGACTCGGCTGCGGGCTCGCGGGATCCCGGATCACGCCGATGCACGCCGCCCAGCTCGCCGCCACACTCGCGCGCGGGGAACTCGTCGCGCCGCATTGGATCGAGGGTGTGTATGACGCCAGCGGCCGCGAACTGCTGTTGCCCGCGAGCGCCACCCCACGACAGGTCATGACGCGCGAACTCACCGACGATCTTCGCGCGATGTTGACCGATACGACCCTCAAGGGGACGGCACGGCGGGCCTTCCGCAAGCGCAACGGGAAGCCGCTGTTGGGACCGGTCAAAGTTGCGGGCAAGACCGGGAGCTTGTCGGGTACCGATCCGAAGGGCCGCTACGAGTGGTTCGTGGGTGTTGCGCCGGCCGATGATCCCGAGATCGCGGTGGCGGTCTTGGTGGTTCAGAGCGAGCGCTGGTGGCGCAGCGCTTCCCAGATCGCCGCGGACGTGCTCGAGGGCGTCTTCTGCGACGGCCGCAGCTGCCGGCCCGAACTCGTCGCGCGCTGGCTTCGGACGCCCACCGCAACCGCGGCAGTCCACGGCGCAGACGACCAATCGCTCAACTAGATCGGCGGATTGCGACTTACCGGGTGTCGTCGCGCGACCCCATACGGGGTCACACCTGCTAGCCGCTCGAACCCGGAACGGGTTCGAGGGGCGCCGCCAGGGAAGCGAAGCTTCCCCCGCTAGCCGCTCGAACCCGGAACGGGTTCGAGGGGCGCCGCCAGGGAAGCGA
>CAZBSV010000067.1:0-5715 GCA_964494795.1 uncultured Spirochaetales bacterium | reverse complement strand
GCCGCGATCGACTCTGCTGCAATGGCGTGGGCTCGCTCGTTCGGGTGCGCGTCGTGCGCGTTGACGACGAGTTCCGCGGCCGTATAAGCGTCGAAGGCGCTCAAGAGATCGAGATGCGGGACGCCTAGATTTCTCCAAGTCTCATCCAAACGCTCGTGAACGCGACGGTATTGGTAATCGGGGTCGAGGTCGTGCACGAACGGAAAGGTCACGACCAGCAGCTCGCCGCCTTGGGATCGAGCCACGTCGCGCATCGCCTGCAGCCTGCGCTTTTGCCTTTCCCAGATGACGCCGTCGTAGTTTTTCAACACGAAATCGTAGTAGTTCGCAATTTCAGGGTCGCGCGCCGCCTTCCAGCGGTAATAGAACGTGTTGAAGAAATAACTGTTCGCGGCCAGAAAGCCGGGCGCGGGCGATCCGTAGACGCGGCGCAGGATCTGCTGCCACTCGGGCACGATGTCCGCGATGTCGTTCAAGCAGTAGACGAGCACGACGACGTCGCTCTCGGAACCTTCGTCGCCATACAACTTCAATACCGTCAACTCGGGTTCGGTATCCCAGCCGAGGCTCGCGAGAACTTGCACGTCCCAGGCCGGGCGCATGGCGCGGATTCGGTTGGCAAATCGATCCTCGACGTTGGCGACGCCATGGCCGGCGGTAAACGAGTCGCCCAGGAACATCACGCGTCGCTTTCCCGCCGGGATTCGGGGCTGGTAGTCGACCGAATCGCGAAACCCGAACTCGTTCGCTTGGAAATGCCGCTCGAACCAGCGCTGGTTCGTCTTCGTCAGCCCGAAGGAATCGGTTGCATCGAAGAAGAAGCGGTAGTGGATCTCTCCGAACAGGACGACGCCCGCACAGAGGAAAGACAGCACCAGTGCGTTTCCCACCAGCAAGCGCTGCACGCTCGCGTTCTCGTGCGGTGACTGTTTGCGAAAGAACCGATAGAGCAGACACCCCAGCGCGACGGGCAGCCCCAGGAACCCCACAAGCAGCAGATTCTCCGCCGTCATCAGCGCTTCCAGGCTGTGTGGCGAGTGGTCGATCGAAGCATCAGCGCCCGAAACCGCTCACTGGATTCGCGATCTGATCGGCGAGCGCTCGCGCGATGATCTCGTTTCCGTCTGGGCTCGGATGCACCCAGTCGTGCATCAACGAGCTGCCGAAGTAGTCCGGATCGCGCTGTTCGAACAGGGCCGGGAGATCGATCGTGTCGACCGCCAATTCCTTCGCGACCCGGTCGAACGCGTCGTAGTATTCGTAGGACGTCGCAAAGGGGAAGATCTCGCGCGATCGGACGAACGCGATTCGGGCTTCTTCGCGCTGACCGTCGAGCAGTAGAGCCACACCCAGCGCGTGGTTGATTTCGGCGCGCGCCTGGGCGGAGATCGCGTGCTCCGGCGCGAACGCGCGGTCATCGGTCAGCGAACGCAGCGTCTCAGCGGCTTTGGCGTACATGCCCTGCGCAATATAGACCACCGCCAGTTGGTGGATCCGCGGGTCGATCTTCAACGGGTCCGATTCGGCCTGCGCGCGCCACGACTCCTGCTCGGCGATGAAATGAGCGGCGTCGCGATACGGGGTCGTCGCAGCCAGATGTGCGTCGATCTGCTCGACGGACAACATGCACAACCACGGGTGTGAGGAGAACGGGGTGTCGCACGGCGCGCGCCCTCTGAGGCCCTTGACGAGGTAGTTCTTGTCCACGAACAGGGGAGACCAGTACTCGCGGTCGAATACCTCGCGCCGGGTCGGCGTGACGCTTCGCGGCCAGACGAAATTCATCGGCACCTTCAACAGGAGGACGCGCGCGCCGCGCTCGCGGGCGACTTCGACGATCCCGCGGAGGTTCGCCTCGTAGTCGCGCGGCGAAACACGCGCCACCGACTCGTACCACTGCTCCTTCGTCATCGACGCCTGCGGTTTGCGGATGTTCGCGAGGAACCGCTCGCGCTTTTCGTCGCGGCTGCGTTTTCCGAAGTTCAACCAGGCCTTCTGGAGCAGCAGATAGAAAGCGTTGCGGCTCAGGATGCGCGTCGCGGAACCGAAGCGAACCGAACCGCGCTGCGCGTCGCTGATTCCGCCCGGAGCCGAATCGTTGTTGCCGATGTAGACGGTCACGAGATCGGGCTTCAGCGCATCGATGTAGAACTCGAGCCAGCGCAGCGTTTGCCAGCTGCTGTAGCCGATGCTGCCGGCATTGATCACATCGTAGGTCGGTGACGCCTCGCTGCGGCGGCCGGTGTTGAGCAATTCTTCGAGGCGATCGGTATAGCTGTGCTTGCGGCCCGGCAGGCTCAGGCCCCAGGTCGCCGAATCACCGAGGTTGAGGATCCGGAAGCTGGTATCCGGCTTTGGCTCGAGGATCGGGTCGTCGCGCAGGCCGAGCTCGTTGTGACTGTAGTGGTTGTTCACACCGTAGTAGTGCCACTTCCCGCTCGAATTCGGTCTCCCGCGAAAAAGAAAGTAAGGACTCGCCAGAGCGCGACTGCCTTCCCAGAAGAACGGATCGCCTTTCTGCCAAAGTTGGCTGGAGTTCAACCACGGCGAGTCCTCGGCCTTTCCGAGGAATCCCAACGAGAAGATCCCGATCAGAATCGCGGATGGAGCAAGCTTGAAGAGTGTCGTCTTCACGCGCTGCTGCAGCGATCGGCACCTCGGGCGCACAAGCTACACGGATGCGCTCCGATGTCGGCGAGCGTCGATCGGACAAAACGAGTCTTCGGCATGCATGAGAATGTAAGCGATCTCTGGCTGGCGCGCGGGCGGCGCGCGCCGGCTCTAAGGCCTCGCGTGAGCGGACAAGCCCATGAGTTCGTTGTACATTTCCCGACCTCAGGGGATTCGATTCCCGCTGAGACGACGCCGCCGCGGCGCAAACGCACGCAGACCCAGCAGGTTGGACGCGCACGCAATTGACCGAAGCCGACCAGGCCGGAAGGAATCGGGGAGCGCTGCAGAGCCGTCCGGTCGAAGCGGGGCGGGAGTCGTCATCGCCGCGCGGCTCCGCGTCACTCTGGCGCGGCGCGAAGCGCCTCGGCGCGCACCACCCGCGACTCTTCGAGTTTGCAAGCGCGCTCGCGATCTACCTCGTCTACGAGTGCGTGCTGCGTTGGCTCAAGCTGCCGATGGTGCTCTATTGGGGCAAGATGCAATTGCTGGATCGGACGTTTCTGCTCGAGCACCCGCTCGACAGCCTGGTCTATCTGCACTCCCAGCCCCCACTCCTCAACGCGCTCGCAGGGATCGTTCTGCACGCATCGAAGCGGACCGGCGCCCTCGAGGCGACGCTCGCGAGTGGCCTGTTCGCGCTGCTCGCGTTCGCGTGCTTCTTCGCGCTGCTGAAGCTCGCGCGGCTCGCGACCGGCTCGTGGCTCGCGAGCGCCGTGTGTGGCGCGGCGCTGCTGCTGAATCCGGCGTTCATCTTCTACCGCCATCGACTGTTGTACGAGATTCCCGCAATGCTCGCGGTGCTGCTCGTGGCTTGGAGTTTCACGCGCTTCGTTTCCGTGGGAAAGCGCGCCAACTGGATCGGCTTGATGCTCAGCCTGGCTCTGCTGTGCTTGACGAAGAGCCTGTTCCATCCGCTGCTCGCGCTCGCGATCGCGCTGCTCGCGCTGGCTGGGCGCCAGTTCGTCGCGCGAATCGCGTGGAGCGATTTCGCGCGACGCTACGCGGGCGGGCTCGCGCTAGGAGCGCTGCTCGTGCTGCTCTGGCCCGCGAAGAATCAGCTGGTGTTCGGCCACTTCGTCTACGGCTCGTTTCTCGGCTTCAACCTGACCGTGAGGACGCCCGTCGAACCCTACGAGCCCTTCGTGGATTTCATCCAACACGCGCGGATCCACCCGAGCCTTCAGCAGCAGATCGATTCCTTCGAGGGCGTGTTTGCCGGCGACGATCTCTCGATCGTGCGCGCGCTGATGAAGCCCTCGCACCCGAAGATCGCAAACTGGAATCACCTCGCGGTGCTCTACACGAGCAGCGAACTCGCGAGGCGCGGGATCGAATGGCGGCTTCAGAATTTCGCAGAGTGGATGCGAGTGGCGAGCGGGCGCTACTTCATGACGATGCGGGCGTCTTTCGTATTCCCCTACAGTTCGAAGCGCGTGTTTTCGGCGGGCAAGCGCTACGACGCCTACGCGACCGGCTATCGCGATATCGTTCATCCCGATTTGCGCCCGTGGTTCGAGCGCGTGTTTCCGCATTGGTTCGTCCATCGCTACGCGGTGATCCTCGACGAGCGCATCCCCTACACGCCGTTCGCGTTCGTGTACCCACTGTTCTTGCTGGCGTTCGCCGTCTTCGCGGTGCGCAAGCGCCGCGAGCCGATTGGCGCGTTTCTCGCACTCTGCGCGCTCGTGTCCGCCTGGACGGTCTTCGTGCCCGTGTTCACGGACGGCGCCGAGGGCAACCGGATGCGACTCGCGGCATCGCCGCTGATCTGCGTAGCCCTGTTTGCGCTGGTCCAATTTGCCGCGCGTCGGCTGCGAGAGGGGAGGGGTGCTTAGGGGCATCCTGCGGATCAAATTTGTCCCTGAGCCGCGGACTTGGGCGATGCTCGTCGCGGGTGTCGGCTTTCTGGCCGTCGCCTACCGCTTGCGGCGCTAGCGGGCCTCGACTCTCACCGATGGCTGCGGGTTTGCGCGCTCGCGCTTGTGGCGTTCAGATGTCGCGCACGAGCAGTTCGAGCGGCGGCAGTTGGATGCGCTTGTCGCGGATCGCTCGAAGGAAGGCTTCGACCTGGTCGGCGGGGCCTTTGATTTCGAGAACCATCTTGGCGGTGTTCAGCGTCTTGGCACCTCCCTTGGGAGCCGAGTCGATCCTGGGAGCTGAGTCGATCGCATTCGTCGTGAGCGGATCGAGTCGTGCGGCTGGCTTGCCGGCCTTGGCGGCGTGCGGTTCGAACTTCGGCTCGGTGGGTGCGGTGATCGCCAACTCCTTGGCGACCGCAGATTCATCCAGCGCGGGAAAATCCGCGGCCAGGTCGAGGTCGAGATTGCGAACCTGGACGTCGTCGGCGCCGAGGTCGAAGGTCTCGGAATCGGCTGCGTCGATCTCGAGCGTACCCTCCGCGGTGACGGCGCGCGGCGACGAGGCGGACGCGGATCGGGCTCGCGCGGCCTGGAGCAGGTCGTCTTCCGTGTCGAAGCCGAGCATCGTGCGGCCCGCGCCGTCCTCGAGCGCCGAGAAGCCGAATTCCTTGAGTTCGGACGCGAAGCGCACGTTCTTGGCGCGCGGGATGGGCTGCGCGCTCTGGCCGAATTCGATCTCGAGTGTTCCGATCTGGATGACGTTTCCGTGCTGCAGCGCGTGAACTTTGATGGCGCGGCCGTCCACGCTCGTGCCGAGTCCGGTATTGAGATCCTGCACCTCGCAGGCTTCGCCCCGGCGCCGGAACACCGCGTGCTCGCGCGAGACTTCGGGATCCGCGACCACGATGTCTTGACTGGTGTTTCGGCCCACGCTGATGTCGACCGTGTCCCAGACGATGATCTGTTTTTCCGCATCGCCCATGGGGATCACGAGGTAGGAGGTCGGCCGTTGGCGTTTGTCCGCGCTCATGGCCCCATTTTCGGGTACTCGGCGCCGGGCCTTGAACGGCCGCGCGGGCGCGCCAGGCAGGTCGGGGCAGCCTAGAACAGGTCAGTGAAAATCAGGGAACGCTCGCGTCCTCGAGCCAGGAGCAGAGCGGGCCGCCGCGCCGAACCGCCCGCC
>CAZBSV010000066.1:0-35353 GCA_964494795.1 uncultured Spirochaetales bacterium | reverse complement strand
AAGAAAAGGCGCGCGACGTTTACCGCCACCCCTACGACGCGCTGACGTTCTTCGGGATTCGGGGCGACATGACGGTGATCGAGGTCTATCCGGGTGCCGGCTGGTACACGCAGATCCTCGCCCCCTATCTAAAAGACAAGGGAAAGCTGATCGCAGCCGTATACGACCGGAATCCCGCGACCCAGAAGGAGTGGATGATCCGGTACAACAAAGAATTCACCGATCGTTTCATCGGGAAGCCCGAGCTCTACGGAGAAATCGGCCTGGTGGACATGGTGCCGCCGGATCGCATCGAGCTGGCTCCTGCGGGGAGCGTCGACATGATTCTCGACATTCGAAACGCCCACAATTGGATCGATGTTGGAGGCAAAGAGGTCGCGGTCGGCTGGTTCAAGGCACTCAAGAAAGGCGGCGTCCTCGGCATCATCGAGCACCGGGCAGATGATAATAAGCCACCCGACCCGGACAGCGGCTACGTCCATCAGAAGCGCATCGTCGATTTGATGCTCGCGAACGGTTTCGAGCTGGCTGCGACCTCGGAGCTGAACAGCAATCCGAAGGACACCAAGGATCACCCGGAAGGCGTCTGGACGTTGCCGCCGTCGCTGGCTCTCGGCGCGGACAAGAGCGCCAAGTATCTGGCGATCGGCGAGAGCGACCGGATGACGCTGAAGTTCGTCAAACCGTAGCGGCTCTTCAGCGGTAATGGACGCCCGGTAGGACGCAGAGCATCTCGAAGAGCAGGTTCGCGCCGAGCAGCGCGGTGTTACCCGAAAGGTCGTAGGCGGGAGCGACTTCGACGAGATCCGCGCCGCGGATCTCGAGGCCCCGGCAGCCGCGAATGATTTCGAGCGCCTGGGCGCTGCTCAAGCCCGCGATCTCCGGAGTTCCCGTGCCGGGTGCGAAGCTCGGATCGAGGCCGTCGATGTCGATGGTCAGATAGACGGGGCCTGCGCCCAGTTGGTCCCGGATCTCTCCCATCAGCGGCACCAGCGAGCGATTCCAGCATTCCTCGGCCTGCACGACCCGGAAGCCCTGATCGCGGCACCAATCGAAATCCTCCGCCGTATATCCGCTCCCGCGCAGTCCAATTTGTGCGACGCGCGCTCCGTCGATCAGTCTTTCTTCGACCGCGCGCCGGAACGGAGTGCCGTGCGCGATCTTCTCGCCGAACATGTGGTCGTTGACGTCGGCGTGGGCGTCGACGTGAACCATCCCCATCGGTCCGTACTTGCGCGCGAGCGCGCGAAGAATCGGAAGCGCGATGGTGTGATCGCCACCCAGCGTCAGCGGGACGCAATTGCAGCTCAAGATCTCATCGTAGGCGCGCTCTATGATCCCAACGCTCGCTTCCAGATTGAAGGTGTTGATCGCGACATCCCCGATGTCCGCTACGCGAAGCGAATCGAATGGCGCCGCTCGCGTCGCCATGTTGTAGGGGCGCAGCAGGCACGATTCCGCGCGGATCTGGCGCGGCCCGAAACGCGCGCCCGGTCGATTCGAGGTGCCGATGTCGAACGGAACGCCCACGAAGCACGCGTCGAGATTCTTTGCGTCACGCGCGCTCGCAAGTCGCATCATCGTCGCCGGCCCGCCAAAGCGAGGCATCTCGTTGCCGCCGAGCGGTTGGTTGGGCGGGGGACTCATGAGGTTGGGCGGGGGACTCATGAGCGCAAGCGTTCGTTGGCGGGATCGTATGCGGGCTCGCTCTCGAGCACGCTTGCGCTGCGCCGATCCTCGAGCAATTCGACTTCGAGCTTGGTCCCCACACCCGTGAGGGACGGATCGACGTAGGCGAAAGCGAGGCTCTTCTGCACTCGGTGACCGAATCCGCCCGAGGTGGTCACGCCCACCAGCTTGCCTGCCGCATAGATCGGCTCACCGCCCATGCAGTCGGCGTCGAGAGCGTCGACTGCGAGGTAGACGAGTTTCAGCGCCACGCCCTCGCGGCCAATGCGCTCGAGCGCTTCCCGGCCGACGAAGTCTGCCTTGTTCATGCTCACGAAGCGCCCCAGATCGGCCTCGATCGGCGAGATCTCGTTGGTCAGGTCGGCGCCCATGCCGCGGTAACACTTCTCCATCCGCAGACTGTTCACCGCGTAGACGCCGAAGTCAACGATGCCGAAGGCCGCGCCCGCTTCGCAGATTGCGCCATACAGCTCCGGCATTCGACTCATCGGGTGGTGGAGTTCCCAGCCCAATTCGCCAACGTAGTTCACGCGCAGCGCCCGGCAGGGAACGCCCGCGATTTCGAGCTTTGCACCGGTCAACCAGCGGAAGCCCTGGTTGGAAAGGTCGGCGTCGGTGAGTTGCGAGAGCAGCTCGCGCGATCGCGGGCCGACGACGATCAGGTTTCCCCAGTCGTCTGTGACGTTCGCGACTTCGAGCCGTTCGGCGCGACGCACAGAGCGCGTCAGCGCGTCGAAATCCTTGACCTCCCAGGCGGATCCCGTGAGGATGTAGAAGAGATCTTCTTCGATGCGGGTGATCGTGGCCTCGGTTTGAATGCGCGCGGTCTCGCTCAGCAGGTGTGCGAGCTTGATGCCGCCGACCTTCTGCGGCATGCGGTTGGCGAAGATGCGATTCAAGAATGCTTCGGCGTCCGGTCCGCTCACCTCGAATTTGGAAAAACTCGAGAGCTCGATCACGCCTACGCGTTGCTGGACTCCCAGGCACTCGGCAGCGACGACGTCGAAGACGTTGTTGCGGCGATAGGAGAGTTCTTCTTCGCGCCCATCGAGCGAGAACCACTTGGGTCGCTCCCAACCAAAGGCCTCGGTGTACACGCATCCTTTGTCGGCGAGCGTCTGGTAGAGCGGCGTGACTCGGCGCTTGCGGCCGGGTTCGCGCTCTTCGCCCGGGATGTGAAGTGCGTACATCTGGGTATAGGCGTCGAAGGCTTTGGCGCGGGTGTAGACCTCGTCCGCCCAGGGGCCGAAGCGCCGGGGGTCGAGGCTTGCCATGTTGGCGTCGGCGTCTCCGTGGACGATCCACTGGGCGAGAAATTTTCCGCAGCCGGCACCCTGGGCGATGCCGATCGAAGCGCCACAGCAGAGCCAGAAGTTGCGCAGGCCACCTGCCGGCCCGAGCAGCGGATTGTCGTCGGGCGTGTGCGGAATCGCGCCGTTGACGACCGACTTGATTCCCGCGTCCGCCCAGATCGGCATCCGCTGCAAGACCTTTTCGAAGTGCGGAAGAACCCGATCGAAGTCGGCTTCGAAAAGTTCGCTCTCGGAATGCCAGAGCGGCTGCCCGTTCTGCTTCGGCCACGCCTCGATTGCCGCCTCGGTTTCGTAGATTCCGATCAGTGCCGAATTCTGCTCCTGCCGGTAATAGGCCGACGCGGACGGGTCGCGCATCACCGGGAGCTCCTCTTCGCGATCGATGAACTGCTGGATCGGCTCGGTGATGAAGTACTGGTGCTCGGTATTGGCGATCGGAACGTCGGAGCCGACCATCTGGGAGATCTTGCGCGCATAACATCCCGCCGCGTTGACGACGTGTTCGCAGACGATGTTTCCCTTCTCGGTGACGATCTCCCACTCGCCGCTTGCGCGCATCTGGATGTCGATGACGCGATTGTGTTTGACGATGGAAGCGCCCAGATTCGTCGCGGCCTTCGCCATCGCGTTGCAGGTGCCGGCGGGGTCGACATGTCCGTCATCCAGCGTCCAGGCACCCGCGATGACTCCGGTGGTATCGATGAACGGATTGATGCGTCGGATCTCGTCGGGCCCGATGATCTCCATCCGATAGCCGATGTGCTTCGCGATATCGGTCACGTGCTTGAACCACTCGAGCTCCGCCTGTTTGGTGGCGAGACGGATCCCGCCGCAGCCGTGCCAGCTGGTGTATTGACCCGTCATCGCTTCGAGCTTGGGGTAGAGGGTGTTGCTGTGGTGATGGATCATCGCCATCGTGTAGTCGCCGATGAAGCTCGGGCACTGACCGGCCGCGTGCCACGTCGAGCCCGACGTGAGTTCGCCCTTCTCGAGCAGAACGATGTCCTTCCAGCCTTCTTCGGCGAGGTGATACAGCAGGCCGACGCCCATCATCCCTCCACCCACCACGACCACCCGAGCCTGCGAGATCATCAGCCTCTCCTGTAGTGTATTTCTGTATTTCCGGTTGCGGCTCCAAGCATCGGATCCCGCTCGAGCGAATCGACCCAGGCGGTGGGTAGGCGCGCATTCGCGAGGGAATTCGCTCCCGCTGCAGCCGTGAGCGTCGGATCATATTGGATTTCGGATCGATTCGCGCCTGCCTTCCCGAGGCCGGGTGGCTGAACGCGAAGCTCGAATTGGCTGCTAACCAATCGAGATTGTTGAAAAATCAGCTGACGAGACGAGCCGGGCGCGGCTTGGCCCGAGTTCCCGCGGCGCGCAGTCGAGCTACGCGTCGCCGCGCCGCGAAGCGTGCTCGAATCGCGCGCGACGCAGGGCGCCCAGCAGCTGCTCGGCGGTAAAAGGCTTGGGGATGAAAAAGGCTCCGTTCGGCAGGCGCTGCGCGTCCGATGGAGGGTTTTCCGCGTACCCGGACATGTAGACGACCGCCATCTCGGGCCGCGCGCCCGCGAGTCTCTCGGCGAGGTCGATTCCGGTCATTCCGCGCATCACGACGTCGGTCAGCAGCAGATCGCTTACAGCGGGGTGGTCACTCGCGATCTTCAGGCCTTCCTCGGCGCTCGCCGCCGTCAAGACCGCGTGTCCCGCCGATGCGATCTCCCTGCACGCGAGTTTCAAGACCGCGGGGTCGTCTTCCACCAGAAGGATCGTCCAGCGCCGGGAAGATTCGTCGCGCGCAGTCGTGGAGGGCGGCGCCTCGGGAGCCGTGGCTCGCGCAGGGTCTACGCGCGTTCGGCGCACCCGATCCGAAGACGCTATCGACGACCGGCACGACGCCGCTCAGCTCGAGGTACAGCGCATGATGGCCGAGTATGGAAAAGAACAACATGCAACCCAGCGCGCCGTATCCGAGTATCCCGAAGACCATTTCTCGAATCGTCCGGCCGCGCTGACGGACCGGGCGCCTTGCTCCGGGTAGAGGACCAACGGAATGCAGACGCCGATGATGGCGGGCGCAGTGCAGATGAAGATGAACCAGTGGATGTTATGGCTTTCTTCCGCGGTCTCCTTTTCGCGCATCCGGTGGGGTCATCCTTGATCAGGCTCGCAGGGTCTCGGTATGGCCATCGACACTCAGTGCCTGACCGGTGATGTGATGGCCGCGCCGGTCACACAAGAAGAGCGCGAGATGGGCAATCTCCTCGGGTTGGATCAAGGTTCGCATCGAGTTTGCGGCAACGTAATTCTCCCGAACTTCGTCTTCGCTCACTCCGCGGATCGCGGCATCGGCCGCGATCACTCGGCGAATTCTCTCGCCCTCCACGGATCCTGGGCAGATCGCGTTGACGCGGATATTCGAGGTGCCGAGTTCCATTGCGAGCGTCTTCGTGAGTCCGATCACCGCCCATTTCGACGCGACATACGCGGCGCGATTCGGGCAGCCGCCGAGCCCCGCCGTGGACGATAGGTTGATGATGCTTCCGCCGCCTGCTGATTTCAGGAGAGGTACGGCGCTGCGCGCACAGAGAAACTGACCGTCCAGATTGACGGCAAGTGTTCGACGCCAGGCTTCCGGCGAAATCTCTTCCACGGGCCCGATCGGGCCTTCGATGCCTGCGTTGTTGATGAGTACGTCGAGGCCTTCGAGTCTCGAGCGAACGTCATCGAAGACTCTTTCCACGTCGTGCGTGTCCGATACGTCCGCAAGCGTGCCGGTGATGATCCGCTCGTTTGCGCCCAGCATTTGTTCGAGCGCGAGTCGGTCCGAATCGCAGATGTGCACGCGATATCCCGCTCCGCTGAAGGCGCGCGCGAGACACGCGCCGATCCCGTTCGCGCCCGCGGTGATGAGGACGCGTTGCGTCGATGTCACGAGCGATCGCCCATCGCCGAACGACCGCGTCGAGGGAGAGGTTGCGGCAATCGGGATCGGCGCACGACGATTGCGGCGCCGCGCGCCCGGGCAGCGCTGGCGTCGATCGTCGGGCGAGCGCTGGCGTCGATCGCCGGGCGAGCGCTGGCAAGTTGATTCTCGAGCAATCGGCTACCAAATCGGCTGTGGATACGGCGGATACCTTACCGCATGCGTTTCGGGGCACGAGCACGCGCTCGCCGCTGCGGGCGGGGATCGAACGCGTCGCGGCGGATGTTCTTTTTCGGCCTCGTCTGCGAGTGAAGATCGAGCGCGCGCACAAGCGCTCCGAGCGCGCAAGAGGTTCATCGCGCGAAGTGTGAAAGCCCTTTGAATCTGATGGGTTAAGTGCGCACGCGAGATTTTTTTGAAGCCCTGGAAAATTCGCAGTGGACGGGAAAGCGAGCGCTGCCCGAGCCTGCTCCGCGCGGACGCCCGGGGCGTCGACGCCGACGCGAAATCGCGCGATCGCAAGCTTCAGAAGCCTCGCTCGAAGGCCGATGCGCGTTACGTGTCCGACTCTGGCTTGGCGGGTTCCGTGCACCTCTACTGGCTGTGGGCGATCTGCGCGATCGTGCCTGCTTTGGGCGCTCTACGTGCGCTCAAGCGCTCGGGAGCGGCCTGGAGCCGGCCCATGCTGGCGCTTCAGATCGCGATTTCGATCGCGATCGCGACTTTGGTCCTTCCGCTGCTGGCCGCTGACGGCATCGGGGCCTGGCAGCTGGCGCTCTGGTTGCCCGGTTCGATCGTCGCCCCCGCCTGCGTTTTGCTGCTCGCGCTGGGCGCGTCGCCCCGCGTGCGCGCCCGCAATCGAGTCGCGATTCTCTTCGGATCTGCGCTGCCTGCGACGCTCTTGTTCGGACTGGTGGCGCCAGCCCTGTGGGGCGCGCACGTCGTCGACTGGGCGCCGCAATGGATTGCTGGAAACGCCGGGTCTGGAACCCTCGTGACGTGGTTTTCGAAATTGCCACTGACCTACGGGATTCCCTGCCTGGTCGCAGCTTCGATCGTCTTTCTAGCTGGAGATGGGCGGCCGTCGAAGTCGAACATGCGACAGGCTGCTTTCGCGAGCCTCGCGTGCGCGACACCCGCACTCACGGCTGCCCTGTGCGCGATTACCGGCGCTCGCGCTGGATTCGAGCCCGTAGCCCTTTCCTACCTGGTTCCCTCGCTGGTATTCGGCTGGATCCTGTATCCCGGCCGGGTCGCTCACCTGACGGTGCGGATGGCCGCGATCGATGCGCTCGGCGAAGCCGTCATCATCATCGATCGCACGAGGAAAATCGTGGACGCGAATAGCCGTGCCATCGACTTGTTGAAGCCGACAAGCGTCGATCTTCGAGGCTGCGAGGCGGATCTCGCGCTGGCCTCCATCCCCGAGCTGGTCGCGCTTCTGGCCGACCCTGCGAAGCTCTCCAGCGAGTTTTTTACCGGCAAGACGGCGGGAACCAGGCGTTGTCTCGAAGCGCGAATCCACAAACTCGAGAGCGGAGAATCTGAAGGTTCGCGCGTGATCGCAATACGTGACATCACGAGCAGCCGCGACGCAGAAGACAAGCTCTTCTATCAGGCTCACTTCGACAGCCTCACAGGCCTGCCGAACCGAAGGCTCTTCCTGGACAAGATCGCGGCGATGATCAACGAAGCCAAGCTCGAAGGTCACCAGGTCGCGCTGATGTATCTCGACTTCGACCGATTCAAGGAGATCAACGACTCACTGGGCCATTCCGCGGGCGACGAGCTGCTTCGAATCATGGCGCATCGGCTTCGCCAACACCTGCGCAGCAGCGACACGCTTTCCAGAACGGCATCCGCTGCACTCCCCGAAGTGTCGCGACTGGGCGGAGACGAGTTTGCGATCCTGATGTCACGGTTCGCATCGATCGAGGACGTCGAAGAGGTCGCCAAGCGCATTCTCAGTCTGGTTTCAGATCCGGTTACGATCGGCGGTCAGTGCGTGTGGAACGCCTGCAGCATTGGGATCGCGCTGTTTCCCGACCACGGGACGGAAATCGCGAGTCTGGTCAAGAGCGCAGATTCCGCGCTCTACTACGCAAAAAACCAAAACCGCGGTCAATATGAATTCTATCGGCCCGAGTTCGGTTCGAAGATCCTGCGCAAGGCTTCACTCGAAAAGCAACTGCGCGGAGCCATTGACGCCAACGAGCTGGTGATCCACTACCAGCCCAAGGTCGACATCGCGCTCGAAGTCGTGGCGGGCGCGGAGGCGCTCCTGCGCTGGGAAAATCCGGTCCTCGGAGTCGTTCCGCCAAAAGAATTCATTCCGGTGGCCGAGGAATCGGGCCTGATTGCGTCGATCGGCGCGTGGGTGATCAAGGGCGCGTGCTCGCAAATGCGGGAATGGCGGGATGCCGGCCTCGAGTCGATTCCGATTTCCGTCAATGTGTCGTGTTTTCAATTCACACGGATGGATCTGCGGCAGATCGTCACACAAGCGCTCGACGAGTTCGACATTCCACCGAGTCAGTTGGAGCTCGAGTTGACTGAGAGTGCTCTCTTGGAAGACAATGATCAGACCGCTTCCTGTCTTCGCGATCTGAGGGCGATTGGCGTCAAGATCTCACTTGACGACTTCGGCACGGGTTATTCGGCGCTGAGCTATCTGAGCCGTGTGCCGCTCGACGTGCTGAAGATGGACAGGGCGTTCATTCGCGATGTTCATACGGATCCTTCTGCGGCAGGTGTCGCGGCCGCGGTCGTCGCAATGGCGCACAGCCTGAATTTGCGAGTCGTTGCCGAGGGCGTGGATTGCGCCGAGCAGATCGAACCGCTTCGCCGCATGGGATGCGACTTGATCCAGGGATTCATCTTCAGCGCCGCGGTGCGTGCACAGGAGTTCGCCAGCTACCTCACGCCCGAGGGCCGGAAGATCCCAATCTCATCGATCGAGAAACCTGAAATTCGAATGCCCGTTGCAAGAATCGCCGACGCCCCTGCCGTCGGAAGACCGAGCTCGATCGAGTCCCGAAAAAAACAGGGGCATTCCGAGGATCGCCATGCACTGATCGTAGACGACGACAGAATGCAGATTGGGCGAACCGCGATGAGAATGAATCAGATGGGAATTCCTTCGTATTATGCGCGGGATACGGATGAAGCGGTGCTCTTTGCCCACCAGGAGCCGGGTCGGATTCGGGCGCTGTTCGTGTCCTCGCAAACGGACCACCAAGCGATCGAACGCGTCGCCCGCGAGATCGCCGAATTGTCGAGCGGGGAGCGTCCGTCGATTGTGATCGTCGGCGAGAAATTCGATTCGAGCGTGATCGCAGGTCTTCGGAGAAATGGCCCGATCTGGTCACTTCGAATTCCATTTGATGATGCCGAGCTCAGCTTCGTGACCGATGCTGCCCTTTCGGGCGAGGGCGATCTGGCATTCCCCCAGCGAAATCGGGCGCCGGTTCATCTGATGGTGTGGACGCGCGTGGGTGACGTGAGCGGTCACGGCGTGATCACCTCACTCTCTCCGCGTGGCGCGTTCGTCGAGATGGATGATCGGCTTCCGGTGGGAACGCCGCTCCAGCTCGAATTTTCGCTCGGCGATTGGCCCGTAGCGATCCGAGCACGCGTCGTCTATCTGCACGGAAATGACGCGGATGGACACGGCGGGGCCGCTGGCGTCGGCGTGGTGTTCCTGGATCGAGATCGAGACACCGAGGACCGGATCGTCGAAGAGATCGAGAAGGGCTCCGTTCACTACGTGTCCTGACAGGCCAGCTGGATATCGCTCTGTTGGGTTTTCGCGATTTCGGGTAGCATCGCGAAACCGTGGTGGCATCGAGATCTCGCATTTTTCTGAGCGTTTTGGCGGGCACGACAATCCATCTCGTGTTGCTCTCCGCCAATCAGAGCCATTCGCAGGAACAGGCAGTCTATTTGGGTCGCGTGACACCCGAGGAGTGGTTCGCGCTGGTTCGCGCAAGCGGCGCGGGGTCGTAGTTCGAATCCTCGAATTTCCACTGTTACACGGGCGGGTTCCTGACATCGTGGCAGCCATTGGATTCAAGTTTCCGCGCGTGAGCGCTGTGGTCGCTGTGCTGCTGGTGGTGACCGCAAGCGAGGCCCCCGGCCTCATCATCGAACGCGAAGATGATTCAGTCACCTACACGACACCCGCTGACGATCCCGGCTGGGCCAATGTGGGTGTTTGCAGCGGCTGGACGGCTGTCTACCTGGGACGCGGCTGGGTGCTCACCGCGGCTCATGTGGGCGCTTCGCGGATCGACCTCGAGGGCGTCGTGTACGCGGCGGACATGGGGTCGCGGGAGACGATCCTCAATCCGGATGCGTCGGCGGCTGACTTGATGCTCTTCCGCCTCGATTCGGAGCCGAATCTTCCCGCCTTGGAGATTTCGACCGAATCGCCTCCAGTCGGGAGCGAGATCGTACTGGTCGGAAGCGGATTGGGCCGCGGCGAAAAGACGGCTGGCAGGGGCCGAGTCGGCTTTCGCTGGAAGGAGCCATCGATCAAGCGATGGGGTACGAGCACCGTGCACGAGCTCGTGCACGACCGATCGGTCGGAAACACCGATGTATTCGCGACTCGATTCTCGCTGGCGAAGACCGCGCACGAAGCGCACGCCGCGCACGGTGATTCCGGCGGAGCCGCGTTCGTTCGGCACGAGGGCCGGTGGCAACTCGTGGGCATCATTCTGGCGGTGGACAGCCACCGGGGCCAACCCTCTCGTTCGGCCGCATATGGCAATCAAACTTTCATCGCCGACCTCGCTCGCTATCGAGAATCCATCCTTCGCATCACCGGCGCGTTTTCGGACTGACGGGCCCCGATCGCTGTCGAGGTGCTGCGCGTCCAATCGCGCCTCGGTACGCGGATTTCCTGTACCGCGGATCGAAGCGCCGAGTTTCCGCTCAAATCGCAGCGAGCGAATCGATTTCGGCGATCAGCCGTGTCGAGTCCATCGCTGTCGCTGCTGCTGTCGCCCGCTCGATCAGCGCGCGTGCCTTCTCTCGATCTCCAGACCCCGCGCGCGCGAGCAGGAATCTCGCGTAGTCACATTGAACGCGAGCCGTCCAGAGTCTGGCTCCCAAAGCGTCGCTGGATCGGATCGCGTCTTCGAAATGCCCGATCGCCTGTTCGCCGCGCCCCATCTGTGCCGCGAGCAGGGCTAGGTATCGGGAAGTCGGGCCGTAGAATGCCATCCAGCTGAAAGCGATGAAGCGCCCATCGTGGGGTAACAGCTCCTGATAGAGCGCGGCGGCTTGCTTGGAATCACCGATGCGCACGCAGAGCTCGGCGAGATGATGCATGCTCGTCTGCCAGCCGTAATCGGGACTGACGCTCGCAAACTTCGCGGTTGCGAGCGATCCGAAGAGGTTGCGCGCTTCGCTCTCCTTGCCGATCAGGCTGCAGAGGTTCGCGAGGGCACAGAACCACATGCTTCCAGGGGGATGGGTTTCTGCGAGATGCCGGATCTCGTCCTCGAGCCGCTCGAGTCGCTGTTGCTCGTAGAAGACGCCGTAACGCAGCAGCGTGCGCGTCAGGTGATAATACGGATCGCCCCCGAGCGCGCCGAGGTCGAGCGCGTCGCGGCCGACGCTTGCGGCCTCCGCAACCCGTCCTTCGAACAAAAGGCTCGTGGCCTTGATGATCTTCACGTACGATCGCTCCGGCGGCTGTCGAAGCTCCTCGGCAACGCGCGCAATCTCCGTCAGGTCGTGGCTCATACCCTTCGCGTCTCCTCGCATCAAGAACTCCTCCGTGCGAAACAGGAGACCGAGAAAGATCAGTCGCGGGCTTCCGGACTCGTATGCGAGCCGCGCGATTTCGTTTACGAGATCGAGCTGAAGGTCGGCGAATGAGGGGCGACTGACGACGTGTAGGTGCGCGATCAGCGCCTCGGCGAGAGCAGACGGGTTGCCGCTTCGGCGGGCGATATCGATCGCTTCCTCGCTCAAGGCGAGGCAGAGTTCGGAATCGCTGTTCCAGAATCGCGCCAGCGCAAGTCGTCCGAGCAACCTCGCGCGCGTCAAGCTCCGGGGGTCGGTGTGGACGCGTAGAGCGTCTTCGAGCAGGGCGACTTCGACAGCATCGACACTTCCGGCCACGATGTCAAAGGGCGTTTCCACGCCGAGCGCGGCGCGCCCGAGGATTTCGTGCAGTTCGAATTGCCGCGCGAGTTCTGCTGCGCGCGTACACGCTTCTCGGGCGCGGGTGAGGTTGCCGGATCGGCGCTCGGAATCGGCCATCGCCAGCAGTAGCTGACAGCGCTCGTTGGCGGTGCGAGATTCGCGCTTTTCGAGCAGCTTCATTGCATCCCTGAAATGCGCTGCCGCTTCTTCCCACGCGAGCTGCTCGGTGGCACGCTCTCCCGCGCGCTTGGCAAAATCGATCGCCTTTTCGAAATCGGCCTGATTTGCCCCCTCTGTGTAGTGAAAGGCGATCTCGGCGAGGTTCGAGCGCGGACTCATTCCCTGCCTCTGCTCGAGTACTTCGGCGACCCGACGGTGGAGCAGGGCTCTCTCTGAGGTCTCGATTTCTTCGTAGAGGGCTTCGCGGACGAGTCCGTGGGTAAAGCGATAGCGGCCGAGTGCGCCGGGTACTTCCGAAACGCTGCTCGAGCGAAGCGCGTCTGCGAGGGGGTCGCCGCGCAAGTCGGCGTCGAGCGCCTGAAGCAGGATCTCTCGCGAAAATTCCCGGCCGATGACGGCTGCGAGTGAGAGCACTTTGTGGGCCCTTGGCGGCAACATCGCGAGGCGCCGCTGAACGACGGCGGTCAGGCCTTGTGGCAGGACGAAATTTCCACTGCCGCCAGCGCCGGTCTTGAACGCGCCGGGCTGGATCCTGATCAGCTGCGCGATTTCCGAGACCAGAAACGGATTACCGTCCGTTTTTTCTGCGACGGCTGAGATCAGTTCTTCCGCGGGCTCGCTAGTGCCGTTGAACCGAAGGAGTTGGGCGATTTCGCTCGATGAGAGCCCCTTGAGAGACAGCTGCTCGAAGATCGGGCGGCGCGCCAAGACGCCGAGCGTTTCCGAGAGCGGATGCACGACCTCCTCCTCGCGATAAGCGCCCAGCACGAGAATCGGAGCGTTGGTCAATTCGTGGGCGAGAAATTCGATCAGCCGAAGAGACGGTGCATCGGCCCACTGGATGTCATCCAATTGCACGATGTAGGGGCCGTCGCGGTCGGCCACGCGGCGAAGAAAGCAGGTGATGCTGTCGAAGAGACGAAAACGCTCCTGCTCCGATTGAGCGGGCAGACAATCCGGAAGTTCGGGAAGCTTCTCGCGCAGACTGGGTATCACGCGCGCGATGTCGAGCGCTCGCGGACCCATTGTGTCGCGAAGCTCGTCGGGACTTCGATCGGCGATCAAGGCGCGCAGGATTTGCACCCACAGCCAATAGGGCTGAACGCCTTCGCCTTCCCAGCACCAACCGGAGTAGACCGGGACCTGATCGGCGGCGGCCTGCCGCGTGAATTCCTCGAGCAGCCGGGTCTTGCCACCGCCCGCTTCAGCGGCGACGAGCACGATCCTTCCGAGGCCGCGTCGGGCGTCATCGAGCGATTCTTGAAGGCGGCGCAGCTCGCGCTCGCGGCCCGCGAAGAAATCTCCCTGCCGGGTCCGCGCAGTCGCCGCAGTCGCTCGCGCGGCAGTCGATTGGGGCGCATTGACCGACTCGACTGCGCCTACGAAGCGGAAGCCCCGGCGCCGCACAGTTTGTATCACGCGCTGTTGTCCGCCGTCGTCTCCGACCGCCTGGCGCGCGGCGTGAATCGCGCGACTCAGGACGTCGTCGGTCGCCGCAATCCCCGGCCACAGCGCGTCCAGGATTTCCTCTCGGGGCACCACGCGGTCCGTTCGCGCGACCAGGTAGAGCAGGAGATCGAGCACCTTGGGTTGGACGTCGAGCTCCATGCCGTCTTGGCGCAGCGCGTAGAGTCCGGGATCGAGTTCGAATGCACCGAAGCGGTAAACCGTTCCGTCGAGTTCGGGGTTCCAATTCTCGTGTCGCGTCACGCGAATCTCCACATCAGCTTCAACTCCGCTGCACTTCACCCGGGTCGCGGTGCGATCCGGTCCTGACGTTTCGAGGTGGCCGGTCGAGATCAGGTTGCGATCAGGAAATGATCAGCGAGCGATCAAGCGACGACACCCGTGTCCGATCTACGTTTGCCTCTGCGTTGCGGGATCTCCTGGGTCTCCTGGGCCTCCTGGGCCTCCTGGGAGGCCGTTGAATTCAAGTTACACCCAGCCACTAGCAGCTATCGCGTTGGCGCTCCACGTCGATGCTCCCCCGCACATGCCGTCCGGAAAGATCGTTTCGGGTTCTGGCGGTGGTGGGGGAGGTTCCCCACTCCAACCGGATGCCACCGCTGGGCCCCAAACGCAGCGAGCCGATCATCTCATAGCGCGAGAGCCACGGGTAGAGGTTGAGTCCCCGAAGGGTCGCGTCCTACTCGGGTCCTCCCCCTAGCCCGCGCCCGAACGAAGGCGAGCCAAACTGCGACCTCCGGCAGCCGGCCCAGCCGGGAAAGGGGCAGCCCGCGGGCCGACTCATCGCTCGCGAATCTCCTTTGCGCGAGAAGCGGAGGGAGCGAAGGAACGCGAGCGATTCGCGGCTGCCGCGGGGAGGATTCGAGAGGCTGCGGGGCGTTCGTCGACGGTTCGGAGCAGTCGCTCGCGGATCAGGAAATTATTAAACAAGAATATCTTTCTTTATGAAGTTACGATCTCATTCTCAATTATTTAAACAAATACCGAGCTTGATAGGTTGGATTCGAACCCAGCCCTCGGCGAAGTGCCTGGGTCGAGAGGCGCCCCGTCCGGCCGAAGCAGGCCGCCTCGGCATCTCGGCTTCGCGGTCGCGGTGCTTGCCAGAAGAAATCATCGCTGACTGCAAAATGCCTCTTGTATCGGCACACCCTGCCGGTTTATATCCGTGGGGCAGAGGAATTGGTTCGAGGCGCTCGGACACGCCTTTCGCCGGGAGGGCGCGCGATGAATCCCGATGCGGGAAAGAGCCGATCGGAACTCGTCGCCGAGCTCGGCAAGCTTCGCCGGGAGTTCGCCGAACAGGCGGCTGAGCTGCGCAACGCCGGGATCCGCTACTGCGCGCTGATCGGAAATTCGTCGGACCTGATTCTCGAATTTGACAGCCAAGGGCGCTTGCTGTTCTTGAGTCCGGACTGTTCCAGGCTGATCTCGCGCCCCCTCGACGAAATTCTGGGCAAGACCCTCGGGGAGAGCGGAATCCTCGACTCCCTTCACCCCGATGATCGACGTCCGATTTTCGACACGTTTCGCGCGGGAGTCGAGTCGGGGCGAGAGACGAGGAGTCGCTTTCGATTCCGCTTTCCAGATGGCTCGTGGCATTGGTTCGAGGGCATGTCGACGCCCTTCGAACTGGTCGGCGGTTCAAAGCGGATGCTTTCGGTCTGCCGCGACGTCACGGAAGCGGAGCGGGCGCGGCGCAGTCACCGCGAGAGCGAAAACCGCTATCGCATCGTGACGGAAGTCAGCCGCGACGTGATCTTCGAGATCAATGACGCGGAGCAGGTGATCTTCGTGAGCCCCTCACTCGAAGATTTGACTGGAATCAAACCCGAGAGCGTCAAGGGTCAGCCTTACCTCAAACTCTTCGAAATGATCCATCCCGATGACCGGGAACGCGATCTGGCTGAGTTCAGGAGTGCAAAAGGGGAACTCGGTGAACGGATCCACTATTCCCCATACCGGGTGCGGCATGCAGATGGGTCGTGGGTCTGGTTTTCCGCGATCGGTACCTGGTACGAGACGGCCGATGGAGAGCGCCGGATGCTCGAGGTCGCTCGCGACATTACCCGCGAGATCCAGCGGGAAGACGAGAGCCGCGATCTCGCGCGGCAGATACAGGAAACCCAGAAGCTGGAGAGTCTCGGCGTGATGGCGGGGGGCATCACGCACGACTTCAACAATCTGCTGACGCCGATCCTGGGCGATGCGGAGCTCGCGCTGCTCGATCTGCCCGCCGATTCGCCGATCCGGCCGCGAATCGAGCAGATTCGCAATGCCGCGCATAGGGCTGCCGCGCTCACCCGGCAGTTGCTCGCGTACTCGGGCCAGGGGCCGGTCCTGTTCGAACCGCTTTCGATCTCGCGGCTCGTCGCAGAGATGGGTCAGTTGCTCGAGGGCGTGGTTTCCGGCCGCGCGACGCTGATCTATGACCTCGCCGACGACCTGCCCGCCGTGGAGGCGGATATCGCGCAGCTTTCCCAGGTCGTGATGAATCTGATCACGAACGCGAGCGAGGCGGTTCGCGAAGGAGCGGGGCAGATTTCGCTGCGGACGGGCATCATCGAAGCGGAGAAGCTGGATCCCCAATACGTCATTGGCGATTTCAACCCCAAGGCGGCGAGCTACGTATTCTTCGAAGTCGTCGATGACGGTTGCGGGATGAGCGCCGTGACGCAGTCGAAGATTTTCGATCCGTTCTTCACGACAAAATTTACCGGGCGAGGGCTCGGGCTCGCGGCTGCCCTCGGGATCGTGCGGAGCCATTCGGGAATCGTCGAAATCGAAAGCGAACTCGGGCGCGGGACGCGATTCCGCGTGCTGTTTCCCGCCACGCAGCGGGTTGCGGTCGTCTCCGAGCTGCGCGCGACGTCGATCGATACCTGGCGTGCCAGCGGATCGGTGCTGGTCGTAGACGATGACGAAGGCGTGCGGGAACTGTTGGACGCGACGCTTCGCCGAGCGGGGCTCAGCGTTCTGCTCGCGCGCGACGGTCGCGAAGGCGTGGAGCTGTTCCGGCGTCACGCGGACGAGATTCGCGCCGTGGTACTGGATCGAACCATGCCGGATATCGGAGGCGAGGACGCTTTCGACGAGATTCGGCGAATCCGACCCGACGCGCGCATCATGCTGATCAGTGGCTACTCCGAGGAGCGCGCCGCGTGGCACTTCCTCGACAAGGGACTTGACGCCTTCTTGCACAAACCGTTCGAGCCTGGAGTCTTGCTCGAGAGGATCCGGCGCATCATCGAGGGCAACCCTCATCCGCCCACCTAGGGTTAACACCTACACGACGCCCAATCTTCTGCTATCCGAAAAAATGGTTACGTAGAAATCAAATTTCGATGCTAAATCTCGTGTAAGAATTGCCCGATGCAGATTGGATCGGGCCTTGTCGGTCGAGGGAGAGCGCGCGGGAACGGCAGTTAAGAATGGCGGTTAAGAATGGCGGTTAAGATTGGCGGTTAAGATTGGCGGTTAAGGAAGGAAGTCGCATTTTTTTGCGCTTCGATTCTCCGTCGAGAGGGCGCGTGCTCCAGCCGGCCACGGTCGGCGAGATTCGCGACGGCGAGTGGACGCTCGTGTTCGAAACACGCCATCACGCCATCGAGATCGGCGAAGAGAAGTTGATCTACTACAACAAGAACAGGGAGTTCGTCCAGCAGCCGATCCTTGTCGAGTCGAAATCGAGTGAAGGTCCTCCTTTCGTTCTGAGCGTGAAATCGATTGGCGATGCCGTTAGCGCCGGAACTCGCGAAGAAGACCGCGTGTCGACAGCCGACAATGGTCTGACGGCGGCGCTCGAAGACGAGGATGGCTGTCCGATCCACGACGTGAGCTTGTCGGGTCTCGCCGTGGTCTCGAGCCGGAAATATCACGTCGGGCGCTGCCTTGAAATTGCGATCCACTACGGGGGCGAGGAATTCACCGGTCAGGTGGAGGTCCAGTGCGCCACCGCGTTGGATGGCGGGAGCACGCGCTATGGCTTGCTCGGGGTTTTCGACACCGCTGAAGGCAGGCATCTGCAGAGCGGTTTGACGAAGATGACCCTCGAGCTTCAGCGGCAGCGCCTCAAGCGCTTATCGGGCTCCGGCTGAGCAATTTTCCACCCCGGTTTTAGCGCGCGGGATCGCTGTCGCTGGTCCCGGAAACCATCGAGTGCGGGTGACGCGCGCGCGCTTCAGCGCTGCGGGCTAGAGTCAGCGGATGCCGAGTTCCTTCCAGCGCCCAGCGGCGGCCGAACACAGCCTGATCGGGCGAATGATCCGGGCCGCGCAAATCGATCCGAGTCTCTTTGCGGAAGTCGAAGCCGACAAGCACGCCACCGGGCAGGCGGCGACCGTGGTCTTGCTCGCTGCTTTCGCGAGCGTGGCCAATATCCTCGGCGAACCGTTTCCGATCCTCATCTCGGGCGTGCTGGCCGCCCTGATCGGGTGGTTGCTGTTCGCCTACTTGATTTACCTGATCGGTGCAAAGTTTCTGCCTGAGCCCGAAACGAAAGCGGATTTCGGCGCGCTGCTGCGGGCGATCGGATTCGCGAACGCGCCCGGGATCATCAAGCTGCTCGGAATCGTCCCCGAGTTGCGCGTCTGGGTCTTATTCGTCGCGATGGTCTGGGTACTCGTTGCCACGATCGCGGCAGTCCGACACGCGCTTTCCTACACGAGTTCTTGGCGCGCGATCGGAGTCTGCGCGATCCCGTTGCTCGGAGGCCAACTGTTGATCCTCGCGGCGATTTCTTCGGTCACCAACTCCCCGGATTCGAATCCGGGAATGGATGAACCCGCGGTCGTCGTGCACTGATTTCCCGCCGCGCTCGCGGCTAGCAGCTCGAACCCGGAACGGGTTCGAGGAGCGCCGCAAGGGAAGCGAAGCTTCCCCCGCTAGGGGTCGTCGAAGTCTGCGGAGACTGGCGCGTGGTCCGATGGTGTCAGCCCGCCGTGTTTTTTTCGGAAATCCCGCTCGATTTCGACAGCCTTGACGCGGGCCAGGGCGGGGGGATTGGCGAGCAGCAGGTCGATCCTCAGCCCGAGCTTGCGGTGAAACGCTCCGCCCCGGTAATCCCACCACGAGAACGCGGACTCATCGGGGTAGAGGCTGCGAAAGACGTCGGAAAATCCACAGCCCAGTAGTTTTTGGAAACGCTGTCGCTCCTCGTCGGTGTGGAAGATCTGCCCGCGCAGACGCTCTTCGTCGTGGCTGTCGATCGCGGCCGGGCAGATGTTGAAGTCGCCGCAGAGCACGGTTGGCTGCTCGCGCTTCGCGATCCTCTCGAAGTGGCGCGACAGAGCGTCGAACCAGGCGAGCTTCTTCGGAAAGTCCGCGTGATCGGTCGCCTTGCCGTTGGGGCAATAGACCGTGGTGAAGTCGAGGCCGCCCGTTTCCGCTCGGATCAATCGCGCGCCGAAGGCGTCCTGCCCAGGCAACCCCCGCTGCGTCAGCCGGATCGGCCAGCGACTCAGGATCGCGACGCCATTCCAGGCTTTCTGGCCGTAGCTTTCGACCCGATATCCGAGCGCCTCGAAGGCCTCGGTCGGAAACTGCTCATCGCTGAGTTTGAGTTCCTGCAGACCCACCACGTCGGGCTTGCGCTGCTTGAGCCAGTGGATCACGAACTCGAGCCGGGCGCGGAGTCCGTTCACGTTCCAGCTCGCAACCCGCATCGGCCCTCCTGACTGGCTCCGCGGTTCTAGCATAGACCGCGCGCCCAAGGGCGCCGGGCCTCAGCGAGCAGCAGCGATTACGGCGGGGTTCTGCAGTGAGTTGCGCAATGCATTGGAGCCATGGCCGAGGCATCCGAGTAATCGCGGGCAGATTGCGTGACACCGTTCTAGACTGTTGGTCGCCCGTTTCCGCGGAGGTGTAATGGTGGACGAAATCCGGCTCGTCGCCGACGAGTTGACCTCACAACGAGAGAACTGCGACCCGCTCACCGAGGCGCGCAAAGAGATTCTCCCCTATCAGCGACGCGTCGCGGATGCGCTCGGTGCGCTGCGCGCGATCGTCACCGACGACACGCCCTCGAATCAACTCACGAGCGACCTACGCGTCATCCACGGCCTCGTGGCCGCGCTGATCGGGAGTGCGCGCGCCACGCAGTTGATCCAAGAGCTCCCCTCCGTTCGCCATCTGATCGCCACCGACCTCGAAGCCGCCTATCACGGTGACCCCTCGGCTTCGAGCTACGGAGAGATCATCGCCGCCTACCCGAGCATCGTCGCGGTCTCCGCGTATCGGGTGGCGCATTGTTTTCACAAGCTCGGCGAAAAGATCGTCGCCCGCATCATGTCTCGGGACGCCCACAGCCAGACCGGAATCGACATTCACCCGGCGGCGAAGATCGGCACCCATTTCTTCATCGACCACGGCACCGGTGTGGTGATCGGGGAGACCTGCGAAATCGGCAACCGCGTGAAGCTCTACCACGGTGTGACGCTGGGCGCATTTTCGAACCGCGCGGGTCGCGACGACGTCGGCAAGAAGCGCCATCCGACGCTGGAGAACGACGTCACCATCTACCCGAATGCGACCATCCTGGGTGGTGATACCGTGATTGGCGAAGGCTCGGTGGTCGCCGGCAATGTCTGGTTGACGACGTCGGTTCCGCGCTTCACGCGCGTCAGCATCGATGCGCCGAGCCTGCAGCTGCATCAGAAACCCCCGTCGCACTCCGGCGAGGGCATCTAGATCGGGCTCAATCCGAACGCCGACCCCTGAAGCCGTCCATGCTTCGCGTGACGCCGAGCGTGCGCGCCAACCAGTCGAAGACCGGCACCGGCAGCACGCGGACGAGAAAGACCAGGCCGACTGCGCGCGGCATCAGCAGTCTGCGCCGGCCCCGTCGGATCGCGCGGACGATCTTGCGGACCGCATACTCGGGCGTGAGGATTGGAAACAGCGGCGACGCGGCTCTGGCACCGTCGAACATCCCCGTCGAGATGAAGTAGGGGCATACGACCGTCGTTCGGATTCCGCGGTGACCCAGGTGGTGCAACTCGAAATGGAGCGCATCGTCGAAGCCGACAGCCGCGTGTTTGCTCGCCGCGTAATCGGTCAGCCGCGGCGCTCCGACGAGCCCCGCCGCCGAAGCGATCGTCACGATGTGACCCCGGCCGCGTTCGATCATCGCCGGCAGAAACGCCCGCGTCGTCCAGATGGGTGCAAGCGCGTTGACGTCGAAGGTCTGCTCGATCTCGGCATCCGAAATCTCGAGCAGCGGCCGGCCCGAGACGACGCCGGCGTTGTTGATCAAGATGTCGACCGGGCCGTGCTCCCGGATCACGCGCTTTGCGCTGGCGTAGATCTCGTCTCGGCTGGATACGTCGCAGCGATAGGTCGCGCAGCGCTGGCCCCGCTCGTTGAGTTCTTTGCCGAAGGCTTCGAGCTCGAGCCCTTCGCGGCCCCAGAGGATCACGCGGGCGCCCTCGGCTGCGAATACCTCCGCCATCCGCCTGCCGAGCCCGCTCGCGGCGCCGGTAATCAAGATCGTCTGATCGCAAAAGGACTGCACGCCGAGAACCGTATCACGGACGCCGCCGTTTCGCGGGATCCGCGGCCCGCCCGCTACCCGCGCGCCGTAATCACGGAACCGACCACCACGGCCCCGGCGCCAAACAGCATCCAGGGCGAGAACTGCTCGGGGGGGAGCACGCCGGGAAACAGCCTGTGGGTGAGCGTGATGAAGCCGAACGTCGCCACGGGGGAGAGCGCGATCACGGCGCCCACCCGCGAAGCCTCGATATTTTCGAGCGCCGCGCTGAAGGCCCCGTAGGCGACGACGGTATTGAGCGCGCAGTAGAGCAGGAGCAGGATCGCCCAGCCCGACAACGAGGCGATCCGAGCCGGATCGGCGAGCGGTGTCAAGCAGAGCGCGCATCCGACATACATGCACAGCAGCAGGGCTTGCGAACGGAAGATCGTGAGCAGCCGCTTCTGGATCAGCGACGAGATCGACCATGTGAGCGCGGCGGCGAATATCGCCGCGTAGCCGAGCAGGTAGCGGTGGCCATCTTCGACGAACGCGAGGAGCTGGTCGGAGCAGAAGACCGCGAGTCCCGCGATCAGCACGCAGAATCCGATCCACTGGCGGCGATTGTAACGCTCGCCGAAGATCGCGATCCCGCCCAGCGAGAAGAGCAGCGGGCTGAGTTGCATGACGATCTGGGTGTTCGCGGGAGTCGTCATGTCGAGGCCGATCAAGAAGAGCAGGTAGTTGGCGGCCATGCAGAGCGTGGCCACGACGAGCAGCGCCGCTCCGGTCGGCCCGAGCGCAGACAGCCTTGGCAGCGAGCCTCGCATCCCGAGAACACTGGTGAGAAGTAGCGACGCGGCGAGGAAGCGGAACCAGATCAGCGTCAGTGGATCCAGGTCGCGCAGCATCGCGGAGAGTGCCACCGGCAGCGTCGCCCAAGCCAGCATTGTGATGCTCGCGAGTCCGAGTCCGAGTCCGGTTCTGCCTGAGGTCTGATGGAGAGTCACGGATGGGCGAGACCTCGATCGGCTGGCTCGGATGGTGACGTGCGCGCCATCGCCGTCAACTCCGATCGCTCGCAGCCAGCTGGAGCGGCGGCTCCGATCGCTCGCGCCCAGCGGGAGTGATAGGGTCACGCCATGGACGGACCGCTCGAGGGTTATCGGATCGTCGATCTCACCGCGATGATTTCCGGACCGATTGCGACGATGATGCTCGCCGAGCAGGGCGCCGACGTGATCAAGGTCGAGCCGCCGGGGCAGGGCGATCTCGTGCGGGCGATCGGACACGCGCGGTCTGGGATCACACCGCTGTTTGCGACGAGCAATCGGAGCAAGCGCTCGCTGGTAGTCGACCTCAAGCAGCTAGACGGTGTGGCGCTCCTCAAACGGCTCGTGGCGACCGCCGATGTCTTCGTGCAGAACTTTCGCCCCGGAACCGCCGAGCGCATCGGAATTGGCGAGCCTGCGCTTCGCGCGATCGTGCCCAACCTGATCTACGTCTCGATCAACGGATTCGGAGAAACGGGTCCCTGCGCGCGACAGCGCGCCTACGATCCGATCATCCAGGCGATGTCGGGGCTTGCCGCCATCCAGCGAGATCGCGAAACGGGCCGCCCGCGCATGGTGCGCACCATCATGGCCGATAAACTGACCGCGTTGACGGCCGCCCAGGCGATCACTGCGGCGCTGCTCGCGCGCGAGCGGTCCGGCTGCGGCCAGCACGTCCGGCTCTCCATGCTCGACGCGGTGATTTCGTTTCTCTGGCCCGAAGGCATGATGCATTACACGTTCGTGCGTGAATCCGGAGAGAAGGATCCGGCCGCTCGGAAGCCGCAGCTCCGAGAGCTGGTATTCGAAACCTCGGACGGATTCATCACGGCAGGCACCATTTCCGATCGCGAATGGGCCGGCTTCGCGCGCGTCGCGCAGCGCCCAGAACTCATCGAAGATCCGCGCTTTGCGACCGGCAGCGCGAGAGTCGAGAACTGGGACGAGCGTCTCGACGTGATGGCGGAGGTGTTCCGCGGCGGCTCGACCGCGCACTGGCTCGCGCAGCTCGGCGCCGAACAGGTTCCGTGTGCGCCGATCCTCGAGCGCCACGAGTTGCTCAGCAATGCACAGATCGCCGCCAATCAGTTGATCGAGGAGGTCGATCACCCGCAGGCCGGCCGGATTCGCCAGACGCGACCCGCCGCGCGCTTCGATCGCACGCCGTCGCGCATCCGCGGCTTCGCGCCGACGCTCGGTCAGCACACCGACGAAGTGCTCACTGAAATCGGAGTCGACGCAGCCGAACTGGCGTCGCTTCGCGCGCGCGGCACGATCGCCTGAAAGGAGCCGCCCGTGCGGGAAGATCGTCTCCCAACCTCGGGTCAGCGATTCGCGGCTACGTCTCGGGTCGGCGATTCGCGGCTACGTCGCGCTCTTGCCCCGCGCCATCAGCAGCTTTCCGGATCGAACGAGTTCGGAGATCGTATAGGGGCGCAGCAGACTGATCAGCGCGTCGAGTTTTTCGCTCGAACCGTAGGCCTGCAGGATGATCGATTCGACCCCGTAGTCGACGACTCGCGCCTTGAAGTGTTCGGCGATCTGCAGGATCTCGGTGCGCTCGTCGACCGGCGCTTCGATCTTGATCAGCGCGATCTCCGTCTCGTAGGCGAGATCTCCCGTGTGATCGATCGCGTGGACGACATCGACGAGCTTCGAGAGCTGCTTGATGATCTGCTCGAGCACGTCGGCTTCGCCAGAGCAGGTGATCGTCATGCGCGAATAACGACCTTCCGCGCTCGGGCTCACCACGAGGCTCTCGATGTTGAATCCGCGGCGCGAGAATACAAGCGCCACCCGCACCAGCACGCCCGGCGAGTTGTTGACGAACAGCGAGATCGTGTGGACCTGCGCTTGAGGCGGGGTCAGTTGGATTGCTGCGCTCATCTCAGGTGCTCCCGCTGGGTTTCGCCAGCGCGTGTTTGGGTTTCTCGATCAACATCTCGCTCACCGAAGCGCCCGCCGGGATCATCGGGAAGACGTTGTCTTCCTTGACGACCTCGGCGACCACCACGCAGGGTCCGTCGTCGTATGCGTGCGCCTCGCGCAAGATCCGCTCCGCGTCGGCGGGCCGGCGGATCCGCAGCGCTTTGACGCCATACGCCTGGGCGAGTTTCACGAAGTCCGGATTTCCCTCGAGATCCGCACCCGAGAGCCGGTTGTCGTAGAACATCTCCTGCCACTGTCGGATCATGCCCAGGAAGTTGTTGTTGATGACCAGGCACTTCACGGGAAGCTTGTGGATCGAGGCCGTCGCGAGTTCCGCGAACGTCATCTGGAACCCGCCATCCCCCACGACCGCCCAGACCTTCTTCTTGGGATTTCCGAACTGCGCACCGATTGCGGCCGGGAAGCCGAATCCCATCGTGCCGGCTCCGCCGCTGCTGATCCAGTGCCGGTTCGAGCGAGAGCGACAGAACTGCGCGGCCCACATCTGGTGCTGACCCACGTCGGTCGTGATGATCGCATCGCCCTGGGTGATCTCATTGAGCCGATCGAGCACGTGCTGGGCGCGCAGCCCCCCCTGCTTGGAGTATTTGAGCGGATAGAGGCGGCGCCATTTTTCGCACTGCTCCAGCCAATCGGCGGTGTCCGCCATCTCGATCTGCGGGATCAGGTCTTCGACCACGCTTCGCGCGTCGCCGAGGATCGACACGTCGGGTCGCACGATCTTGTTGAACTCGGCGGGATCGATGTCGATGTGGATCTTCACGGCGCCGGTGCAGAAGTCCGACAGCCGACCCGTGATGCGGTCGTCCCAGCGCCCTCCGATCGACATGATCAGATCGCAGCCGGCCACCGCTTTGTTCGCGTAGGCGGTGCCGTGCATCCCCATCATTCCGAGGTGCAGCGGGTGGTTCTCATCCACCGCGCCCTTGCCGAGCAGCGTCGTGACGACCGGAGCGCGCAGTTTCTCGGCGAGCGTGGTGATCGCCTTGCCGGCGTCCGAGATCACGGCTCCGTTTCCCACGTAGAGCAGGGGGCGCTTCGCGGCGCGCAAGAGTCGCGCGGCTTCAGCGATCGATTCGGGCGCTCCGTGCATCGCGACTTCGTATCCCGGCAGATCCACCTTGCCGCAGAAGGGCGCGTCGCAGGGTCCCTGACCGATGTCCTTCGGGACGTCGACGAGCACGGGGCCCGGCCGCCCGCTGGTCGCGACGTAAAACGCCTCGCGCATGATGCGCGGAATGTCGGCCGCATGCTTGACGAGGTAGGAGTGCTTGACGACGGGGTAGGTGATGCCCGTGACGTCTGCTTCCTGAAACGCGTCCTTTCCGAGCATCGAGGTGATGGTCTGGCCCGACAGCACCACGATCGGCGCGGAGTCCATCAGCGCCGTGAGCAGCCCGGTCACGGTATTGGTCGCGCCGGGGCCCGAGGTCACCAGCACCACGCCCGGGCGACCCGTGGAGCGCGCGTAACCATCCGCCATGTGGGTAGCGCCCTGCTCGTGGCGGGTGAGGATCAATTGGATCTTGGAGTCCACCAACGCATCGAACAGAGGCATGGCGGCTCCACCGGAGAGCCCAAAGATGTATTCCACGCCCTCGCGTTCGAGGCACTGGATGATCTTCTCGCCGCCGGTGGGGAATTTTTGATCCGCGTCTTCGTGGATTTCCAAAGTTTGGCCTCTCGAGTCCGGTTCCGGTCGCCCAATCTAGCTCAAGTGAAGGTCAGAAACGCAGAAATATCGTTCTATTTTATAAAACTTCACTGTCCCCTCGGGGATTATTATAAAACATCGGCATGACAGGCATAAACCTGGAGGAGTCGAGTCAGTCAGGCTGAGAAACATCTAAAAATCAATCAAAATACTGCCTCGAGAGAAGTCGAACGCTTCAAAGTTGGCGCATTGGATCGGTCACGCCGAGTCGCGCTGCCAGCGGCTCCGCGGCTGCCAGCTGTTCTCGAACGTCCTCGAGAGGCGCGCCGGCTCGAAGCTCGATGAAGGGCGCCTCCGCCAGCGCCTCGCGGAGCGGGATCGAGTCGAGCCCGTCCGCTCGAAGCGCGTGGATCAGCTTGAGGGTCTGGAAGGCGTCGAAGCCGCCCAGCAGGTGCTTGGCGCGGGTTTCGGGGCTGCGGCAGCGCTCCAGCGCGATTCGCGCCGCCGCCCAGGCGCCGGTCGTCTCGAGCCGCGCGCGAAGCCGCTCGACGTCCACTGCGGGCCAGGCGCCGCTGTGCTCGGCGAGCAGCTCCGCGGGGTCCGCGGCGCCGCCCGTCTCGGCGAGCGCGCGCAGCGTCTGCAGCCAGGCGCCCAGGTAGGCGAAGGCGACCGGAGCGTAGACACGTCGCGGCGCGTCATCGCGCGCGAACTCACGCGCGCGCTCGATCGCGCGTCCGGTTCCAAACGGCGTGCGCTTCGAGCTGCGCGAAGACAGGCGGATCGGTTCGCGCTGCAGCGCACAAATCGCCCCGACCTTGGCGAGCTTGTTGAGCAGATAGAAATCTTCTGCGGCCAGCCGCTTCGGAAATCCGCGCACCTGCGCGTAGGCGATCGCGTTCACGGCGAGCGTGCTACCGATGCTGTGGTACGCGTACGGCGAGCCCGCGAATCGGAGCCCGGCCACGTAGTACCGCAGCGAGATCTCGTACTCGAGTGCTTCGCGTGTGGCTTCGACGTGCCGAAACGGATAGACGAGCGCCGCATCGCGACCGCTCGCGCTAGGCGTTTCGAAATAGTCTGCCGGCAGCTCGACGTCTGCATCCGTGCAGTGGATCCAGGCAGACGCGACGCGCCCCTCGGACCAGAGAGCGAGCGCGATGTCCGCCGCGATCTTGCGCGCCAACCCCACTCCGTGTCGCGCAGGCAGTTCGAAGCCCGGCGTCGCGCGGTCGACGAGCAGCAGCGCGCCTCGCGGGTGTTCGCAGACGCTCGCGTTGCGCGCGACAGCGACGGCGCGGCCGGCATCGGCGCGCAGCCGCTCGAGCGTCGCGAGGTTGGCTTCGCGAAGCGACTGCGGGGAATCGACTCGCGCGTTGACGACCACCAGTGTCAGTACGTCGCCGAGCGGGCCTGCCGGAATCGAAGCGAGGGCAGCATGCAGCTCGCGGCCCTCGCCGCAGGCGGGGATCGTCAGCACGTGGCCGAATTTCCGACGCATGTGGCCGATCCCTTTGGCTTCGGGTTCCGCGTAGCGATCGAGATATTGCGAGAGCGCCCGAGGCACGGCTGAGCGCGGCGTCAGTGCAGCGCCGCGGCGATCGGAAGCTCCGACACGATACGCGCCTCGGCGTCGAGCAACTCGGACAGTCGCGACTCGACGCTGTTCTTCTCGAAATACAGCCGCGCGAGGTCGACGAAGAGATCGCGGTGGCGCGCTTCGGATTCGCGCAGGTTCGCGTAAAAGGCCGCGAGGTCGGAGGCGCTGCCCGCCTTCTCGAGCGCCGACGCGATCAGCCCGAAGCGCTCGCAGCCGCGGGCCTCCGCGACGCCCGCGATCAGCAAGCGGTCGAGAAAATAATCTTTGGCACCGCTGCGGACCTGGGCGCGCAACGCGTTCAGGTAGGGATCCTTGCGATCCTGCGCGAGCATCAGACCGCGCTGATCGATGAGTCGATGCACCTGCTGGAAGTGGTGGAGTTCTTCGCACGCGAGTTCGATCAAGGCGCGAACCAGTTCGCGGCGGTCGGGATAGTGGGCGACGAGCGACAGCGCGTTTGCCGAGGCCTTGCGCTCGCAGGCGGCGTGATCGAGCAGGAAGTCATCGAAGCCGTCGAGAACGACCGTCAGCCATGGGTCCGCGGTTGCAGCGCGCAGTTCGAGCATTTCGCCCGAGGTTTAGCAGCTGTGCCAACCAGCCGGTATGATCCGCGCGCATCCTGCACAAGCGCCTGTGGGAACTGCAGATCCCGCACCACTTCGAGGAATTCGACGACGATCATTCGCAGGTCGACGGCGGCTCGACGTGAGCCTGCCTTGGCTGTACCGGAAGCTCGCCTAGGCGCCGAGGCTGCGCGTCAGTTCACGCCCTTGAGGCCGACCTGGGCGAAGAGCGATGTGCGCTGGGCGCGCAGGTTCTCGTCTTCGGGGGCAGCGTCGACCTGGAGCGAGAGCGAATCGAGTGCGTCGTACCAGATGCCGGCTTCGGCGAGCACGTAGTGGGATTCTCCCTTGGGTGCCGCAGAGATTCGAGCGCGCAGTTCCTCCGAAGCTTCGATGCGCTGGATGCCGCCGCCCACGACGCGATCGTAGAGGCGCTGGTCGGGGTTCGGGACCACGCGGACGAACCACTGGTATTCGAGGCGGGGTTCGAGCGCGATGCCGAGATCGGCCGTGCGAATGCGCTGGATGCCGGGCTCGAATGGGCCCTCCAGGGTGATTTCGAGAATCGGATTGACCGGATCGACGCCGATCAGCGCGAAGTCGATGCGGTCGGCGGTCTTCGCATCGAGGTACCAGTAAAGAACGGGCTGGGATTGCAGCGTGTGTCCGACTTCCTCGGGCACGAGCGCCTCGGTGCGCGGAGCGTTGGCCATCGCGCCCCGGGTCGCGCCGCCGAGTCGCGTCATCGGCGTTCCGACGTTGGTCGGCTTGAACTGCGGCATCGCCGCCTGCTTGGCGGCCTTCGGCTCTTCCGCCTGCTTCTCCGCGGCGTAGAGCGCCAAAGGGGTCAATGCGAGGCACACTGCGATTGCGGTTGTGAGAGCTTTCATGCCGACCTCCGGTTCATCGATGCGTCTGATCCGTTCGTTTCCATCCGTTCGTTTCGATCCACTCGTTTCGATCTGTTCGCGTCTCGATCCGTTCGCGTCTCGATCTGTTCGCGTCTCGATCCGTTCGCGTTTCGATCTGTTCGCGTCTCGATCCGTTCGCGTTTCGATCCGTTCGCGTCTTGATCGATTCGCGTCTTGATCGATTCGCGTTTGGATCCGTTCGATCTGGGCGCGACCCGTCTAGGACGGGCCGAGGATCCGAAAGATTCGAATCGTTTCGCTCTTGCCTTTCAGGGCGTGGCTTCCGAGATCTTCGGCGCGAAAGGCTCCGTCGAGATACCGCATGGTTTCTCCTCCGACCAGGATCCGCCAATCGGCGCGCACGGCGTCGAAGTCGTCCTTCGCGAAGCTCTCGAGCCGCGCGGCCGTGTTAACAGTATCACCCACGGTCGTGTATTTCATGCTCTTGTGGCCCCCGAGGACTCCCACGACCGCAGGCCCGGTGTAGATGCCGACGCGCACGCGCCCCGTGGGCAAGCCGCGCGCGCGCCAGTCCACGTTCAGGCCGTCCATCGCGGCTGCCATCGCGAGCGCGCAATTCACGGCGTTGCGCGCATCGCTGCCGATCGCTTGCTCGCTCGTGCGCGGGAGCGGAAAGCCGAAATTGGCCTTGATTCCGTCGCCCGCGTAATCGTCCACCACACCTTCGTATTCGCCGACCAGGTTGGCCATCACGAGCATGTACTCGTTGATCCAGTTCATCAGGGCTTCGGGCTCCATCGACTCGGACGCCGTCGTATATCCCTTCAAGTCGGCCATCAGGGTCGTCAGCGTGATCCGACCCGCGCGCGGTCGACCGTCGGGGCCCATGAATGCGTCGCGCTGATCCCAGATCGCCTTCGCGACCTCGGGCCGCAGGAACTTCGAGAACAGGCCCGCCAGTTCGCTGCGCTCGGCGCGCTCTTTGAAGGCGCGATAGGCGGTCACCAGGGCGGCCGCGCTGACGCTGGCCAGCAGGGGAGGGACGAGCGGAATCCACAAGCCCTGCGCGAAGGCGAAGCTGCACGCGGCCCCGAGCGCGGAGAGTCCCGCGAGCGCGGCGATTGCGGTGAACCATCCCGATCGATTCCAGGATCCGAGCGCGCCGCCGAGCGCACACCACAAGAAGATCCACGCGTACTCGCGGTGTTGACTCCAACTGCCGATGGGCCGGGTCTCAGCGTGCGCGAAGCGAATCAGCTGGGTTGCGGCGTGTGCGTGCAGCTCCATCCCGAGCATGAACGGTTCGTCGGCAAGGCCCGCGCTCAACGGTGTCGAGAAGCGATCCTTGACGGTCGTCGAATCGGTTCCGAGGATCGCGATCTTTCCGCGCACGCGTTCGGCGGGGATTGCGTTCGAATACAGTTCCTCGAGCGTGTAGGACGGGAATCCTCCGTGCCCCAGCGCGTAGTCGAGCAGGTACTGATACCCGCCCGCATCCGCGTCGTGGTAACCGCCGCCGTCGGGTCGAAACGCGGGGATCGTCGTGTCGCCGAATCGCACGAAATCGGGCTCGTCAGGATCATTTGTCGGCGCGATGCCTTCGCGGCTCAGATGCCGCATCGCGAGCAGGAAGCTCAACGAGAAATAGGTTTCGCCTTCATGCGTGTAGTAGAGGAGGACGCGGTGCACGATGCCATTGGCGTCGACCGGAATGTCGGAAATCGCGATCTGCGCGGTCCCCTCGAGAAAAGCGGGCGCGGCGATCGGGGGGTCTTCGAGCGGTTTTGCGACCATCACGACCCGATCGTCGCGCAGGGCGACCTCGGCGAGGTTGGTGTCGGTTTCGGGTAGGCGTTCGTCGCCCACGCGCCCGGCACAGGACTTGATCGGTATGTCGCGGTAGATGTCGACGCCGATCGCGCTCGCGCCAAGGCCCTGGAGCTTCGCGAGCGCGAGCGCCAAACGCGCATCGCACAGCGGGTGGCCGTATTTCTGGATCTCGTATTCGCGCAGCTTGATCAGCACGACGGGGTTGTCGTCGAGCGCGAGCGGGGGGCGAGATCGAAGCAAGGCGTCGAAGGCGCCGAGTTCCAGCCCTTCGAGCCATCCGATCGAACGTACCCCCCCGCTGAGTAGGAAGGCGATCAGGCTGATCAGCGCGGAAACCGCGCGCCGCGAGCGCAGCAATCTTCGCGCGATCGCCTTCAAGAGTGGGCCCCTTCCGAAAATCCGAGCTCCTCGACTCTTGCGCGCCCGCGTTTTCGAATCGGGTGCATCGCGGCACTCCGGTTGAGCTAGAGGAGTTCGAGAATCTTCTCGGAGGGTCGGCATACCAACGCGCGATCTCCGGAGACGAAGATCGGGCGCTGCATCAGCCTTGGGTGCGGTTCCAAGAGGTATTCGACCTTGTCGAATTTGGCATTGCGCTCGTTCAGGATCGTCAGTGCTCCGCGCGACGTGCCGCAGCCGGGGTTGTGGTAGAGCGTTGCGTGCGCCATCTCGACCTCCGGCGCGCAGCATAGCCCGAGTCAGCGCAATCCGGCTTCGCGGAGGTGATCTTCGCGGTCGAATTGAAGCAGCGACCAGACATGGCCTTGCGGTCCGATCGGGCGCGCCTGCAGGACCGAGTACGCGGCGAGTCCGGTTTCGAAGCGCAGCCACTCCCACGGTACCGGACGGATGTCGAGCAGGTGCGTGAGGATCACCGCGTTGGTTCCCATGTGGGCGACGATTGCAATCGATGGTTTTTCTTCGGGCAGATGCCAGATCGTAAAGTCGTGTTCGCGATGAGAATGGCACGCGTGCTTTTCGAGAACGTCCGTGATCGCCGACGTGACGCGCGCGTGAAAATCGTGGAAGGTTTCGGCGCCGGGCCAGCCATCCCAGTGTTCTTGGAGCGGGCGCCGGGCGCCCTCCACGAAGTAGCGATCGGCTTCATTCGGGCTGAAACCCTCGACGGCGACGCCGACTTCCGCGAAGCGATCGATCGTCACGGCTTCTAGCCCGACCGCGTCGATCAGAGGAGCGGCGGTTTCGCGCGCGCGTCGGTGGGGGCTGACGTAGAGCGCGTCGAACTGGTGTTCGGCGGCGAGAACCCGAGCACTCGCCTGCGCCTGCCAGCGGCCGAAAGCAGTGAGCGTGGGGTCGCTCACCGCGGGCCCGCCGTCCACCGACCACTGAGGCTCTCCGTGGCGCAACAGGATGATCTTCGCGCTCGGTTGGGCGCGCTCGCTCGCTTCTCTCTCTGCGGTGGCACCGCGCGGAGGCGGGCTCTCGCTGCTTTCTCGACTCATTCGCGTCGCTCGTCTGGGTGGATGGCGTCAGTTCCCAGCGGACCCAATCTTGCGGCGGGGAAGGTAGAGATCCGTGATCGTGCCCTCGAACATTTCGGCCGCGAAGTTCACGGTTTCCGAGAGTGTCGGATGCGCGTGGATGGTGAGCGCGAGGTCTTCCGCATCGGCGCCGAGTTCCAGTGCCAGCACCGCCTCGGCGATCAATTCGCCCGCGTTTCGGCCCGTAATGCCGGCACCTAGCAAGCGGTGGTTTTGCGCGTCGAAGACTAGCTTGGTGATTCCCTCGCTGCGGCCGATTCCCTGGGCGCGGCCGCTCGCCGCCCAGGGAAAGCTTGCCGTTTCAATTTCGATGCTGGCGGCGCGGGCTTCCGCCTCGGAGAGGCCCATCCAAGCCACTTCGGGATCGGTGTAGGCGACCGACGGAATTGCCTTCGGGTCGAAGGCCGCCGGCAGTCCCGCGATGACTTCCGCCGCGGTCTTTCCCTCGTGGGTCGCCTTGTGGGCGAGCATGGGCTGGCCGACGATGTCGCCGACCGCGTAAATGTGCGGCGCGAGGGTTCGCATCCGATTGTCGACCGCGATGAATCCGCGCTCGTCGACGTTGACGCCGGCCTTGGGGGCGTCGATCGCGTGGCCGTTCGGGCGTCGACCCACCGCGACCAACACGCGATCGAATCGGTCGGATGCCGGCGCATTGCCGCCCTCCATGTAGACCTTCAGGCCGTCGGCCTGCGACTCGATGCGCGTGACCTTCGCGCCGAGCAGGATGCGCTCGTAGCGCATCGCAATGCGTTTTTGTAGCGGCTTGATCAGATCGCGGTCGCAGCCGGGGATCAGCTCGTCGGTCAGTTCGATGATCGTGATCTTCGACCCCAACGCGTCGTAGACCGCGGCCATCTCGAGGCCGATGATGCCGCCTCCGATGACGAGCAGACGCGCTGGGATCGCGTCGAGCCGCAGCGCAGCGGTCGAGTCCATCACGCGCGGGTCGTCGTGGGGGATGCCCGGTAGTTCGATGGCTTGGGAGCCGGCCGCGATGACGCAGTCGTCGAATGAAAGCGTCGTCGTCCCGTCGTGGGTCTCGACCGAGATCTGATCCGCCGCGCTGAATCGCCCGCGGCCCCGAAGCACGCTGATCTTGCGCCGCTGCGCGAGTCCACCCAGGCCCTGGCTGAGGTTTCCAACCACGCGATTCACGTACGCGCGCATGCGCTCGAGATCGAATCGCGGCTCGCCGAAGTCTACGCCGCGCTCGCGCAGCTCGCGCGCTTCGTTCACCACTTCTGCGATGTGCAGCAGCGCCTTCGAAGGAATGCATCCGACATTGAGGCAGACGCCTCCGAGCCGCTCGTGGCGCTCGATCAAGACGACCTGCTTGCCGAGGTCCGCGGCGCGAAACGCCGCCGTGTAGCCGCCGGGTCCGCCACCGAGCACGACGACCTCTGCGTGGCGGTCGGACCGCGTGAAGCTCCTTGCGGCGCGCGGCGTCGGGGTCGGAGCGACGGAATTGGAATTCGTCGATTCGATCCGCGCTGCCTCGCTTGTGTTGGACTGCGCGCGCTCGGGGTCCGCCGGCTCGACCTGCGGCAGCGCGCTTGCGCTCGACTTCGCGTGCTCGGGCAGCGCGGAGTCTTCGGCTTCGAGTCGGAGAATCAAGGATCCCGCGGAAACGCGGCTTCCGACCTCGACCGAGATTTCTCGAATCACTCCGGCTTGCGGCGACGGTATTTCCATCGACGCCTTGTCGCTCTCGATCGTGATCAGCGAAGCGTCGCGCGCGACGCGCTCCCCGGCCGATACCAGGACCTCGATCACCTCGACGGCGTCGAAGTCTCCGATGTCCGGAACTTTGATTTCGACGATCGAACTCATCGCGCCCTAGAGGACCAAGTTGCGGACGTCCGAGAGAACGTCCTTGAGTTTGCTGGTGAAGCGCGCGGCCGCGGCGCCGTCGATCACGCGGTGGTCGTAGGAGAGAGAGAGGGGGAGCATCAATCTCGGGATGAACTGACCGTCGCGGTAGATCGGTTTCATCGCGTGCCGCGAGACGCCGAGGATCGCGACCTCGGGCGCGTTCACGATCGGGGTGAACGCCGTGCCGCCAATCCCACCCAGGCTCGAGATGCTGAAGCAGCCTCCCGCGAGATCCGCCGGGCTGAGCTTGCGGTTGCGCGCGCGCTCGCTGACCACCTCGAGCTCAGCCGCCAGGTCGAACAATCCCTTGCGGTCGACGTCGCGCACGACGGGCACGATCAGTCCATTGGGGGTGTCCACCGCGATCCCGATGTGGAAGTAGCGCTTGAGGATCAGGTTTTCGCCGCTGGCGTCGAGCGAGGCGCAGAACCGCGGGAATTCCTTGAGCGTGCTCACGACCGCCTTCATCACGAAGGTGAGCGCCGTGAGTTTGACGCCTCGCTTCTCGCTCTCGGCTCGCTGCGACTTTCGATATTTTTCGAGCTCGGTGATGTCCGCCTCGTCGAATTGGGTGACGTGCGGAACGGTCAACCACGATCGGTGCAGGAACTTCGCGGCGATCTTGCGAATGTTGTTCAGTTTCTCGATCTCGATTTCGCCGAACTCCGCGAAATTGATCGCAGGCGCGGGTTCTACTCGAAGCGCGTTCTCGAGCGGCGCGGGCCCGCCAGCCTCGCGCAGCGCGCGCCTGACGAAATCCTGGACATCTTGTTTGAGGATCCGGCCCTTGCGGCCCGATCCGCGCATGAGGTCGAGGTTTGCACCGAGTTCGCGTGCGAATCGGCGCACGGAGGGGCCCGCGTGCGCTGTACTCGCGGCGGGCGGGGCGAGAGCGGGCGCGGTAGGCCGCGGCTGACTGGAGGTCGGCGTCGCGCTCGGGCGCGCAGGCCGTATCGCGTGCTCCGATGAATTGCTGTGCGCGGCGCGCGCGGAGCCTGCTGCGGCTTCCGGCGGTTCGTCGCGCGCTGCGGGCTCGAGGCTTTCACGCGCGGAAGCCGCCGGTTCAGCGATCGGCTCAGCAATTGTCTCGGCAATTGTCTCAGCGATTGGCTCAGCAGTTGTCTCGGCGATTGGCTCGGAGTCCGAGAGGGCGACCCGGGCGATCAGGGCTCCCTGGCTGACGCGGTCGCCGACCGAAACGGCGATTTCCCGGATCACGCCGCCAACCGGACTCGGAATCTCCATCGACGCCTTGTCGCTCT
>CAZBSV010000065.1:0-20610 GCA_964494795.1 uncultured Spirochaetales bacterium | reverse complement strand
CCCGCTACCTCACACACTATCCTGAACTTGCGGAAGGGAAGTTCCCAACTTGGCGGTTATCCGTCCAACATCTCCCGATATGGGAGGCCCTTATTGGCACCTTGGATCTTGCCTCCGCCTATTTTCACGCTGGGGAAAAGGCAAAGGCGGAATCGATGTTATCCCTCGTCGAATTCGAGCTGACCCACTGGTCAAGAAGAGGGGAATGGGGCTATGGATTTGCAGATGTGGAGCTTCATGCGCTTCGCGGCGAGAAAGAACGCGCTCTGGCAGTGCTTCGAGAGCATGTGGCGATGGGCACAAGATACATGTGGCGCTGGCAACTTCTCTATAACCCCAACCTGGAATCCATCCGGCACACGCCCGAATTTGCCGCTGTCGTCGCCGAGATCGAAGCCGACATGGCCGCCCAGCTAGCGCGCGTGCGCGAGATGCAGCGTGCCGGAGAGCTGACGCCGATTCCCGCGAATTCAGCAGCAACTCACTAATAGTTTCGCGTCAACCTTTGCGTCGAAGTTCGATTCGTTCAACTGAAATCGACAGGCCGTATGTGAACAAGAGCGACCCACGTCGTGCCTGGAAACGGCCAATTGTGAGTCTGGTGTGAGTCTGAGCACCGGAGGGCGTCTCTAAATGTCTGAAATTTCATGCGTTTTTCTACACGGTGGCGGGTTCGATTCCCGCCGCCTCCACCAATATTCCTGCGAAGCGGCGGAACCGCTCTGTACCATTTGCGATATGTCCTGATCGCCCTGGTCGCAGTTTCAATCATGTTCAACACGGGCGGCACTGCCTCCATTGTCGGAGAGGATGGGAACCTGTCCGCGGAAACCCGCGCCTTCTGGAAAATGGGCCAGACAAAGAAATAACCTCTATGGATCAATCAACGTCGCCTTCGGCACCGGCTGGTCATTCGCGCATCCGAATTCTCTGGCTTGTTGCCCTCGGTATTTCGTTTCTTATCTCGGTCTTTGCCGCTTTTCGCGGCGGCTACGTTGGCCCCGATTACAACCGTCATTTGGAGCACGTGGTTGACGTGACAAGACTGTTTGATTTCTCGATGCCGGACCCGCCACTTTACATACTCATTAGTCACGGGCTATTCAGGCTTATCGGAAGGAACAATGGGTTTCCCATCACCCTTTCGATCCTGCAGGCTGCCATCAATACGGTGGCCCTGTGGTATTTTTTTGTCTATTCGGAGCGCCGCTTTAAATCGCCTGTCCTTCATTTGGCCCTCGTTTTCTTTCTGACCTTCCTCCCCGTCCGAATGATCCACGCGATGTCCCTCGGAACCGATTGGATGACAATTCCCGTCTTTGTGCTGGTGCTCTTTCTTTTTGACAAAGTCTTGTCTGACAAAACCTGCGGCCGGAAAGATGCGGCATCTCTGGGATTGGCCCTGGCTCTCGGTATTTGGAGCAAATACAGTTTCATGGCGCTGATTCCCACGATCTTCGCGGTTTTTGCATTCCTGTGGCTGAGGCGCGCCTGGAACCTTCAGCGCTTTTTCGTGACCTGCGCTCTCAGTTTGGTCCTACCTTCCGCGCTGCTGCTCTATAGTTATTATCAGAGCACCCAAGTGGAGGACGCTAACGCCCGGACGATCTGGCTTCAGAAAGGTGCGGCGCCTGACATGGACTTTAAGGACCTATTCTCGGTTAAGAAGAATGACCTCCAATTGTTCAAGGCTCCCGAGTACTTCAAAAAGGAGATTCTCGCACCGCACCGGCATAGCTACCTGGCTTTGTCCCACATGGGGATTTTCACCGATACGATGAATCTTTTTCAATATCTGACTGTGCCTAATCAGATTGAAATCGTTCTCATTCCCGATCAGAAGGCCCGGCTTCCCTGGAAAACTCCGGTGATGATCGCATCGATGTCTCTGGGGGTTCTTTGGACTCTTTTCGCATTGATCGGCACGCCTTGGGCGTTCTTTCTGGCCTTGCGGAATCTCTGGAAAACCAGGCTGGAGCGGGAAGACTCCGCCGTCCTCCTGGGAATCCCATTCTTCTTGCTGATGTTCCTGCCAATTCCTTTCGTCTACTGTGGCGCGCTCTTTGGATATTGGACACCGCGTCTCATCTTACCTTGCTTGCTTTGCTTTTCATTTGCCGCGTTTCTTTTCATCGAGCAGAAGACTGTAAGAGGATCCAAGATCATGGCTTTCGCGGCCATCTTTCTGGTCGCGATTCAATGTGCCATCGAAATTGCGATACTGGTGTAAGTCGAATCGACGGCTCGACCAGCCAGAATCCATCCTGATTGTCCAAGCTATTGGAGCATTCTGGCACGGCATCGTGATTGTCGATATCCACTGGACAAGCGAGCGTAACTTTTCCACGGTTGGAATTGCCGGATGATTATTACGCGTTCACCATTGCGGATCTCGCTCGGCGGGGGCGGCACGGATCTTCCCTCATACTATCGCGAGCACACCGGCTTTCTCATCGCCGCCGCCGGGCATAGGAGAGAAAAGCTGCGTTTCGAGCACGATCGATAAGTAAGCGTTCTGTCAAACACACGCGCTGACGCGCGGGCAGCCCCCCCGCCGCACTGGGCGATTTCAACGGGGTGACGCGGGCTGGGGTCGGTGGCGCTGTGCGGTTGTGGGCGTCTTCGCCGGCGGCGGGCGCAGGGGTGGCCCGAGGACCGGGGTTGGGCTGAGTTCGCCGACTACCTGCAGTGCAGCATGGGCCGCGTGGCTCTCGGCCTATCCAGTGCCGTGGAGTTGGTCTCTGGCACAACCCCGGCCGGTGTACGAGGGCTGGATTGCGTTCCCGCCAGAGCCCGCGAGCTGGCGGATGCTCGCCGCGGGAGCGGCGTTTCTGGGCGTGCTCTACCGGCGGCGCGTTCGCTGAACAAAGCCCACCGATCGGCGCGCGCTTTTGTTTTTCGGCTGAACCAGCCAGAGGAGTCCCATGCCCATGGGGGTTCGGTGGGGGGTCGCGGGAAACATCATGCTCGCGTGGGTCGTCACCCTGCCCATGAGCGCCGGATTTGCGTTCCTGTCGATCCTGGCATTCGATGCGCTCTGGGGTTGAGGACTCGCCAAGGAGAACGCCATTACACCACTCCAGGCAAGACACATCCGCCGCCGAATGATCCGGCTCGGCGACCGACTCAATCGGAATCAAGAACGCCTCGCAGCCCTGCGAGATGCCGATGGAAGTCATTACCGCGGCCCTTGTCGCGGCTTGCTCCAATCAGCCGTTGGAGCCATGGGCGCCCGCCAAATCGGCCACGCTGTCGGAAGAATTCCGCCACATCGCTGAAACCCATGCGGTCGCCGATATCTGCTCCGCCATCGCGGCCACGATGTACGGCTGCGAAAGCGTCTGCTCGAGCCCGATCGGAAGCGGGCGGCCTGCGTACGCCCGCTGTCGCTGATCCGTTGGAACGAACAGATGCCGCGGCAGCGTGCGCAGCGCTTCGAGACCCGTACCTGACGGCTGCTCGTGCCAGCCACCGGGTATAGTCCCGGATCGCTGGCTGCAGCAGCCGATTTTCAGCAACTCAAGGGAGGGTGATTGCAATGAGCGAAGCCGGGATGGCAGCGGGCGGGGCGACGACGGCCCAAGATAGGGCGACACCGATCATTGCTACGGCTGTCGAGGTCGCCGTTCGGCTCGGTGTGATTGTCGTGCTGATCGGCTTGTGCCTGCTGATCATTTCGCCGTTCTTGAGCATCGTCGTCTGGGCGGCAATCATCGCGGTCGCGGCCGACGCACCCTACGAAAAGCTCTGCACGCTGCTGGGTGGCAGGCGGGCACTCGCGGCAGCCCTCACGGTGAGCCTGTCGCTGCTGGTCCTCTTCGTACCGGCGGTGATGCTCTCTGGCACCCTGGTCGCCGGCGCCCACTACTTCGCCGAAGATCTGGAGGATGGCCAGCTTCATCTGCCGGCCCCAGCCGAAAGCGTCGCCCAGTGGCCCATTGTCGGCCTGCCCGTCTACGACGCCTGGAAGAGCGCGTCCGAAAATCTCGCCGAGGCGCTCGTGAAGATCGCTCCTCAACTGCAGTCCCTCTCTCTCTGGCTGCTGCGCGCCGCGGGAAGCGCCGGCGCGGGAATCCTGCAACTGGTGGGATCCCTGCTCCTCGCGGGAGTCATGCTCGCGCGCAGCCCCGGACGCCGTTCGGCGATCGCCCTCGTCGCCAGCCGGCTGGCTGGGAGCGTGCGCGGCCCCGAACTCGCCGAGCTCGCGAACGCAACCGTACAGAGCGTCGTGCAGGGAATTCTCGGCGTGGCCTTGATCCAGTCGATTCTCGCCGGCCTGGGGTTCATCGTGGCCGACATCCGGGCCGCTGGCCTCTGGGCGTTGCTGGTGCTGGTCGCCGCCGTGATTCAGATTCCGGTGACGCTCGTGATGGTGCCACCCGTCTTGATCGCATTCTCGACGATGAGCGGTGCCTCGGCCACGCTATTCACCCTCTGGTGCGTCGCGGTTTCCCTGCTGGACAATATCTTGAAGCCGATCCTGTTTGGAAGAGGCGTCAAGGTCCCACGGATCGTGATCTTCCTGGGTGCCATCGGAGGCATACTGACCATGGGGATCGTCGGCCTCTTCCTGGGATCGGTGGTTCTTGCGCTCGGCCATACGCTCTGCTTGGCGTGGCTTGCCAAACCCGAGGCGCTGACCGCAGCTACCGCGGTAGAGGGAAGCTGAGCGAGACCTGCCGCAGCCCGAGTGCAATCCGCCGGGCGAAATCGCGCCCAATGCGGGGAGTCTTTCCCCCCATCGTCAACTCGCTCAAGATGCCACCGACGCTCGGATCTGAAATTTCACAAGGTGTGACCCGACAGATGGAGTCGGGCGCCACTGATTGGCGGAGTTCTTAGCGTAGAGCGTCGTGTGGAGTTGTTCCGGGTCGAGCGGTGATCGCAGGCCGGTGCTCAGATCCCTGACTTCGGGATCACCTCGGCGTCCGGCAACGCGGTCTCCCGCTCCGGCACGGTGCCGCCTCCCAGCCAGCGCGGAGCCCACCAGTTCCAGCGGCCCATGAGTCGCATCGTGGCGGGCACGAGCAGTGCGCGCACCAGCGTCACGTCGAGTGCAATCGCTGCCGCCAAGCCGACACCGATCTCCTTCACATACACGAGATCACCGGCCGCGAACGCGCCGATCACGACCAACAGGATCAGCGCGGCGCTGGAGATCACCCGCCCGGTATGGGCGAGCCCGGCGACGATGCTGCGGGAATTGTCGCCATGGAGGCGGTACTCCTCCTGGATCCGGGACAGCAGGAACACCTCGTAGTCCATCGAGAGACCGAAGATCACGGCGGCGAGGATCATTGGGACGGTCGGCTCGATGCCGCCGGGTGGCTCGAAGCCTAGCGGCCCCGCGAGGTTCCCGTCCTGGAAAACCCAGACCAGCACGCCGAAGCTCGCAGCGAGCGAGAGCGCGTTCATGAACGCCGCCTTGAGCGGAACCAGCACGGACCGGAACGCCGCGAACAGCACAACCAGGTTCCACGCCACGACCAGCGCGCCGACGAGCAGCGCGTGATCCGCGAGCGCGTCGTTTGCGTCGACCCGCGCCGCCGTCGGGCCCGCCACCTCGAGACGGCGACCCGGATGCGGCAGCGCTCTCACCGCGTCGACCGTGGTCCTTGCGGCGTTGGCGCGGAAGGAGTGGGTACCCTGGGCGTTGATCAGCGTGAGGTCGCCGTCGACCGTACGATCGAGCTCGCTGAGCAAGTCCGGGTCGCTGGTCCTGACGAGACCGTCGCTCCCGACCTGATTGGGATCGAGCGCGTCGAGCGCGGTGTCGAGCGCCGCAATGCCGGGCACGCGCGCGAGCGCCTGGAGGTAGCCCTGGACGCGCCGCAGGTTTTCGGGCTCGAGGATCGAGCCGTCGGTTTCGAGCACGATATGCAGCGCCGAGGCGCCGCCGGGATCGAACTCGGCGGGATCGGAGATGCGCTCGTCGACCCGCCGCACCTCGGAGTCGCGCGGGAACGTCGCGGTGTCGGGCATGGCGGATCGCATGCGCAGCGCCGGCAACGCCGTCAGCACGAGCACCAGCGAGCAGCATCCGGCTGTCAGCCAGGGGTGGCGCATCGCGAAGCGGCCGATCTGCGCCCACGTGCGGCTCGGGCCCACGTCTTCCGGTGCGCGCCCGAGCGCCAGCCGGTTGACGCGCGCGCCCAGCCACGCGAGCAGGGCCGGCAGCAGCACGAGCGCGCCGATCATGGCATTCGCGACCGCGAGAATGCCTCCGAGAGCGACGCCGCGCACGAGGGGTAGCGGAACCACGAACAGCACGGCGAGGCTCACCATCACGGTCAGACCCGAAATCCAGACTGCGCGCCCGGCCGTGTCGAGCGTCTCGGTGACGGCTTCGGACACGCTCGATCGGCGCGCCAGCTCTTCGCGGAAGCGCTGAACGGTGAGCAACGCGTAATCGATCGAGAGACCAATTCCCAGGAACGCGCTCACGTTCAGTGCGAAAATCGAGATTTCCAGGAAGCTCGACAGGACCCGGATTTCCGCTGCCGACGCGGCCATCGCGAAGCCGCCGATCGCAATCGGTAGCAGCGCCGCGACAACGCTGCGGAAGAAGAGCAGCGTGAGTACTGCCGCCAGCGGCAGCGCGAACTTCTCGGCCCGAGTGATGTCCCTCACGGCGATCTCCTGGGCCAGCGCTTCGGCGGGAATCTCGCCACCGATCTCCACACCTGGGAAGATCTCGCGCAGCAACTGCTCGACGTGCGGCAGCGCCGCGACCGCCTCGGCCTGGGAGCCCGCGAGATCCAGCAGCACCAGCGTGCGATGGCCGTCGCGCGACACGAGCGCGTCGATCCCGGTGTCGTAGTGCGAGACCGCGCCGAGGACGGCCTCTTCCTCGAAGAGCTGCTCGAGTCCGTCGACCACGAAGCTCACGTACTGCGGATCGCGGACATCGCCCTCCGGGTCGTGCAGCAGCGCGACGACGTCCGGGCTGATCACGCCGAGGCGCTCGGTCAGGCGCTTCGATGCGCGATCGGACTCGCTGCCGGGGGCCTCGAGCCCGCCAGCCTGAAGCCGCTCCGACACTGGCGCTCCGTAGATGCCGGCCGCGAGCGTGGCGATTCCGACCGCCACAGCCAAGCCGCGCGGTCGGGCGTTCACCCAGCGCGCGAGGTGGATGAACGGACTCGACCGCCCGCTCGGCGAGCGTGCGGGTGAGCTCTGCATGGGATCTCCTGATCTCGGGGAGGGGGCGCGCCGGGAGCTTACGGAAGCGGCACCGGAACGACGACCCCGGACGCGAGAGGAAATCAACCCCGGCGTTCGCGCAGCGCCGCAGCCTCTCGCGCAGATCGCGCGTCATCCGGGTGCTGCCCAGCCCACCGCCTGCTCGTGGAGGTGATCGAGAAGAGACTGGCTTCAGGCCGGCTCTCCGCGGCCGCGCGGCGACCGAGCGCGCGAGCATCGGGGCCGCACGCGCGCGGCGCCAGTGCCGGGGGAGTGCGCGCAAAGTCGGCGCGGCTAGGATCGCGGCCGATGCTCCTGCCGCGAAGCACTGCGTGAACGAGCGCCCCCGGCCACTCGGGTGACGCGACGACTCCGGCTGCTGCTCTGGACAGCCCTCGGCGTTCTGCTCGCGGTTTACATCGCGCGCCACATCAGCTTCGTCACGGACATCACGAACTTCTTGCCCGACGGCTCGAGTTCGGAGCTGGCGCGCCTCTCGCGCGAGCTCGCCCACAGCGAATTGGCACGAAGCATGGTGTTGACGATCCACGCCGACGAGCCGGCGCGGGCAGTGGCCGCCGCGAAGCAGATGGCCGAGGCGCTGCGCGGGCATCCCGAGGTCGCGTGGCTGCGCGTCGGCGCCGACGAGGATCTGCAACGCCGCACCTACGAGCTCTACTTCCCACGTCGCTTGTATTTTCTCTCGGATGCGCCCGAGCGCGAGCTGCCCGCGCGGCTCACGGACGAGGCGCTGCGCGCGCAGGCCGAGCGCGTGCGCGGCGCGTTGGCGCTGCCGATCTCGCCACTCTTGAAGCGCATCGTCCCCGAGGATCCACTCGCTGCGTTCCAGGGCATCCTCGAGCGTCTCTCGGGCGGCGAGCCGCTGCTGGCGACGCAGGACGGCGTATTCACCACGCGCGACGGGCGCTGGGTGGTGGTGGTGCTAGCGACGAAACACTCCGCCTTCGACACCGTCGCGCAGGGGCCGCTGCTCGCTGCGATCCAGGCCGGCTTTGAAGCAGCGCGCGCTCGCCACGGCTCCGATCTGCTGCTGGAGCAGAGCGGCGCCAACCGCTTCGCGCTGCAGGCAGAAGGCGCCATCCGCGGCGATGCGTACCGCATCATGACCTTCTCGTTGCTGGGCGTGGCCGGGATCTTCCTGCTCTTCTTCCGCTCGGCAAGGGCACTGCTGCTCGCGTTGGTGCCTGCGCTTGCCGGCGTGCTCGTCGGGATGGCGGCGTGCATCGCGGTCTTCGGTCGCCTCGACGGCATGACCGTCGCCTTCGGCGCGTCGCTGATCGGCTCGACCATCGACTACCCCGTACACGTCCTGAATCTGTGGAGTCTTTCGCCGCCGGGCACTTCGGCGTGGGCGATCGCGCGCGAGCTGCGCGGCTCGCTGCTGCTGGCGGCGCTCACGACGGTGGCGGGCTTCATCGGGCTCTCGCTCACGGAGTTCCAGGGCTTCCGCGAGTTGGGCGTATTCGCCACGATCGGCATCGCGGCCAGCCTGCTCGCGACGCTGTGGCTGCTGCCCGACCTGCTGCCGCCGGGTCGCACGGTGCCGCCGCTCTCCGCGCGGCTGGCGGGCTGGATGGCGGCGCGCGTACTCGGGCTGCGCGCGCAGCGGCGCTGGCTCGCCGCGCTGCCACTCGGCGCGCTCGCCTTCGCCGCCTTCGCGCTGCCGAGCCTCGTCTTCGTGGACGACCTCGCCAGCCTCGGCGAGCCCGACCCGGGGTTGGTCGCCGAGGAGCAGCGTGTGCGCGAGCGCGTCTCGAGCTTCGACACGGGCCGTCTGGTGGTGGCGCTGGCCGATGCGCCCGAGGCGGCGCTGGCGCGCAACGAAGAGGTCTACGCGCGACTCGCCGAGGAGATCGCGGCGGGGCGCCTCGCGGGCGTACGTTCGCTGCACGGGCTGCTCTGGTCGGAAGATCTGCAGCGCCGCAACCTGGCCGTGCTGCGAGCCAGTGAGAACCTGCCGGAGCGTCTCGACTCCGCATTCCAGCAAGCTGGCTTCGTGCCCGGCAGCTTCGCGCCCTTCGCCGCTGCGCTGGCCGCAGCACCGGAGCCACTCACGCTGGCGGAGCTGCGCGATTCGCCGCTCGGTGAGTTGGCTTCGACGCTGGTGATGGACCTCGGCGGACGCACCGGCGTGATCACCTACCTGCGCGGGGTCGGCGACCCGGCAGCCGTGCGCGGTGCGCTCGACGGTCTAGCGGACGTCCACTGGTTCGAGCAGCGTGCCTTCTTGAACGAGATCTTCGCGCGTTTCCGCGACCAGACCGTGCGCCAGACCGCGCTCGGCTGCCTGTTTGTGCTGCCGCTGCTGATGCTGCGCTACCGCGGCCTGCGCCGTGCGCTCGCCGCCTTCCTGCCCTCCACGCTCTCTGCGTTGGTCGTGCTCTCGCTGTTCGCCGCGTTCGGCCACGAGATCAATCTGCTGCACACGGTGTCGCTGCTGGTGGTGATGGGCATGGGCGTGGACTTCGGCATCTACCTGGTGGACAGCGTGGACAGCCAGCGAGCGCTCGGTGCCACCTTGATCTCGATCCTGGTCTGCTGCCTTTCGACGATGTTCACCTTCGGCACCCTGGCGCTGTCGAGCCACCCGGGGCTGCGGGCGATCGGCCTCACCAGCGGCCTCGGCATCGCGCTCTCCTTCCTGTTCGCGCCGGTCGCTCTGCTGCTGATGCGGGCCGACGAAGGGCGCGACCCGTGAGCGCCGCGGCCCCGCAGGGGGACGCGCTCGACGGGATGCGGGGTGTCGCCGCGCTGCTGGTGGTCGCGAGCCATCTCTCGAGCGTGGGTATGAACCTGATCCCTGGGCTCGCTTTGACCGGCATCGGAGAATGAGAGGGAAAAAGATTAGATGGGTTTTCGGAAATGTCCGATAAGACGCATTCGGTTTCGTAGATGTGAGCCATCAAGCAACGTGAACTCCCTATCCGCCGACAGCTACTTCGGCCACGACGACTGGCGCGCGCGCGCGCCGGGTCTGAAGACGCTGGAGGACTCCTTCGAGATCCGGCGCCGCATCCTGCTCGCGTTCGAACACGCCGAGCGCGAGACGGATCCAGCGAAGCGCGCCGCCTGGCTCAGCGCGCAAATCTATTTCCAGATCGGATTCCGCAAGCGTCTCGTCGTGCTGATCGACTGGGCCTGGGCCTACTGGACGTTCGAGCGCTCGGTGCGCATCGTGATCGATCCGGTCGAGCGGCCACGGAACTTGGAGGAGGTGCGGTGACCTATTTCGAGGCGCTTGTGCTGGGGATCGTCCAGGGGGTGACCGAGTTCCTCCCGATCTCGTCGACGGCCCACCTGCGCGTCGTGCCGGCGCTGGTCGGCTGGAGCGACCCGGGAGCGGCGTTCACCGCGGTGATCCAGCTCGGCTCGCTGGGTGCGGTGATCGGCTACTTCTTCGGCGACCTGCGCCACATGCTCGGCGCCGCGCTGACGGCTGTCCGGGACCGTACGCGCCCGCCCGAGCCGGCCGCCTGGCAGCTCTTCTACATCGTCGCAGGCACCGTGCCGCTCGGCGTGGCGGGCGTGCTGCTCCGGCACGCCGTCGAGGGCTCGCTCCGCTCGCTGTGGGTGATCGCGACGGCGCTGATCGTCGTGGGTCTCGGGCTGGCCCTCGTCGAGAAGGCGGCGCGGCACACGCGCGAGATCGGAGACCTGCACCTGCGCGACGCGCTCCTCATCGGCTGCGCGCAGGCTCTCGCTCTGGTGCCCGGCACGTCGCGCTCGGGGATCACGCTGCTGGCGGCGATGGCGCTCGGCCTGCGGCGCGAAGCGGCGGCCCGCTTCTCGTTCCTGCTCAGCGTCCCGGCCGTGGCCGCCGCGGGAATATTCGAGCTGCCCGAGCTGCTTCACGCGGGCGACGTGGGAGGGGGTCCGCTGCTGCTGGGGTTGCTGGTGGCCTTCGCCTCGAGCTACGCGAGCATCGCCTGGCTACTGCGCTTCCTGCGCACGCGGACGACGATCCCGTTCGTCATCTACCGACTCGCGCTGGGCGCGCTGATCCTGGTGCTGCTCGCGACCGGCAGCGTGCCCAGCATGGACACGCTCGCCTCGCTCCAACCGCCTGCTTGAGGTCGGGTGCTCAGCGGCGCAGGTCGCGAGCGCGAATCCGCCGATCGCGATCGGCAGCAGCGCAGCGACGACGCTGCGGAAGAAGATCAACGTCAGCACCGCGGCGATCGGCGACGCGATCACCTCGGCGGAGTTGATGTCCTCGCGCGCGATTGCCTGCGCGACGAGCGAGGCCGCCACGTGGCCGCCGATCTCCACCTAGATCGGCGCCTCCACCTCGCGCGGCAGCGGCTCCATGCGCAGGATGGTGCGGAACTTCTCGGAGTGGGTCCCCGCCAGCGAGACGATCACCAGCGTCGCGTGCCCGTCGCGGGAGACGAGGCTCTCCGGGGCCGTGTCGTAGTACGAGGTGGCGCCGACCACCCCCGCGTCCTCGAGCACCGCAGCGAGCACGTCGAGGATCTGGGAGCCGAAGAGCGGGTCGCGGACGTCGGCTTCAGGATCGCGGTAGAGCGCGAGCAGCGTGCGGGGCCGGTCTGCGATCCAGCCCCCGAGCCGGGCGAACGGGGCGTCGAGCGAGCTTTCGGATCGCATCCAGAACTCGTGCCGGGCGGACGGGTGGGCAGTGCGCCCCCTTAAGCGCCGCGCAGCCTAGTGACTCGGACGGGGCGCCGCACCTCCGCGGCTGCGCAGGCGGCAGACTCGCGGGTCGCCCGCGGCCGGACCGGCATCGGCAGAAGCTCCCGACGCGATGGGTGCTGCGACGCGATGGGTGCTGCGACGAGATGGGTGTTTCGGTGCGGGAGATTCGCGAGAATGGGGCCGCATGCGACCCACCGCCCTCGCGCCCTCGAACCTCTGTGTCGAGATCGACTCGCCGGAGCGCCCTTGAACGCCCCGGCCACGGCGCGTCCCAGCCTCGAGCGACTCTTCCGCCTCGTCCCGGCCATCGACTCGCTGCGTCGATACGACGCGGACAAGGCGCGCGCCGACGCGGTCGCCGGCCTCACGGTCGCCGCGGTCGCCGTGCCGCAGGCGATGGCATACGCGATGATCGCCGGGCTGCCCGCGGAGTACGGCCTCTACACCGCGATCGTGATGACCGCCGTCGGGGCCATATTCGATTCTTCGCGGCAGCTCATCAACGGTCCCACCAACGCAATCTCGATCGCGCTGCTCTCCGCGATCGCGCTGGTCGAAGGCCAGGATCAGAAGATCCAGGCAGCCGTGCTGCTCGCATTCATGGTGGGCACGATCCAGCTGGGCATCACACTCCTGCGTCTGGGCGACCTCACCCGCTACATCTCTCATTCGGTGATCGTCGGCTTCACGCTCGGCGCCAGCGCTCTGCTCGTCCTCGACCAGCTGAAGAACCTGCTCGGCCTGCGCGCGGCAGGCAGCGTGCACGATCACTTCCTGCTGCGCTTCTGGCGCACGCTCAGCGAGGGCGGTGGCATCCACATGGAGACCGCGGCGGTCGGGCTCGGCACGATCGCGCTGATCCTCGCGCTGCGCTGGCTCAAGGAACGGATCGGCCTCCGGCTGCTGCCCGATCTGCTGATCGCCGTCTGCGTGACGGCCGCGCTGGTGAACTGGCTCGGGCTCGATCAGCGGGGAGTCGCGGTGGTCGGCGAGATCCCGGCCAAGCTGCCGGGCTTCGCGCTGCCCGTCTTCGAACCCGCCGCGATCCGCAGCTTCTCGACCGCCGCCTTTGCGATCGCAGTGCTGGGCCTGCTGGAGGCGATCGCGATGGCGAAGGTGATCGCGGCGCAGACGCAGCAACGGCTGGACATGAACCAGCAGTGCCTGAGCGAGGGGCTCGCGAACTTCACCGGCTCCTTCTTCCAGTGCATCCCCGGCTCGGGCTCGCTGACGCGCTCGGCGATCAACCAGCAGGCCGGCGCGGCCACGCAGTGGTCGGGCGTCGTCTCGGCGGTGGCCGTGGCGCTGATCATGATGATGTTCGCGCCGTACGCCCGCTTCATCCCGCGCGCCGCGCTGGCGGGCATCCTGATGCTGACTGCCTGGAGGATGATCGATCGCCACGCGTTGTTCTATCACCTGCGGGCTACGCGCTTCGACGCGGCGATCGTCGCGACGACCGCGCTGGCTGCTCTGGCCATCTCGATCGAGTTCTGTGTCCTGATCGGCATCTTCATGTCCTTCGTTCTCGCGGTTCCACGCGCGGGACGCATGTTGCTCACCGAGTTCGTGCTGACGTCGGACGGCGGCATCCACGAGCGGCTGCCCGACGACGTCGTGTGCGAGCGGATGCTGATCTTCGGACTCGAGGGCGAACTCTTCTTCGGCGCGAGCGGCAATCTGGAGCAGCACTTCGCGACCATCGAGGATCGGGTGGACGAGAAGACGCGCGTGCTGGTCCTGCGCATGAAACGGGTGCGCAGCCCGGACGCCGTCGGGCTCACGCTGCTGGAAGGCTTCATCGACCGGATGAAGGCCCGCGGTGTGAACGTGGTTCTGTGCGGCGTCCGCGCCAACCTGTACAGCAGCATGGGCAAGACCGGCCTCGCCGCACGACTCGGCGACAACGAGGTCTTCCTCGAGCAGCCGGTGCGGATGACGAGCACGCTGCTAGCGATCCGCCACGCCTACACGCTGATCCCGGAGCGATGCCCGACCTGCCCGCGCCGCGACCAGATCCTCGACGAGAGGAGCCTCTACTACAGCGTCTGAGCGAGCCCCGGACCCTCGCGGCGGGGCTCCCCGTATATTCTAAGGACCTAAAATTACGAGATGAGGACGCGGGTTCGATTCCCGCCGCCGTCACCCTATAAATCAAGTATTTTAGATCCCGCATCAATTCTTCTTATCCGCTCGGGAATTCGCTCAAACCAACCTGTACCCGCCACAGGCGGCGCGTGGTAGAGGCCTTGCGCGCCTCCATCGCTTTCTCGGTCCCGTTACAGCCACGCTTTCTCGGTCCCGTTACAGCCACGGATAGGACACGTCATATTGCTCACACAGGGCGTCGTAATATGGAGGGTCCTCGATGCCGATGGTGTAATCCTGTGTCAATTCGTCACCAACTTGCAAGTCTCGTGTTGCAATCAACGCGAAACCATCATTCAACAGTGCGTCTGCCACATCTTGTACGTCTTGCGGTGAAGTGTCGTATGGAATTTCGCCATCTCCGGAGCCATTGTTCATCACTATGGTCGGTTGGCGCGAGTGATTGATCAGGACGCCTTCGTCAAATACCCTGATCATGTAGCCAGGAAATTCTGGAAGGCCGAACATGTGCGTCAACTCGTAGATCACCTCGCTGCGCGACAATTTAGCCAAGAGCTCCTTGAGCGAGCGCTCGTCGTACACCGCATACTGTCCTCGCACGTGACGCCATAAGATCGTTCCTCTGCGTATCGGCGCGTCAGCAAATACGCCCCGGCCTCGATCGGGTGTAACGCGAACGGTGTATGGGATGCAAAATCCAGACTTGTCGTTGCATGCCATTCCCAGATCACTCCGCAGGTTGTTCCGCGAGCGCGTGACGTTGGTCCAACGCCCCCGCGGACGCGACTAGCGGGCCGGCCAGCAGAAGAAAGATCGCCGCGAGCAAGCTGCCCGATCGTGCGCGCTGCAGGGTGTCTCCTCTCTCGGTCATGCCGTACACGACGCGCTCATGCCGCATGTCGTTTCTCCTGGCTCGTCGGCGCCACTTCGAAGCGCGGAGCGATGAAGCCGTAGATCACGTATCCGACTCCCATCACGACCATGCCTCCGAGCACGGCGCTCGCTCCGGAGGCGTAGATCGCGAAGACGCTGTAAGCGAGCGCGACGAAGACGACGGCGGTGTTCCGGCGATAGGTCGCGGGAGCGGTTCCGGCGTTCTGCATCATCACCATCAGCGCCGAAAGCGAGATGATGTAAGGCACGACGTTCGAGACGACCGCCAGGTTCACCAGAACGCCGAACTGCTCGCTCAGCGAGGGGGAGATTGTCGAGAGCGCCATCAGTGTCTGGACGACGCCCATCACGATCATGCCGGTGATCGGCGCGCCCATCCCGTTCACCTTCGCGAAGAAGGAGGGAAACACCCGATCCTCTGCTGCCGACTTGCCGGTCATGGCGATCGTGAACTGCCAACCGAGCAGCGAGCCGAGGCACGCCATCACCGCGAGCCCCATGATGATCGTGCCCACCATCGGGTTGAACATCTTGGCGTAGGCGAGTCCGAAGGGACCGGTCGAGTTCGCGAGCTCCGCGTTCGGCACGATGCCCTGGATCACCGCTGTCGACAGCACGTAGATGGCCGCGGCGCCGAGCGTGCCGAGCATGCAGGCCAGCGGTACGTCGCGCTTCGGATTCTCGACCGCGTCGGAGTTCTGCGCCGCGGACTCCATGCCGAGGAAGGCCCACAGAGTCAGTGCAATGCTCGACCCCATGCCCTGCCCGATGCTGAGCCCCTGAGGGTTCCACGCGGCCGCGAACGTATCTTTGCTGAACCAGAACCAGCCGATGATCGAGAGCCCGGCGACGGGGATGATCACGCCCCACACGGTGATCGCACCGAGGCGACCCGTCACGCTGGGGCCGCCGAAGTTCGCGATCGTCGTCAGCCAGATCAGCGCGATCACTCCGATCGTGGTGGCGATCGGCGCGGATCCGAGCCACGGGATGAAGGTCGTCAGGTAGCCGACCGCGGAGATCGCGATCGCCACGTTGGCGATCGCGAGCGAGAAGAAGTAGAGGTAGAAGGTCATGAAGAAGCCCGACTTGCCGTGGGCCTCCTCGGCGTACGCGGCCATGCCACCGGAGCGCGTGTTGAGGACGCCCGCCTGCGCGAATCCGTAGGCGATCGCCATCGAGCCGATCGCCGTCACGATCCAGGACAAGAGCGAGATCGCGCCGACCTTCGCCATGTTCGTCGGCAGCATGATGATCCCGGACCCCATCATGTTCACAGCGACGAGGACCGTCAGCTGAAAGACGTTCATCTTCTTGGCGGTTGGTTCTGCCATCACATCTCCCTCGTCGCCTGGCGAACACTCACGACGCGCTCACTCGTCGTAACGCATTGGAAATTCGTTGCCTTCCGGTTGATAGGAAGAATAAGCTGCGTTTTCGGCAATGTCCGATCAGAGCCATTCCGTTACACTGCCACCGCAACCCGACCCAGAGACGAGTCGGTTTTTACAGAAGAGAAGATGCACTAGCGCTCCGAACTAATGGAAAACCCAAGAATCCCTCAGCAACCAGAACGGGCAGCGGTTTTCCGGTCCGCCGGGACTCAAGAGGTATTCAGCCTCTACCCAATGGTAGAGATAGGTTCCGTAAGCATTCATTGCAATACTCAGTATGAACAGGCACCAGCTCATTACGCTTAATCGATTACTGCTTGAATCGAGTAGGATTAAGAAAAACCAGGGAATGAGCACCGATGCGTAACGGTATGAAAACTGCCACCCGCCCGGCTCCCCGTGAGTCCAGAGCGAGAGGGTCAGGAGCAAGATCGAGACTACCGAGACGATCTTGATCTCGCGACATGATGAACGAAACCGGAAGAGCAGCACAAGAAACGGGCTATAGAGAAAGATCGAACCGCCAAAAGGCTCGGGCAGGATATACGGGAACGTGCTCACGCAACGCCAGCCCCGAAGCAGCATGATGTAAGAATTTCGCTGAATGTATTCGAGCGACCACGCCATTATTCCGTGTCGATAGACATCGTCCTCCAACACTCCCGGGATTCGCCCGTAACCGAAATCAGCGATCGAGCCAAAGCGGGCGAAGTTGTACCAAAGCGTCGAGACTCCTAGGAGAAATGGGATGGCTGAAAACCAGATAAGCGCGGAAAGAATCTGACGGCGCGAAAACCTACGCGCCAATGCTTCGCGGCTGATCAACCAGAAAAACACCGGCGCCAGTACAATCGCCTCGGTCCGATGTCCAAAGGCCAGCGCAAAGAAGAATCCCGCCAGCCAAGGTATGAATCGCACTAACGAAAAATAGAGTGCACCAAGTTGTCCGAGGACCGACACCCCAAGATTTAGCTGCCACGGTCCAAGATATATCATGCAACACCAGAGCCAGGTCCCAAAAAGCGGATACATCACGTAAGTCAGTTGCAAGCCAAGAGGTAGCGGATATCGCGAAGCAATTAACATCAAGAACAGAGCGATGAATGCGGCAATTGCAGCGTGAATTTTCAGCGCCGGATAAGAATCAAGAAATCCCGCGCGCTCCAGAATTGCCAGTGGAAGCATTGCCGCCACGCTGCCGAAGGGAAACACGGAATAGTATCGACCATTAAGCGGAATCATCTCGACCAGCTCATTGCCTGGAGCCTGGGGTAGGCCCAACTCGCCGTCGATCATCACTTTCGCGATTCGATAGGTGTGATCCCAACCGTCCGGCTGTTTAGAAGAGAGATAGTAACCGGCAAAGACGACTAACATCACTGCAACGCGCATTACGTGGACTTTTTTGGAGGTTTTCGTTTCCGGCGAAAAAATCATTCCTCTGGATCTCACCGACATTGAGAGCGAATCCTTTCATACGATTAGAAGAATTGCGACTTCCACTTTCGAGATTTCGATGTAACGCCCTGAGCTCGGAGTGATCCGTCCAACCCGATTCTGCGTACAAACGCGCGGCGCCCGCGTGGTAGGAGCTATCGGGATCCGGCGCATATCCCGCCGAGCTCGTCGAGACGAGCAGCAGAGCGTAAGCACCCACCAGCAGACCCAGGAGGAGTGCCAGGTCGAGCCGCCGGCCTCGAAGCTGCATCTCCGCGCGCATCGGCGTCATTGCGACGAGAGGGATAGCGCAGTAGAGCCCGCTTACGCCGGGTCAGTCTCGAGAGGCGTCCGCGGAGTCGCGAGAGCATCCCAGAGAGCGGCGAGCGCGAACGCCGATAGGATCATCACCAAGCGCGCCGCGGAATCACCCTTGGGGCTCATGATTGCCGTGCTCCAATACAACGGCCACAAATGCTGCAATCCCGTGAACAGAGACGTGCTGTAGACGAGCGCGAAGTAGAAACACATGACGCCAACCAACAGCCAATGCGCGCGCTGCAGCCAGCGGCCCATGCTGTCGAAGCATGATCCGAGCAGGACCGCGAACATCGGGAACAAGCTGCAGAGATAGCGCGGCCCGGGCGTTCCTCCATTGTGCCAACCTCCGAAGGAAGCATTCGCGAGGATGAGCAGCACGAGCCCCGGTATGGCGACGGCCGTCAGGGTCGCGGCATCCGGATAGCGGCGATTGCCTTCTCGCCGCATGCGCACGAGCACCCAGGGTAGGCTGAAAATCAACAGGAGCAGCCACGGCTGGGTCCAGGCGATCCCGGAGATCTCACCGAAGAGCAGTTGGTACACGACATCCCACATTGGCGGCATGGAAATGATGCCCCAGAGGTGGTAGCTGGAATCGGCGCGGTTCACGAACATCGGATTCACGTACTTGTCGGCGATGACGAAGGGGCTGCCGAAGTTCGTGATGTGATAGTGGCACCAGAGAGCAGCCGGCAGGAGGCCCCCAAGCCCGATCGCAGCGAGCGCGCGCCAACGACTCGCGCTGCGCACGATGCAGACCGCGAAAAGCGGCAGCGCGAACATCGCGGCACCGAAATCGCAGAGCAGCGCGATGCCGAACCAAAAGCCGACGAGGCCCATCCGGTTCTGGAGCAGCGCAAGACAGATGCCCAGCGTGCCGACCGCGGCCATCGCGTGTCCAAAATACGAATTCATGAAGACCGCCGCGGTGTTTCCGAACAACAAAGCGAGAGCCGCGATTCGAAGCCCCTGCTGAGACACGCGCTGTTCGCGGAGGTGGCCGAGGGTCAGCGCCGACAGCACGGCAAACGGAAGCACCTGGAGGAGCAGCGAAAGCAGCAGCAGACCCGCGTCCCTGTATCGAACGCGCAGCTCATCTCGCTCCGCTCGATCGGCTGCAGGGATCGTCATCCAATTGTCGAAGAGCCAGAAGACAGGGAAGCCGAGCAGCATCGGACCTGGGGGCTTGTTGGAGAAGTGGCGGCCGTCCGGCGTGCGCGCCCAGTCTGCCGTCACCGATACGTAGTTGTCGATGCTGTAGCTCTCGTCCTCCGCCATCGACACGAGCGTGGCCCAGCGAGCTAACACGTTGTCTCCGTTCTGCAGCGGAGATGCGGCGTTGATCGCAATGAAAGCCACGATCCACGGGATGAACGGCCCGCCGCGCATCCGCTGGATCTCTCTTCTCAAAGCGGCGATTCCAATTCCGATCGGATGCTCTCCGCCAGGGTCGCTTCGGGTGTCGTGAGCGGAATCGCTTCGAGCATGATCTGGTAGGAGAACAGGCGCGGCCGGATTCGGATCAGCAGCACGTTCAGCTTCTCCAGGAGCTTCGCCGTGCGCGGGGAGAGGCCCAGCGCGCGGAAGGGAAACGGGAAATAGGTCTCGCTCTGCGTGACGAAGCCCGTCTGCTCCAGCAGGTTTCTGAAGGTGTGAACGGAGAACAGGCGTTTGTGCGTAACATCGAGAATCCCCTTCCGGCCGTAATTGAAATGCCCGACCAGCAGCATCAACCGGATCACGACGAATGCCACGTTACCCGTGCTGAAGATGAACTTCGGCGCCCTTTGGTAGGGACGGGACGACAAATGCAGCAAGAAGCGCTCGGGAGCCGCGACGTGCTCGATCAGATCCAGCATCAGGATCACGTCGAAATTTCCGCTGTCCACCAGAGCAAGCAATCGATCCTCTTCAGTCTCCAGATCGATTTGCTCGTAGCGGAAGATCCGACTCGATACCCGCGACGCGGGCAGGACGTCGACGCCGGTCACCTGACACGACTTACGCCGCGTCAACTCCTCGGCGACGTAGCCCGACGCGCTGCCGATGTCTAGCACGGTCGAGCCGCGCGGCACCAGGCTCGCAGAGCTGCAGACGACCGAATGGGGGCTCAGGGAATCCAGCTTCTCCCGATAGATTGGATCGGGAAGCTCGCCCGCGGCGTCGTGCATTGCGATTTCGGGGTGGAAGCGCACATCGTAGAAGAGGTGATACTTCTGCAGCATGAACTTGAAGCTCGCCTTCAGCACGTTCTTCGCATAGCGAAGACCGTTGACGTGGCAGACTTCGCTTCCGTAATGCGTGGGGATGTTGATCTCGACGAACTTCGTGCCGCTCCGGATCAGCTGAAGCAGGATCTCGGTATCGAAGTGAAAGTCATGGGTATCGAGCGCGAAGGCGACTCGTGAAAGTGCGCTCACCGAATAGGCTCGATAGCCCGTGTGCCAATCGCTGAACCCGACACCGGCGAGTCGGTTCTGTGCGGCGGTCAAGATGCGGTTGCCGATGAACTTGTAGAACGGCATGCCTCCCTTGAGGGGAGAGTGGCGCCGGCCGAAATTGAGGGGAGAGTGGCGCCGGCCGAAAGTGAGGGGAGAGT
>CAZBSV010000064.1:0-5705 GCA_964494795.1 uncultured Spirochaetales bacterium | reverse complement strand
CGCGGTCCCGTCGGGGCCTGGGCCTCATCGCGTACTTCGCCGTTCGGGGACGCGCTGCGCGCGGATGCACGCGCGGCCCAGGGTGCAACGCCGGTGCGTGGCCAGCTCGCATCGATACCCAACAGATCTGCGACGACCGCCGAAACGCCCCGCAGCTCGGGGTGGCCACTCGCCCTGCCGCTCGGAACGCCGCGGCCCGCCGCCACGAACATCGCGTGGCGCGAATGCTCCATGGCCGTTCGAATCCCATGGTCCGACATCACGATGAAGATGTCGTCCTCGTCGAGCAGGTTGTGGACTTCGCCGAGCCGCGTATCGATGTAGCGGTAGAGTTCGTAGAGGAAACCCTCTCCGTCGTCTTGCCCCGTGCGAGTCGTGTGCGCGAACTGTGAATGGGTCAGGATGTCGAGCGATTCGATGCGCAGCGCGAGGAAGTCGATTTCGCCGGCTTGCGCGATTTCTGACGCCGTATCGAATTCCGCTGCGATGCTGCGCAGGTGGACGGCGTCGCTCTCCGAACGCGTTGCGAGTCCGGGCCACCGACTGCGCTCTTCGTCATCGAGATCCCGCGCGCTCGTCGCGATTGCCAGCCGGCGCCGCTGGCTGTTGGGCCCGGTGATCTCGCTGTGGCGCCCGGCGTGGATGCCGCCGTGACTGAACAGCAGATTGGCCGCGGAGTGCTCTTTGGATCCGATCACCGAGAATAGATCTTCGTCTTCGGGAAGGATCCACGACAGCGCACCAAATGGATTCTCGCCAACGGACGCCAGGCCCGCGACCTCCACTCCGATCTGGTGCACCAAGGCGACGAAGCTTTCGCTGCCGCGTCGTTCCGGCCAGACGAGGGCCTCGAGCGCGGCCGCCGTGAGCGGCGGATCGCTGTCGAGCACGCCGCGGTAGCCCTGCGCGATCAGGCCGTCGAGCACCGGGAGTTCGCCTCGGGTCCGCAGGTACTGGGTGAGCCGCCAGTCCCCGCAGTCGAGCAGGATCAGCATGACGCGTCGGCGCCCATCCGCGGGAATCCTGCGCAGGCTCGCGCGCTGCGGGGATCGCGCTTTGCCCGCGGAGACGGAGATCGATACGACCGCGTCGGGATCCAGATTCGCGGTTCCCGAAGCGAGCACGCTTCCTTCTGCGTCCCGGTACACCCAGCGCACGGGCGCGACGTCGAGCGGTCGAGTGATTTCGATGACCGACGACGCCGCTCGATCGACGATCTCGAAGTCCGCATCGACCGGTTTGTCTGGCATCGGAGAAATCAAGAGCGAGTGCTTCGCAGTCGGATCCGGCAGCGAGAAGCGAAGTTTTCCGGTCAGCCGCCCCGCGCTCCCGCTTTCGAGTGCGCGGTGGATCACCGATCGTTGGAGTTCCTCTCGCGTCAAACCCGCGAATTCGAAGCGGCTCCGGAAGCGGTCGAAGGTGGCGAGCGCCTCCTGCTGCCTGTCGGCGTCGACCAGAGTCAGGATCAGCCGGATCGCCAATGCCTCGAGCAGGCGCTCATCGAGGAGGCCGTCGGCTTTCGCGAGCGCAGCGCCGAGCAGGTCGACGCTGCTCGCATCTGGATCAGCCAGGCCGGCGATGCTCAGCGTGAGCGCGTAACGCGCCTGCAACTCGACTGGATGACCACCCGCTCGAATCCACTCGCTGTAATTTCTTCGCACGGCCGGCAGATCGCTCTCGTGGGCGAACGCCATGCCTCGCGTGTCGTACCAGCGCTCGATCGCGTCGAGATCTCCCGTCGGAGGCCCCAATCCGAGAATCTCGAGCGCGCGTTCTGCGTCGCCTCGGATCAAATGGCGCGTCGCGAGACTGGTGCGCATGCGGGTCGCCGCTGGGGCTTCGGGGTCGATCCGGGCCGCCATCTCCCGCAAGACCGCGGCTTCGTCCTCGACGCTCGAGCGCGTCGAGAGTTCCAGGAAGAAGAGGTCTCCGTTCGACGGAAACTGCCTGGCTGCGCGGCGCGCGAGATCGGCGGCTTCGCGCGTGTGGCCGGTCTCGCGTCGCGTCTGGATCAGGTGAATCGCCAGGCGCGGACCCGGCGACCAGCTATCCGCTTCGGGATCCGCGAGCAGTCGATCCATCAGCGTTTCACACTCGGCACTGCGTCCCGTGGCGATCAGCGCCATGCAGCGACACTCCATGGCGTCTCGAGAGGAACTTCCGCCCGGCTCGAGACCTTCGGTGCGTTTGAGCACGGTGTTCCAATCGCCGGATTCCACGGCTCCGCACGCGTCGAGGATCGCGGCTTGCTGTTCTGCGTGACGAATCGAAATGACTCCAATTCCCGCCGAGAGCGCGAGCGCGGCGATCAGGGCGAGCAGCCTCCGGCTCATGATCTTCCCTGCTCCGACTCGAGCCGGAATTGCAGTCGAAAGTCTGCTGCATCGGGCTCTCCTTCGACGGTGATCCGGCGCCATGGAAGCGGCTGCGGGTGCAAACTCGTTTCGGTCGCTTGCGCTGCGGAGAGAATCCGATCGGCCTCCGCAAAGCGATCGAGATGGATGACCGCCTGGCTCGAGTCTCCGAGCCCGACGACCTCGCTGCCTTGACGGTCGAGCGCCTTGCGAAGGCTCGCTGCATTCCAGCCCACGATCAGCGCGCGCTCAGTTGCGACATAGCAAGGTGCGAGGCCCGGCATGATCGCGAGGTCGAGCAGACAAGCGCCGTCCGCATCGCCGAGCTGGAACAGGCTGCGAGTCACGGGCCACGCTTCCTGCAGGTTCTCGATGAAGCCCTCCATCGCCGCCACCGCGGCCGCGCGATGGGCGAAGTTCAGCGCGAGGGCGGTACGCGGCATCGGCTGACCCGGTTCGGGCAGATAGATCGCGATTTCCCAGACGCCATCGAGAACGACGCCGCTGAACAGTTCGCTCTTGAGTCGGAACAGGCGCGCTCCCTGGCTATCCGCCGGAACCAGCGAAGCCAGGTCGAGTCCGGCTTGCGGCCGGACGCGCGCGTGAACCAGGGTCTGGGATCCGCTCAGTTCGAACGCCCCCGGCGACCGCTCGTCGGGAAGGCCAAGGCCCGCGAGTCCACCAGCGACACCGCGCGGTAGCCGGAGCTCGAGCTCGATGTCGCCGCTCGGGCGAATGGCGAGCGCGCCGACCAGCTGGCCGCCCGCGAGCGGAAGGCTGAACGCGAGGTCGCGATCTCCTTGTGCGGCCGCGAGCACGTCGAGATCGGAGCCCTGCGTTCGGCACTTCAATGCGGGCCAGAGATCCGAGAACGCACCGCTCTCGGCGCGACTCTCCAGATTCGGGCAAGCCGGAAGCGAAGCGCGAAGCTGCGCGGCTCGTCGGGCCAGCGGTGTTCCCTCGAGTTGGCCGATCTGTTCGAGCAGGCGACCCAGGCTGTGGGTATTGGCGATCAGTGCGGCGCCGTCGGGCCAACGCGACTGCGCGGCGATCTGGCCGCAAGCGCTCGCGATCCCGAGCGCCAACGCGACACCCAGCGCGACCGCGATCCGCGCCGAAATCTGAGAGCGCGAACGGCTCATGGGTGGGCGCTCTCCTCTCTGTGGATTTCCATCGGAGTTCTTGAGGATCTCGATCGGAGTTCTTGAGGATCTCGATCGGAGTTCTTGAGGATCTCGATCGGAGTTCTTGAGGATCTCCATCGGAGTTCTTGAGGATCTGCATCGGAGCGGGTCGCGCGGTGCTTGAGAAAGCTGGCCGTGTGGATAAGGCCACATTGCTCAACTGATTGGCGCTCTGCGCCGATACGGGCGGTCCATGCTCGGCGCGCAAACGCTTACGGAAATGGACGTGAACACTCCGAGAATCTCAGACCGCCCCGCGCGATCGGCAGTCGGCGCCGCCGAAGCCTCGGGCCTGTCTGGCCGCTCCCGCCATGTGCTCGGGATGCGGGTCGACGGCACCAGCTACCGCGAGACCGCCGAGGCCGTCGCAGAGTTGGTCGCGCTGGGGGAGGGGGGTGCGATCTGCGTCGCGACCGTTCACATGGTGATGGAGGCCTTCGACGATCCAGCATTTCAGCGGATCGTGAATACCGCCGATCGAGTGACACCTGATGGCGTACCACTCGTCTGGGCACTGCGCCTGCTCGGCGTCGATAACGTCGAGCGCGTCTACGGTCCCTCTCTGCTCCCCACGGTCTGCGAGCTCGCGCAAGAGCGCGGCCTGTCGGTCGGATTCTACGGCGGCAATCCCGGGGTCGTGGAGGAAGTCGTCCGGCGGATGTGGCAGCGATTTCCGGGCCTGAACGTGTCCTTCGCGTTTTCTCCGCCGTATCGCCAGCTCGGTTCCGCGGAAGATCAGAAGGTGATCGACGGCATCGAAGAGTCGAGGACGAGCATTCTGTTCGTCGGCCTCGGGTGTCCGAAACAGGAGCGCTGGATCGCCGAACACCGTGACTCACTATCGTGTGTCATGATCGGCGTGGGTGCAGCTTTCGATTTCCACGCGGGCCGCAAGCCGCAAGCGCCCGGTTGGATGCAGGCCTGCGGCCTCGAATGGCTGTTCCGGCTCGGCTGCGAGCCGCGGCGCCTCTGGCACCGATATCTCTTTCACAACCCCCGATTCCTCTTTCACTTCGTTCGGCAGCTGGCGAGGAAATCCAGATGACACAGGGAAAGCGCGTTCTCGTCACGGGTGCGGGCGGCTTCATCGGGCACCACCTCACCCGTCGGCTCGTCGCCGACGGTCACTGGGTGCGCGGCGTGGACGTCAAGTATCCCGAGTTCGAGCCGACGCGCGCTCAGGCGTTCGAGATTCTCGACTTGCGCCGCTGGAGCGATTGTCTGCAGGCGACGCGCGAGATCGACGAGATCTACAACCTCGCGGCCAACATGGGCGGGATCGGCTTCATCGAGACCAACAAGGCGGACATCACGCGCGACAACTCGCTCATCAACCTCCACATGCTCGAAGCGGCGCGCGTCAACGAGGTCAGCCGCTTCTTGTTCACGTCGTCCGCGTGTGTCTATCCGGGTTACCGGCAGAACACGCCGGACGTCACGCCGCTCGCCGAGGAGCACGCCTATCCCGCGGATGCCGAGGATGGTTATGGCTGGGAAAAGCTCTTCGCGGAGCGTCTGTGCCGCCACTACACGGAAGACTTCGGGTTGGAGACGCGCGTGGTGCGCTTCCACAACATCTTCGGTCCGCTCGGCACCTTCGAGGGCGGGCGCGAAAAGTCACCCGCGGCGTTTTGCCGCAAGATCTCGCTGGCAGCGGAAAACGACAGCATCGAAGTATGGGGCGACGGCAAGCAGACCCGCTCGTATTGCTACATCGACGACTGCATCGAGGGCATCTGCCGCCTGATGCGCTCGGAGTACCGCGATCCGCTCAACCTCGGCCAGGACCGGCTGATCTCGATCGACGAACTCGTCGACATGGTCGCTGCGGCCGCGGGCAAGTCGATCAAGAAGCAGTACGACGCCAGCAAGCCCCAGGGTGTTCGCGGCCGCAACAGCGACAACAGCCGGCTGCGCAGCGTGCTCGGCTGGGTGCCGCAGACCAGCCTCGAGCGCGGCATCGAAATCACCTACCGCTGGATCCACGCGCAGTTGAAGGCCCGCGGAGGCTCGAGTCTGTAGTCGATTCGACCGGAGTCCGCGCCATGCTTGTTCATCCACCAACTCCGTGATGAGGCGAACGCGCTACTGCAGGTACCCCAGTGCTTCCAGCGCTCGTATCGAGTCCTCGTCGAGTTCGTGAATCTCCGACGCTGCGGGAACCGTG
>CAZBSV010000063.1:0-4863 GCA_964494795.1 uncultured Spirochaetales bacterium | reverse complement strand
TACGTTACTTCATAGCGCCCTGGCGTGGCCTATCTATCATTGGATCAGTCGACTATATGCACGATGTCGACCCGGATAATTTTGCGATTCAGCCGCGCGAAATCGAATTCATTGTCGATGTGGTTAACTCGGCCATGCCGGGCGCCAAGCTAACGTGCGACGATGTGATCGCGGTTCAGGCCGGTTTGATCCCTCACGACGACTCGAATCCGATGGACGATCCCTACAACGCGGCCCGACATTACGGCATTATTGATCATTCGGATCGCGATGGCTTAGAGGGAATGTTTTCGGTGGTTGGCATCAAATATACGACTGCGCGTGATATCGCGGAAAAAACGGTTGATCGAATCGAGTCCTCGCTCAAGCACCGCCGCACCCCGTCCGTTACCTCGACCACTCCATTGCACGGAGGGGGAATCGATGATTTCAATGAGTATCTCGCTCGCGCTACCGCTTCGAGACACGACGGCTTCGATAAGAATTTGACCAGGCGCCTGGTTCACAACTTTGGCTCTGCCTACATCGAAGTAGTGGAGTTGATTCGCGAACGGCCCGAATGGGGCGAACCGGTCGCCCAAGGGTCAACGGTTTGCAGTGCTCAGGTCGTCTATGCTGTTCGCAATGAAATGGCCGTAAAACTCTGCGATGTGATTTTGCGGAGGACAGGCCTTGGAGGTGAAGGATACCCCGGCCGAGGCGCTATAGAGGCCGTGGCCGGATTAATGGCGGAATGCCTCAAATGGGATAAGTCACGTATGATGGCAGAGATCGATGAAGTTGAATTTGAACTTAATCGATTTTGGGTTCGCCCGAAGAGCAAGGGTACTCAATAGTGAGTATGGTCAGTTCCTGGAAAAGAGTGATTTTCTTTCTGCTGATCGTATCTACTTTTTTCATCATAAAATACCGTGAAAGTCGAAACTGGAATCCTACAGAAGTAACCATTCGCGAATCACCTGCACACGGGCAAATTGTTACCGATCCGGAGAATCGTGCCTGGTTCGACTATGCTGGGGTAGGCAAGCATTTCCTGGCTGGCGCTGGAGACCCTGAAGATTTTCTCTATCGAGGTGAATTGCTTTTTGATGGGACACGTCGTGGTGATCAGGCGAAAATTATCAATTCGCTAGCATCGGCAGGTGTCAACGGTATTTATTTTCAGGCCATCCGGTCGCATGGAGGGGATGGCGATGCCACCCATAACCCATTCCTTAACCATGATCCTATAAATGGTTTCAACGAAGCAATACTAAATCAATGGCAAGATTGGATTCATCTACTGGATGCAAATGGAATCGTTTCATATTTTTTCATATACGACGATTCAGCGCGGATTTGGGACACCGGTGATTTGGTGGGTAATGCTGAACGAGATTTTGTTGTAACACTGGTTAAAAAGTTCCGGAATGTTCGTCACCTAGTATGGGTGATCGCAGAAGAATATGAAGAAAGATATACTTCAAAGCGTATCTCCCGACTTGCTCAGCTCATTAAAGAAGCTGACGGTCGTGGTCATCCTGTCTCAGTACACAAGCTGTCCGGCATTGACTTTTCGGAGTTTGCAGACGATCCCAACATCGATCAGTTTGCAATGCAGGTCAGTGCAGATAGTGCAGCCGAACTAAATGCAAGTGTTGCCGAGGCGTTTGTAGAGGCGGCGGGGCGATATAATCTGAATATGTCAGAGCATGGAGAACATGGAATGGGGTCTGGCTCGGCGGCCCGTGAAAAGTATTGGGCTGCAGCTCTGGGAGGCGCATATGTGATGGTGTTCGAGATGGATGGAGTTAACAGTAATTATCAAGATCAAGAAGATCTGGGCAGATTGAAAAAATTCATGGAAACCACAGGCTTCGATACCCTGCGTCCGGCCAACGATCTAGTAGCAGGAGCTGCGTTATATGCAGCTGCAAAACCGCCATATGAATTCATAGTGTTTGCTAAAGCTTCAGCAGAGCGTCAAATCTTAGTAAAAAGTGTTTCCAGCAATTCATATCGCATACGCTGGTTTGACCCTGCAACAGGAAACGATCTTCTTCAAACGTTAGACTCTGATAGCAATATACTCGACCTAATGGTACCTCCCGACTTCGATGATCAAGTTGTAATGCACCTTGTCTCGATAACTGAGCATTAAAATCTGGCATCACTAATTCAGAATTGCTCTACAGCATCTGAAACGAATAAGATTGCCCCAATTCGTCTCGGATTCGGACATGGGGCAGTATTGCCCCTAATCAAGCCAAACAGAACGTACGCGCTTAGAGAACCGCGTCCTTGCGCGGCGGGTCGCGATCCGGCAGGAGCACCTCGACCTCTTCGAGTGTCTTGGCCTTCGGCAACTCGGTGAAGACGCGCTGCAGATAGGCGCAGGGCTCGAGGCCGTTGGCCTTGGCGGTTTCGATCAGGCTGTAGAGGTTCGCGCTCGCCTCGGCGCCGCGCACCGTGTCGGCAAACATCCAATTCTTGCGGCCGATCGCGAACGGCCGGATCGCGTTCTCGACCGCGTTCGTGTCGAGCGGGACCTGGCCGTACTCGAACACCCGGACGAGCTTCGGCCACTGCCCATCGAGATAGGCGAGCGCTTTGCCGGTGAGGCTCCGCGGTACGACCACGCCAAGTGCCGTATCGAGCCACGTGCGTAGCTCCGCAACAATCGAGAGCGACTGCTCCTGCCGCACCCGCAGCCGCTCGTCAGACGTCGCGTCCTTCACGCTGCGCTCGATCGCGTAGAGCTTCTGGATGAAGCGGAGCCCGGCCTCGGCCTGACTCTGCTTCTTCGTGCGCTTCGCAGCCTTCTTGCGGTTTTTGCCGGCACCCTTGAGCGCATCGACGAAGCGGCGCCGCACGTGCGCCCAACATCCGATGTGCACGATGCCCGGCTCGCGACCGATCGCGCCGTAGCCCTCGTAGCCATCCGTCTGCAGAATGCCCTGGTAGCCCTCGAACAGCCGCTTCGGCACCTCGGCCGACCGGCTCGGGTCGTACTCGTAGAGCACGAGCGGATGATCGTCCGGTTCCCCGCGCTGCACCCACACGTAGGACTGGCTCTCGGCGGCCTTGCCCGGTTCCTTCAACACCTGGTAGCGGGACTCGTCGCACTGCACGAAGCCGTGTGCGAGCAGTCGCTCGCGCATCAAGTTGATGAGGGGCTGCACGAGCTCGCCGCAGCGCACCATCCACGAGGCGAGCGTCGCGCGAGACAGGTCGACGCCGATGCGCTCGAGGATCCCTTCCTGCCGGTAGAGCGGCAGCGCATCCGCGTACTTCGAGACGGCGATGAAGGCGAGCAGCGACGGCGAAGCCAGGCTCTTCGGGATCGGCTGAGGCGGCATCGGCGCGATCTGCACGCCGGTCTTGCAGTGCGGGCAGCCGTACTTCGGCCGTACGTGGACGAGGACGCGGGCCGTGGCCGGGATGAACTCGATCTGCTCGCTCGTCTCGCGACCGATCTCGACGAGCGCGGTGCCGTCGCTGGCGCAGACCTTCTCGGCCTCGCAGAGATCGTGGAGGACCTCGACACGCTCCATCCACGCGGGGGGCCGTCGTCGGCCGCCCTTCGTGCGCGTGTGAGCGGGGACGAGCAGGGTCGTTTCTTCGAGATCGTCCTGTGCGCCGGCATCGACGAGCTGCTCGGCTTCGTTGAACAGCCCGAGCTGGTCGCGATGCGTCCGCTCGCTGCTGGCGCCGAAGCGTTGGCTGCGGAGCAGTCGGAGGTACTCGCGAAGCTGCTGGATCTCGGTGTCGCGTTCTTCGATCGCGACCTTGCGCCGCTCGATCTCGACGTCGCGTTCTTCGATCGCGACGTCGCGCTCTCGCACGAGCGCGCGCAGGCTGTCGACTTCACTCCGAAGCTGCGCGATCTGCGTCATCGCGCACAATCTAACACATTCGTGTCGCAGTTGCGCTAGCGAACTTCGGAAAAAGACAGCGCTTCATGCGGTCGCAGGCGAAACACGTCGATCCCATCGAGCAGCCAGTTGAGCTCGCGACCCGTCACCGCGAGGATCTTCGTCTCCTCACTCCGAGGCCATGGGAAGCGGTCCTTCTCGAGACGCTTCTGCCACAGCACGAACCCGTTGCGTTCCCACACGAGCAGCTTCACCTGGTCGCGCCGACGGTTGCAGAACCCAAACACGTGCGACGAGAACGGATCGAGCTCCATCTCCTCCGCCACCAGGATCGAAAGTCCGTTGATCGCCTTCCGGAAGTCGACCGGGTCTCGACACAAGTGGACGCGTACCGCTTTGTTCGGGCGCATCACAGCCGCGCCAGCGCCTCGACCACGCGGTCGAGATCCGAGCTGCCTTCCAGCACGACACCGTTGGGAAGCTCTGCACGCCAGGTCGCCGAGGAACTCGGCGGCGCAGCACAGGCCCCCGCGCGCACCTCGACGAAGCGCGGCTTGCGCACGGCGAGCTGCCGTGGCGTCTCCACCCGCCGACCCCCGCGTGCCGCCGGCGGAAGCAGACCCTTGCGACGCAGCACCTTCGCCAGCTGGTAGAGCTGCTGCTCCGACAACCGGCGCCGCTTCGCGAACGCTCGGATCGTCAGGCCTTCGCGCGCGCACGCCTCGAGCCGCTCGAGTCCCTGTTGTTGCAGCGCCGTCAACTCGCTGCGCTTCGTCCCTTCACCCATCGCTCGCCTCCTTCTCTGTCGAGAGGAAGCAGGATGCGACGTTCTACGTCATCCGAAACACGGGGTTCGCGAAGCGCTTACCGTTTACCTACGATGGCCAGTTTGGCGCTTATTTGCTTTTCCCCGGCATTTCCGTAACCGGCTACATGCTTGGTGCACTGTTTTTTTGAGTTTATTTGCGCCGCAGTCGCGCACCCACCGTGGCCGACTATTTCGGACACC
>CAZBSV010000062.1:0-2187 GCA_964494795.1 uncultured Spirochaetales bacterium | reverse complement strand
CATCGATACGCGGCTCGGCGAAGTCCACAACCTGCTCGACGAGGACGACATCTTCATCGTGATGTCGGACCATGGGATTCGAACGGCCATGGAGCATTCGCGCCACGCGATGTTCGTGGCGGCGGGCCGCGGCGTTCCGCGCGGCAGGGCGAGTGGCCACCCCGAGTTGCGGGGCGTTTCGGCGGTCGTCGCAGATCTGTTGGGTATGGATTCGAACTGGCCACGCACCGGCGTTGCACCCTGGGCCGCGCGTGCATCCGCGCGCAGCGCGTCCCCAAACGGCGAAGTACGCGATGAGGCCCAGGCCCCGACGGGACCGCGAACGCATTAGGCCATTCGCACGGAGAGGCGTTGCACGGCGAAGCTCAAGTACCGTGGACTACCCGGTACTCCTGGTGGAGGTAGCCGCGGGACCCCGCAATGCGACCGAGTCCGTAGCTGAACAACTGCAAGCCCTTGATGGCGGTCGCGCGACCCCGCAGCGGGAGCGAAAGCGCGAGCAGCATGCCCCGAACCATGCAATAGACGCCGTGCGCCCACAGGCGAAGCAGCGTGCTGGAATGGTGCTTCAACTGCACCCAGGCGGACGAAGTTCCGACCCGGAAACCGCGTTGAAGCAGCCAGCGCAGCGTCAACCGAGATGCGGGAACGCTCTCGTGAACGATCGCGTTGTCGGCCCAGATGATCTGAAATCCCGCGGCAAAGACGCGCGCAAAGAATTCTCCGTCGTCTCCTCCATTGAGTGCCATCGACTCGTCGAAGCAGTGATCGACGCTCTCGAAGACCGCCGCGCGCACGAGTGCGTTGTGGGTGAAAGCCACGTGGCGACGCGTTCCGGTCGGATGCCGTTGCCTCTCGTGAAAACCGCCGTCGACGATCCAGCGTGGCGGCGCTTCGAGGAATCGCGGAAGACAGGGTCCGGTGACCACGTCCGCGCGGTAGAAATCCTGTACGCGCAGCAACTCGGCGAGCCAATCGGGTTCCGGAGTCTCGTCGTCATCGATGAATGCCACGAAATCGCTGTCGGCGAGCGCCGCCGCGAGTGCGGCGTTGCGCGCATATGGGATCCCCCTGCGCTTCTCGACCACGTAGCGCAGCGGATAGGCGTGACGCTCGACAACCTCGTCGCAGATCGCTTTCGCCGATCCATCCGAGCTGTTGTCGACGACGACGACCTGAAGCGTGACTCCAGCGGGAAATTCGAGAACCTCGAACGCGCCGAGTAGATTGGCAAGGCCCTGAGGCCGATCGCAAGTCGCGACGCATACGCTGACGCGCCGCGAGGGAATCCCGGCGATGCCGAATTTGGAACCCGACTCCGGCATCCTACTTCCCGTAGACGCGCGCGTACTCTCGGTAACGCGCCCCGAACAGCCCGGCCAGCCAGCCAGCCCCGGAGGCCAGCTTCAGCAGTGCGTGTATGCGCGCTACCGAGCCTCGCCGCAACGCAACCGCAAGCGCGAAATGCGCGACACCGCGCGCCAGGCACTTCAAACCGTTTGCGAACACCCGCCTGCGTGTCAGCCCTTCGAGTCGCCGCAGTTCGGATCTCCCCAGACCGTTTGCGATGCGGAAGGCGCGCTGGATCAACCAGCGCAGGGTCGTTCGCGAAGCCGGAATGCACTCGTAGACGATCGCGTCATCGGCCCAGACCATCCGGTGGCCCTCCTGGGCCATGCGCCGGAAAAATTCCGTGTCGTCGCATCCCTGCAAGCCGAGACTTTCGTCGAAGAGCCGATCCATCCGCTCGAGCGCGTCACGCCGTACGAGAACGTTGTGGGTCGCAGCTTTGTCGATCGGAATTCCCGTGGCCCGGCGCGGACACTCGAAGAAGCGCCCTTCCAGCGCCCAAGCGGGCGGTTTTTCGAGGAAGCGCGGCGGATTCGGACCGGCCACGACGTCCGCTCGATAGAGCTTCTGAACCCGCAGGAGTTCCGCCAACCAATTCGGCGTGGGCTCGACATCGTCGTCGCTGATCACGACGAAATCGGCGAGCGGCAGCGCGACGGAAAGCGCGGTGTTTCGCGCTTGCGGGATGCCGCGCCGTTTTTCGACCACGTAGTGGAGGTCGTAGGGAAACCAATCGCGCGCGTGTTCGCAGACCTTGCGCGCCGACGCTCCGGCATCATTGTCGACCACGACGACCTCGACCCGCGGCGCCGGTTTCGCGAACGTCGCGGCCGCCAA
>CAZBSV010000061.1:0-14300 GCA_964494795.1 uncultured Spirochaetales bacterium | reverse complement strand
CGTCGATCGAGTACGACTGCCCGTGGTTGCCAAACTGAGCGGGATTCACCGAAGTCCAGCCTTGACAGTGATTGGTGGCGTGCCGGGTCGTGCCGTCCGTCGCGACGTTCGTGAATACATAGTCGGAGAACTGGGTGCCGGTTTCCGAGTAAAAAATCGGGAATTTGATCGCACCGTTGGTGAGGTCGTTCCAGTCATTCGCGATCACGTCGCCCTTGACCGAGACGTAGGGGGAGTTTCTAGTGAAGCGGGAGGCGGGATTCCCCACCCCGTCCGACAGCCATGCCAGGAAGGTGCCGGTCAGCGCGGCCGCCGACGCCAGCGCGTTGCATTTCGCGTCCGCTCCCGCGAGCCCACCCAGGTTGCTGCTGTATTTCGCGCTCGAAACGAACGCCACCTTGTCGTCCCCGCTGAAAAGGAACTCGGACTGGGCCCGCTCACCACAGGGGTTGTTGGTCACCGTCACCGTCGCCCCTCCCTCCTGGTGTGGGCCGACCACGACATCGAAGCGGGTCGACGTGAAGTTCGTGGGTGTCGGGTTTTGTGTCCCGAACGCGACGCTCAGGCCCGGCTCGAAATTGGTGCCACGTACCGTGACGGTCGTGGTACTGGAGGCCGGTGCGCTAGGCGGGCTGAGTGAAGTGATGGTCGGTGTGACAGCCACGAAGCTGAACAGCGCCTTGGTGTTCTGCTCGCCGTTCGGATTGGTCGCGGTTACCGAGGCGGGCCCCACGGCCTGCGGGCCCACGTCGACCGTGAAGCTCGTCGGTGTCAGGTTCGTCGGAGTTGGAGACTGGCTTCCGAAATCCACGCTGAGACCGGGGTCGAAGTTCGAGCCCTGTACGACTACGTTGGTGATCTGGCAGCTGCGTCCGGTTGTCGGTGTGGCCGATTTGAGCACGGGCGTGACGAGGTTGATGTCCGAGCCTTGGGCGAGTTCTACTGTATCGGTCAGCCCGTCACTGTCGTTGTCGCTATCGATGAAGTTCGCGACACCGTCGAGGTCGACATCGGAGAGTCCCTCGCGCGGGTCGTCGTTGGGCGGATCGCCTCCATCGAATGCGAAGTTCTGATACAGCTGGCTTGCCGCCAGAGAGCTGAGTTCGCCCAGCGTGTTGGCCTGCTCGGAGACGATCGCGTACGGCACGGCGAGCAGGCGCTGGCGGGGCACGAGGGTCTCGCCGTCGACTTGGATCTCGAGATACGCGGCGGGGCCGGAGAGCAGCGCGGGCGTGAGCGGCTCGATCGAACCGAGCGACACCTCGTAGACGCCGTCGAGAACGTCGACGAAGTCGTGGTCCTCGGTCCACGACGCGGTACCGCCGCTGTCGGTCGCGAACAACGAGAACGAGAGATCCACCATGCCTGTGATCGGGTTTCCGGCTGCGTCGAGCAGCAAACCCTGGTAGTTGACCTGGCCGGGCACGGCGGTCGACGCGGCGGATGCCAGTGCGACCAGCGCGGCAAGGAGAAATGCGGCCCACGTTCGGCCTAGCGTTCGAATCAAGTGGTCGAGCTGCATCTGTTACGCCTCCCGCGCAAAGTGGCCGCCGCCGCGGCGGCGAGCGCCACCACTGCGAGCGTGCTGCCCCAGTCCGTGAGCGTCGGCACCAGGGGAATCGACAGAGGATTGTTGGGATCCGAGCCCGCGGCGACCTCGTCCGCGTCGCTCACACCGTCGCCGTCGGTGTCTGCGGCCAGTGGATTCGTTCCCGTGTTGGTCGCCGACACGAACACGCCGGTGTTCGTCTCGACCGCGTCCGGCAAGCCGTCGTTGTCGTCGTCATCGTCGAGAAAGCTCTGGATGTTGTCGCCGTCGAGATCGAGCGAAGCCAGTCCACCTACGACGATGGCCCAGAAGCCCGGTCTCGACGTGGCGAGGTCGCTCGCGCTGCCGCTCAACCCGACGGCCTCGCGCTGCCCCAGGCTACCTGCGGCGCCGGAGAAGCTCGGGGACGCAGCGCTACTGACCATCGCGGCCGATCCGGCGTTGGTCGCACCGCCGATCGACCGATAGTTGGCGCTGGTCAGCTCTGCGTTCCGGGCCACGCCTGCGGTCGAGGTCGCCAGCGCGACGCCAGCGAGGGTCGCCAAGGCTGCGCGCACGCGGAGCCTTCCGCTCCGCGCAGCCCCCAAGTTCCGAGCAGCCCGTAACCCGCAATCTGCTGAATCTCTCGCGTTCATCCACGACACCCGACACAGGCATTCCTCGCCGAGCCTACACCCGATTCCGATAAATTTGCTGAATTATTCGTTCGGCGTCAGCCCGCGAGGGCCGTGGGCGTGCGAGGTGGCAGCGACGGAGCCGCACTTTTGCGTTTTCGAGCGGGTGGTCCGAATTCCCCTCCGCTACCGGCCGCCGATGCGCGCGAGCAGGGCGTCGCGCTTCTCGACCATCAGCGCTTCGGTATCGGCTTCGAGATTGAGCCGCAGCACGGGTTCGGTGTTGGACGGCCGCAGGTTGAACCACCAATCGGGATAGCGGACCAGCAGTCCATCGAGCTGCGAGACGACCGGCGCATCCGCGTGCTCCAAGCGGATCTCCTCGAGCAGGTTCTCGATCCCGTCCACGCGTCGATTGATCTCGCCGCTCGCCGCGTAGCGCCGCAGTGGTGCGACGAGTTCGGACAAGGGGCGATCTGCCGACCCCAGCAGGTCGAGCACCGCGATGAATGCGGCGACGCCGTCGTCGGCGACCAGCGTGGGTGAGAAGCGAAAGTAGAAGTGGCCCGAGAGTTCTCCCGCGAAGATGGCGCCCACTTCGCGCATTTGCGCCTTCACGAATGAGTGTCCGACACGCGACATTTCGGCCACGCCTCCCGCGGCTTCGATTTCCTCCGCGGTGGCGCGGCTCGAGCGCAGATCGTAGAGGACGCGCCCGCCTGGATTGCGCTCGAGCTGGCGCCGCGCGAGCAGGCCCGTCATCAGATCCGAGGGGATCGGAGCGCCCGTTTCATCGACGATGACCGCGCGATCCGCGTCGCCGTCGAACGCGACGCCGAAGTCGGCCCCCGTGCGACGCACCGCCGCCACCAGATCGCGCAGGTTCTCGAGTTTCAGCGGATCGGCATCGTGATTCGGAAAGCTTCCGTCGGGCTCGAAGTAGAGGCGCTCGACTTCGAGATTCAGCCGTTCCAGCAGTGGTTCCAGGCCGATCGCCGCCATGCCATTGCCGCAGTCGATCGCGACCTTCAGCCGCGGGCGTTCGCGGCCCGCGGAGAGCACGTGGTCGACGTACGGCGCGCGAACGTCCGCGGAGCGCAACGCCCCGCGCGTCGATCGGATTGGTTCGTCTGCAATGCCCGACGAGATCTTCTCGATCTCCAGCAAACCGCTCGCTTCGCCGATCGGGATCGCGTGCTCGCGGCAGATCTTGAATCCGTTGTACTGGGCGGGATTGTGGGAGGCCGTGACCATGATTCCGCCGCCCGTGCCCAGCGCCTCCACCGCGAAGTAGACCATCGGCGTCGAGACGAGTCCGAGGTCGACGACGTCGACTCCTTCGTCGTGGATGCCGCGCACGAGCGCCCCGAACAACTCGGGTGAACTGCGGCGCGCGTCGCGGCCGACGGCCAGCGTGGACGCCCCGATGAAGCGCGCGGTGGCGCGCCCGATGCGATGGGCGGCCTGCGCGTCGAGCTCGTCAGGCGTGATTCCGCGGATGTCGTATGCCTTGAAGATCTTCGCCATTCAGGCCGTCAGCGGGCTGCGCTTTCTGCGGCGGACGAGTTCTGCGCGATCTCGGAGTCGATCACTTCCGAGAACGCTTCGAGACTCTGCGCGCCGTGCAGCGGAATTCCGTTGATCAGGAACGAAGGCGTTCCGGAGATGCGGTTTTCCTCCGCGACCGCGATGTCCGCGTCGACGATCTGTTGGGTCTCCCGGTTCTGCACGCACTGGCGAAACGCCGCCACGTCCAGCTCGAGTTGGGACGCATAACGCTCCAGGTCTGCATCCGAAAGCGCGCGCGGAGTGGCAAAGATCAGGTCGTGGTAGCCCCAGAAATCTGCCTGAATGCCCGCGCAGGCGGCCGCTTCTGCCGCGGCTCGGGCGCGCGAGTGCATGCTCAGCGGGAGATGGCGGTAGACGAAGCGCACCTGGTTCGGGTATTTGGCGAGCACCTGTTCGATCGTCGCTACGACGCGCTGGCAGTACGGGCATTCGAAGTCGCTGAATTCGACGATCGTCACGACGGCGTCGTCGGGGCCTTTGGACGGCCCGATCGCTTCGACCTGGATGCGGATCGGTTCGATCAGGATCGCGCTGTCGGCCTGTTCGCGGAGATTCGCGAGGATCGTTTCGCCCCTCTGCTCCTTCAAGTAGCTGGCGATTCGATCCCGCATCGCGTCCAGCTCGAGCCCGCCCATCTGGTCGATGTGCTCCTGGTAGAACGCGGCGATCTCCGGCTCCGGAACGTCGCCCCCGGCTTCGATCTGCTGCTGCAAGTATTCGTCGGGTGTGAGGTTCGCGCTGGCAGCGGCTTTCTCGACGATCATCTCGTCGATCATTCCCGCGAGCACGCGCGCGCGCAGCTGGTAGAGCTGCGAGGGGTCGCGATCCGACGTCGCTTCGTCGAAGAGCTGCTCTTTGATGTACGCGTCGAGCTCGTCCACGCGGATCGTTCGACCGTCGACGGTCGCCGCGGGATCCGAAGCCGCCGGCCCTCCCGAAGCGTCGCCGGGCGGGGGTTGGGGGCTGAACTGCTGACAGCCAGTAGTGGCCAGCAGGCCGAAGCCGAGCGTGGCCAGCAGGCCGAAGCCGAGTGCCATCGCGCGTAGGTGGGACGTCGTCATCAAGGCTCCGCGTTTCACTGTAATGGGTAATCGACAGGCGCTGAATCGAAGATTCTCGGACCGGACTGTAGTATAGACGTGACCCCGCCTCCGCCGGAGACGCGCATGGAGCGACCGCAATCGCTGTTGGATGGATTTTGCTTGCCCGTCGAAGGGGGGCGACTGCTCGTGGGCGAAAAGCGGCTCTGGGCGCCAGCGGCAGCACCGATCGGGCTCTCGCTGTTGGCCTTTGGGGTCGCAGCCTGGCTGTTGATCGCCCACGCGGCCAGCCTCTACGCCTGGGCGACGCTCTGGGCGCCCACTCCCGAGGCTGCGAGCTGGTATGCGTGGCTCTGGATCGGACCCGCGAAGGCCGCCTTGGCGATCCTCGGCGCGCTGGTATTCGCGTTGATTGCGGGCGTCGTGCTGCTGATTTCGTTTCTCGTCGCGAACGTGCTGGCCTCGCCGTTTCTCGATGTGCTCGCGAGTCGCGTCGAACGGATCGAAACCGGCGCCGTCGAGGACTGCGCGCCATCGGGGTTGCTGAACAGCGGCGCGGATGTGCTGCGCGCGCTGCGCGAGGAGCTGCGCCGGGCGCTGTTCTTTCTCTGCGTGGTCGGGGGCCTCTCGGTATTGGGCTTCGCGATTCCCGGCGCGCACCTCGTCACGGGCCCGTCGATCGTGGTATGCGCGATCTTCTTCCTGCCGCTCGAATACGCGAGCTACACGCTCGATCGACGGCGCTACTCGTTTCGAAGCAAGCGCGACTGGTTGATGGCCAACAAGCCCGTCGCCGCTGGCTTCGGCTGCGCGGCGTTCCTGATCTGTGCGACGCCAGGCCTCAATTTCGTCGCGATGCCGCTGTTGGTCGTCAGTGGAACCCTGCTGGCGGTGCGCAACGCGCCGGTTCTGGTGGATTCGCAGAGCCCTCACTGAGCGCGTGGTGAGCGCGTGGTGAGCGCGTGGCATTCGACGTCGCCGCGGGATCCCGCGGATCGCTCAGCGCGCGAGCAGTGTGCGGCGCGCCCGGTACAGGTAGGATTTTACGGAGTCTTCAGTCTTGTTCGTCGCGCGGGCGATTTCCTGGACGCTGCGGTGCTGAAGGTGATGCATCTCGAACAATCGCTGCTGGATCGGCGATAGGTCGTCGGCAGCGGCCCGTTCCAGCAGGCCGATTCGCTCGCGACACTCGTAGTGCTCGAGCGGAGTCGGCTCGCGCTGGATCGCGTTGGCGAGCATGCTCGACGCGTCTTCCTCCTCGAAGCACAGCGTTTCGCGTCGCTTCTTCTTGAAGCGATTGGCGAGGGTTCGCCGCGTGACGCCGAACACCCAGGCCGCAAACGGCGCCTCGGCGCGGAACGAATCGAGGCAGCAGAAGATGTTGGCGAAGGCTTCTTGGACGATTTCTTCCGCGTCTGCGCGATTGCTCACGCGCCGATCGACGAAGCCGTAGACGCGAGCGAAATAGCGCTCGTAGAGGATCGAGAAGCAGGCCCGATCGCCGCCGAGGACCCACTCGATCAGATCGGCGTCCGCGCGTGAAACAGCGTCATCCGCAGCCTTCATCTCCGAAGCCTGCCTGCATCGACGGATCCATCCATGAATCGTGGGTGGGCCGGGCGCGAGGATGGGTGTCGAAAATCGTCACCCGTTGACGGGGAGGGTCAGCGAATTCGAACCCCGGGGGTCATTCGAACTCGTTGTACTCCTCCGCGGTCAGCCCGAGGTCCTCGTGTCTGAGCCCGGTCCGAAAGCGCGGAAGCGCAGACGCGTCGGGCCGCGCTGGGGTCGGGCGGTCCGCGGCGCCAGCCGTAACGGGCTCGAGCAGGATTTCGAGATCGCCCGCGCTGAGCAGGCAGCGATAGCGGACCAGGCTGATGATCTGTTCGCCGAGTGCGGCGGCGGCGGCCTCGGTCTCGTGGCGAAAAGAAGGGCAGAGCAGCACGCTGCGGGCGCCGGCTCCGGGCCGCAGGCCGAGATTGGGGGCGAGCTGGATCCAGTCCCGGATTCTCGGCTCGATCCAGGCGCGCTGCGCGATCGCTCGGCCGATCAGCCCGAGATCTTCGCCTTCCCGGCCAACCAGCACGACCACCACCCGGCCCGTGGGCTCGACGCCGACGAAGTCGATGTTCGCGTCCGCGCCGAGCACGCCCTCCGCGATCAGCTTCAGCGCGGGAACGACTTCGCTGATTCGAACGCGGAGCTGTTCGATCAGCTGGGGTCGGCTCGGCGGCTCGGTGAGCTTGAATTCAGCCAAGCGCGCAGTCCTTCGCGTCCCCGAGCAGCAGACTGGCAACGTCTCGCAGCGCTCGCGCCGCGCGCGATTGCGGGTGCTCGAGTCCGATCGGGCGCTGCGCGACGATCGCGCGATAGATGTGAAGGTCGTCCACGAGAAGCCCGTAGCTCACGATGGAATGGCCGAGATGGCGCAGCGCGGTGTCGGCGAGTCGCGAAAACGCGCGTTTTGCCTGATCGATGTGCCGCGCGCCGTGGATGGTGATGCCGATCCGCGGAGTCGTCCCGGCGCCGATCACGCGCTTTGCGAGGCCGTAGGTGTGGCGCAGGCCGCTGGGCTCGGCGGTTGCAAAGAGCAGCACCCAACGCAGCAGCGCCCGGCCATCGGACGCTCCGCTCAACCAGGTCGGCGGCACCCGGGCCAGGATCAGGCCGCCGTTGTTGGCATCCGGGGCCCTCGACACCGCGAGATCGAGCGCGGCGCGATGGAGTTCGCGCAGATTCGCCGCGCGCACGAGTTCTAGTTTGGCTCCGATCGGGCCGCGCCCTGGCGGCGGCCAGAGCGACGCGGCGGCATGATCGGCCGGTGCGAGCAGGATGGCCGCCGCGCCAAGTCGAGCGACTTCGACGACGAGGTTCCACGCGAACGCCGCGTGCACGACGTCCTCGTCCCCGATTGGCAGTGCGATGATCGGAAGGGCGGGGGGTCGATCCTCGCGGCTGCGCCGATTCGCGTGCGCGTCTAGCTGCCGATGGCTGTCCGGCGGGGCGCTGGTGTGCGTTTGCGCACCGGCGGACGTTTGCGCGGAGAGCGATCCGCCCCCGGGCAGCAAGTAGTCGAGTACGTCTTCCAGTTTTCGCGGCAACTCGGACCAATTCCCAGTCTGCGACGTACGGGCAAGCTTGTGCGACGTGCGGGCAAGCTTGTGCGACGTGCGGGCAACCTTGTGCGACGTGCGGGCAACCTGCGAGCGATGTGAGGGCGGCTTATGCACCTCCCGCCGGGTCGGAACCGATGCTGCGCGCCGCACGACGGGACCGAGTATTTAGCATCCCATCAGCTCACCACCAGAACCGAATTGCGCCCGCCAACCGCGCTCGAGGTGGCCTCGGGATTCTCCGGATCTTCGCGCCATTCCCCGTCGACCACGTAGCGATACTGGTAGGTTCCCGGAGGGAGCCTGAGGATCTTGGTCCAGATCTTCGTCTGCCCCTCGGATTCGATCAACGAGCGCACGCCCTTGTCGGGAACCCAGCCGTTGAAGTCGCCCGCGATCCGCACGTCGTTGGCGTTCGAATCTCGGAACCGCACCACGATTTCGCGCGGCGAACGCTGGACGCGGCTGGCCGCAAGCGAGGTCTCGAGCTGCGCGGGTGCTGAAGCCTCCACCTCGACGGCGAGTGCCGCATGGTCGACGGCTCCATTCGCGGATGCGGCGAAGCTCGCGATCGGTCGGCCCCGGCTCGCCGCTTCTCGCAACTTCACGTTGAGCCGAATGACGGTGTCGAAACACATGTCCTTGAAGGTCCCGCGGATCTCAGCGAGCGTGTCGCGAGAAAATCGCGTGCGGCCGTCGTAGAGCGTCGTGAGGACCCGTACCGTCAGGTCGTGACCGAGACGCTCGGTCAGCAGTGCGATCGTTTCGAGCAGTTTCTCGACGCCGTGGATCGCAAAGCGGCTGGTTTCGAGCGGGATGATGACCTCGCTCGCGGCGCGCAGAGCGTTGAAGGTGAGCAGGCCCACGTTTGGCGGGCAGTCGATCAACGCGTAGTCGTAGCTGCTCTCGGGCAGTGTTTCGAGGGCCGCGGCGAGACGCTCCGTCCGGGCGTCGACCCGCTCGCTGGCGAGTTTCTGCTCCAGGGCCGAGAGCACGATTCCCGACGGCGCGATCGCCAGGTTTTCGCCCACGTCGACGATGACCTTCGACAAGTGCTCGCGACCGCTGGGTTCTGCCAGGACTTCGTAGAGGTTTTCGCTGAGTTTGTCCGGGTCGAGCCCCAGCGCGAGCGTCGCATGCGCCTGCGGGTCGATGTCGACGACGAGAACGCGAGCGCCGTCGGATGCGAGAGCTGCTGCCAGGTTGACGGTGGTGGTGGTTTTTCCGCAACCACCCTTTTGATTCACGATTGCGATGACCCGCATTGGCCTACCCCCCCGGACGGCGATGCGCCGATCGCTTGGCGATCGATCATCGACGTTGATCCGGCCTGAGCCGCGTTGCATTGCGGCGCGGTCGTCTTTCCGGCGGGTCGGTCGAACCTAGTGGGTCAAGGCTGTCTCAAATTCTTCACGCCGTCCGATCGTGGACCGATCTCTCTTTGGGCTGGACTTTTCGCATTGGAGGCAACGTCGCGGCGGAGCGCCGCCAGGCTTCGATTTCGCGGCGAAACTTCGCGACTTCGAACACCCATTCCTGGCCCGAGACGGCATCGAAAGCCGCACCTTCTCGGAAAACCAGAACCAAGTCGCCCGTTGCAACGAGTACCAGCTCGGCGAGAGGCCGTTTCACGGTCGGAAGGATCTTGCGCAACGCACCAATGGAAGCGCGGATCCGTTGGACCGAGACACCGGAATCGATCAGTCGTTTTGCCGCTTTGAGGGCCACCAGGTCCTCAAAGGTGTATCTGCCATGCCCCCCTGGAGTCTTTGCGCTCGGTTCGACCAGACCCGTCTGGGACCAATAGAGCAGCTGTCGCCGCGAGATCTTCAGCAAATCCACGACATCGCGCGTCCGAAAGCGGCCCCCGACGCAATTCACCTCGACGATTCCGAGACGCTCAAAGAACCCCCTGCCATTCCAACCACCAGCGTAGAGTGCGGCGCTCTGCGAAGTCAACCCAAAACGTATAGAAATTGTTTCGATTTAGGGTAAAACCCCCGCGTAAACAGGGGTGTTTGGCGCAGCGCGCTCCGATTCGCGGTGCTTCGAGCCGTGAGTTAGTTTGCTTCCGATGGCGGATTCCGGCGACAACCCGAGCGATTGGAGAGGCGATTCGGACCCGAATCGCGTGCTCGTCGAGGACGGCGCGCAGCGGCGGCCCTTCATGCGCGGCATCATCGTCCACTCGCTGATGGCCCGCGGGATCGCGTTCGAGAGGGCTTATCAGACCGCCGACCTGATCCACGAGCGCCTGCGCGGTCGCGCGATCGTCCCCAAAGAGGAACTCAGCAAAGCCATTCTGGAACTCATTGGCCCGCAGGCCGAGCGCGTCGAGCGCGCGGCTCTCGCGGCGGACGAGATCACCATCACGGGCCGCGGCCGGGGCCTGCCGTTCTCGAAGGGAATCCTCTCGCAGTCTCTGCTCGCGGCGGCCATCGAGCCCAACGACGCGTTCGATGTCGCTCGGGAAATCGCTCGGGTACTCGTCGAGCGACGCGTGCGCGAGGTGGATCGCCGAGAGCTGCGGAGCCTCGCGTACGAGGCGCTGGGCCGGTCCATGGGTGCCGAGACCGCACGGCGCTACTTGATCTGGCGCAAGTACCAGGACCCCGAGCGCCCGGTCGTCATCTTGCTCGGCGGTGCTGCGGGCGTGGGCAAAACCTCGCTCGCGCTCGAGGTCGCCCACCGGCTCGGCATCGGCCGGGTGCTCTCCACCGACTCGATTCGCCAGATCATGCGCCTGATGCTGTCGCCGGCGATCGCGCCCGCGATTCACGGTTCGTCGTACGACGCCCATCAGCTGCTACCCAGCGATGGACGCACCGCCGATCGGGTCATCGCGGGCTTTCGAGAGCAGGCCGCAACGGTTTCGGTGGGAATTCGAGCCTCGCTCGAGCGCGCGGTGAACGAGAATGCGAGCCTCGTGATGGATGGCGTGTCGATCGTTCCGGGTCTGATCGATCTGGGAGCGTTTTCGGAGATCGCGGACGTGATCTTCCTCGTCGTCGGCACGCTCGACGACGAAGCGTTCAGCAGCCGATTCGCATCGCGAGCAGCCGAGGCGACGCAGCGCCCTCCGCACCGCTACTTGGAGAATCTCGAGTCGATTCTCCAGATCCAGGATCATTTCCTCGAACTCGCAGAGCGTTTCGAGGTTCCGATCGTCGACAACATTTCGTTCGACCGTTCGGTGTTGCTGATCATCCGCCACGTGACCGACACGCTCAGCCAGCGCCACGGTTTCGACCCCGACGACATCCTCTAACCTCGAGCCTCTTCTTGGCCTCGAGCCCCTACTGGCCTCGAGCCTCTTCTTGGCCTCAAGCCTCTACTGGGCGGTGCTTCGACGTGTTGCGAACGATCGATCGAGAAATTCCGGGAAGTGATTGGCGGATCTGGCCCGACGAGATCGATCGGTCGGGCTGGTCCGCGCTCTTCGGGCTTCCGGATGGCGCGCCGCTGCGCTTGCACGTCGACATCGGATTCGGCGACGGAGGATTCCTGAGCGAGCTGGCTCGGCAAGATCCGGAGCTGGCGATCGTCGGCGTCGAACGCTCGTTCAAGCGGGCGCTCAAGGTCGCGCGCCGACTTTCGCGCTCGGATCTTCGCAACGTGCGGCTGCTCGGCGTTGACGCCGCGTGGGCGATCCGGGAAGCATTCGGGAACGAAACCGTAGAGTCGTTCTGGATCAATTTTCCGGATCCCTGGCCGAAGCGGCGGCATCGGCGCAGGCGACTCATCGAGCCGAACTTCGTCCGCGAACTTGCGCGACGCTTGACGCTCGGCGGTTCGCTTCACGTCGCGACGGACGACTCCGATTACGCGCACGCGATCCGGCTCGCGCTCGACGCCGAGCCGCTCCTCGAGAACGCCCACACCCCCGCGCCTTACTTCGCCGAGCGACCCGAGTTGCCGCCGACTACGTATCAGCGCGCCTGGGTCGCCGAGGGACGCTCGTGCTTCTTCTTTCACCATCGACGCGCGAGCAGCATCGCGGAAAACCCGAAGAGCATCGCGGCGAACCCGAAGAGCATCGCGGCAAACGGATTGGATCGCGCGTCGCGGGCCGCCTCGTAGTCCGCGCCGCGAGCGCCTACTCTCTGCCCCCGATGTCCGATCGCCCGAATCCCAAGAACTACTCGATCGAGCGCCTGCGCGAACGCTTCGCGGGCGACGCTTTGCCCGCGTATCGCGCCGACCAGGTCGCGGGCTGGATCTATCAGCGCGGTGTCGAAGACTTCCGCGAGATGACAGATCTGGAGTGCGCGCTCCGCGACCGCCTGCACGAGCAGTGGCAGGCTCGCTGTCTATCGGTCGAGCGCCTCGACCGTTCGACCGACGGCACCGTCAAGGCCATTCTGCGCGCCACCGATGGAGCGCTGATCGAGTCCGTGCTGATTCCCGAAGCCGCGCGAACGACGCTGTGCGTTTCGACCCAGGTGGGTTGCGCGATGGCCTGCACGTTCTGCGCCACTGGCGCGCTCGGATTCACCCGAAACCTGACGACTGCCGAAATCGTCGAGCAGGTCTGTCGGATGCGCGAAGTCCTCGACGCGCCTCGAAGGATCACGAACATCGTGTTCATGGGCATGGGAGAGCCTCTGCTCAATCTGGCTGCCGTGTCCGAAGCGATCCGAGTCTTCATTCACCCCAAGGCGTTTGGGATGGCTCCGCGACGCGTGACGGTGTCGACGGTCGGCGTGCTCCCGAAGATCGAGGAACTGCTGGCGGTCGCCCCAGTCAATCTCGCAGTTTCGCTGCACGCGACGACCGACCTCGTGCGCGACCAGCTCGTGCCCCTGAATCGACGCTACCCGCTCGGCCCACTACTGGATCTGCTGCGTGAGCTGCGGGATGTGAACTCCCGGCGACCGGTCTTTTTCGAGTACACGCTGATCGAAGGCGTCAACGACTCGCTGGACGACGCGAGGCGGCTGCCCGCCTTGCTGCGAGGGATTCCGTCGAAGCTCAATCTAATTCCGATGAACCCGCATCCAGAATCCGCCTATCGCCCGCCGTCGGAAGCCGTGATCGACGCTTTTTTGCGCGTGCTCGCGGGGGCCGGCGTGACGGTGACGCTGCGGCGAAGCAGGGGCGACGATATCGGCGCCGCCTGCGGGCAACTGGCGCTGCGCGGCGTGGGCGCCGCGGCGGCGTGACGCGCGAGCAATCAAGCGTGGCCGATGCTGCGCCGATGACGCCAGAGCGGGTATCTGGTGTGCGGAGAAGTTCGGATCGACCGATCGGCGGTCCGTTCCGCCGCTAAGGCTCCGGAGGTCGGTCGGACTCGTGCTCTACGCGATTGGCGACATTCACGGTGAGAGGCAAGCGCTCGAAGAACTCATCGAGGCCCTGCCACTACGCGACGCTGACCGGCTGATCTTCATGGGCGATTACGTAGACCGCGGCCCGGATTCGCGCGGCGTGGTCGATTTCCTGATCGAACTCGCGAAGAATCGGACCTGCATCTTCCTGATCGGCAATCACGAGTCGATGTTCCTGGACTTCCTCGGTTGGGACGACCGCATGTACTTCGCGGGCGACGCGTTTTTGATGAACGGCGGCGACCGGACGCTGGCCAGCTACGACTACTTCGAATCGGAACTCGAACCGTCCGAGTTCAAGCTCCCGAAGGCCCACGAGGCTTTTTTTCGCAAGCTCAAGCTCCACCACCGCGAAGGAGATTACCTCTTCGTCCACGCCGGCCTGAGCAACGCCGCGCTCGGCGAAGCCGACGTCGAGTACGCGCTGCGGCGCACCGACGTCGAGGATTTGCTCTGGAACCGCACGACCGGCGATCTGCCCCACAAACTCGGCATCACGATCATCTACGGTCACACGCCCGCGGCCGATCTCCAGGTGCGCTGGAATTCTCCCTTCAGCATCGGGATCGACACCGGTGCCGTCTACGGCGGCAAGCTGACCGCGATCCGCCTGCCCGACGAGACGGTGGTGCAGAGCGCGTAGGGCGCGAGCCGACCGGGCGCTATTGGCCGCCGCTCCGTGCGGCCGCCTGAGCAGGCGCGGGCGCCGCCTCCTGTGCGCTCGTGGGCTCGCTCGCGGCGGCGGGCTCCTCCGCTGGCGGCTGAGGAGCAGGCGCCGGCGCAGGCGCGGGAGCGTCCCCCAACACCAGCGTCTGACCTGCGGCGATCCGGTGCTTGTTGCGGATGCCGTTGCGCGCCACCAGCTCGCGCTCGGGAACCCCGGTGCGCGCGGCGATCTTCTCGAGCGTGTCGCCGCGCAGCACGGTGTAAGTCGTCGGCGCGCTGACGAGCGCGGGCGCGCCCTGTGCGGCCGCGGCTTCGACCGGGATCGGCGGCGACCCTGCCGCAGTCTGCGTCGTGTCCGCGGGCGGCGCCTCGGGAGCGGGAGCGGGAGCGGGCGCGGCTTCCGGCGCTCCGGGCACGTACAG
>CAZBSV010000060.1:0-5650 GCA_964494795.1 uncultured Spirochaetales bacterium | reverse complement strand
AGGGGAAGAGCGACCCGGGAACGCTTCGAGACTGCGGTGGCGGACGGACGGACGGGGGCCGGCCGTGCGGCCGGCGCCGCTACGCAGCCCTCCCCAACGTGCCGGAGGCCGCAGATTCATGGCGAGCTGACGGCTTCGCTTCTTCATGACCGTGAGCATGGACTAGCAGAATGACAGATCCGGTCACAGACTTGCGGGCTCCACTTGATTCGGGCGGTCTTTTCTGGCTGCACGCGCCTCGACTCGGAGGCAGTGCCGCGCACTGCAAGCCGGAGAACAAGGTCGCACTCGGATTCGTCGAGGGGATCAATAACATTCGCCAACCGTGCGGCCGCCTTGCTGCGCTTCGTGTTCCTTCCGGCGGTGGCAGCGGTGCTGATGGGCCCGATGCGCAGCGTGAGTGTTTTCGGCGCGGGCTCTCTTTTCGTGGCGTTCCACGCCGCGCCCGCTTTTTGAACCTTTCCCGATATCTGCGGGAGCAGTACGCGGCGCCGGGGTAGGTTCATACGCTCCACTGCCCGCACGGGCACTGGAACAGATGCGGATCGCCGCCTGGGAAAGCGCACGCTCCACCGCGCTGCCCGCTGCGCACTGCGGGCGACCCGTCGCTCGAATCTCTGTGAAGCGGTGGTAGCGCGGGGGGGCCGGGGCTCAGGCGGTCATCCCCGAACCCTGGACTGGGATTCTCGCGCAGCACGGGATCACGCTCCTCGCACTCGTGAGGCGAAGGCAGCGCTGAGACAGCCGCCGTGGGTCAGTTCCCCGCGGGACTTGTCAGTTTGACCTTTATCGGCCGTCGATCTGCCGCTTTTTCTTCCTACCTGTTGAAACCACAGGCGCTAGGCTTCGACGTCAATCTGGATAGCTCGCCAAGAGGTCCTCCGGTGCGATGCGACGCGAAGACTTCGCCGACCTGGCCGCGCCCGTGATCGACCTGCGAGCAGCAGGAAACTCAGCACCGGGACTGATCCGCTCGCTTCGCGCGCTCGACTTGAGTTTCGTTCGCTCAACCGCAGCGCTGCTGACCGTCCCAAGCCTCCACGCGAACACAGTCCGCCTTGAAGCAGCTCTTCATCTTGGCACTGCGCATTGCCACGGGCGCACTCCGGTGACCCGAAGACTTCTTAGGCGAGTGCTCAACCGGGAGGTACTCGGTACTGGTCTCGAAGTCCTCGAAGACCCGATCGAAGACGTCTTCATCTCAAACGTCGTCAGCCCAATGGGGAATCATCGGATCTTTGAGGGCATTTGGGAGTCGTCCGGATACTGGCTTCAGGACGTGCTGAGGGTGATCTTCCAAAGCGCGGGCGCAAGCACTCCTCCGGAGACTTGCCGGTCGATTCTTGCGCTTCTCGCAATTGGCGAAGCGGTCGCTGGACGGCTCAGCCTGAGTCGCTTCGAGCGCGGCGGTGGCATTCCCAAGGGCACGCTCAAGATCCCGTCAGATGGCGAGCTCACTCGCCGAATCGCCGCCCTGTCGTTCTCTCGCAAGGACATCGCCGCGCTCGGCATCAACTGGGCGGACCTCACTCCGTTTATCGCTGACCGCAGCTCGGAGAACGTCAATCAGATGGTTCATGGCGCGTCGTACCTAGAACGGCACCCGCTAATTCGAGAGGGCAACAGCCTCTTTCTCGTGCTTCCCACCGCCGTGAGCCCCGCGATTCGACGCCTCGCGATCGAGGTCGCCTGCGACTCGGCTGCTCTCCCGCGGATGGAGACCGCTCTCAGGGCCAATCAGGCAACTCGCGCAATCGGAGATGGCCTGCAGCGCCTCGGCGCGCAACCCCATCCCTTTGAAGACTCGCCGACCGCACCAGATTGGATCGATGAGGCTTACTGCGAGTTCGACACCGATAAACTCGCACATGTAGTAGTCGCTCACGGCAGCCTATCGGAGATCGCGACATCAGGATTTTCCCTCGTGCGACGCGAAGAGGAGGCGCGAGAGGAGGTCTTGACCCTGCACCTCCGTAGTCGCGCCAATGACCTCGCCGCGAGCCCGGGCACCACTGGAGGGCTCACGGTCGTAGTCATGGGAGGCCTCGGGCAAGGATTTTCCTTCGCGTCTCCCGCCAACCTGCCCAGGCGATGGAACCTTTTTGTCCTCTCTCTTCCGGATTGGTTGACTATCGCGAGTGGCGAGGCTCGCAGCCTCCTTCTGTTATGGAAGATGAAGGAGCACTTCGCCCACGCTGAGGGACTTGGTGTCAGGTTCCTTACGCATGGGGACCTCAATGCCTTCGCCTACTGGGAGGCCAACGCCTATCGTCTAGTTCCGCGCGAATTCGAGCCTCGCCCTGGCAGTGGAATCTCACTTGCGAATGATTTCGTACGTAGCCTTCGCGACAAGGTCCGCGCCGGAGAGGACGGGCACGCGGCTGAGCGCGGGCATCCAGAGCGCTGGATTGAAGTAGTTCACTTTCAACCCGAATCGCTATTCGAGGAGGCTCGGTCACTACCGGTGTTTGCGAGCCCGGCGGCCGCGGCACGCGGCAACCTGCTCGGCTTGATCGAAACTCCGTCGACCAACTGGTGGTTAACGCTGACCGGGGTTATTCCACCAACGGGCAAGAGCTGGGCTTTCAAGGTTTGGGAGAGCGTCTTGTCGTGGCTCGGCAAGCTTGCTCCAGACCTCACGGCCCTCGCTTCCGCGCCGCCACGATACATTGAGGTGCGGCTAAGACTTGAAGCCTACCCAAATTTGTCACACGCAGACTCGGAAGTAGTCAGCGACGTGCATCCGACTGTGCAGATCACTCAGGTCGGAGTCGAGGTGAAAATTCCGCGCGGATTCGTTCATTCATTGCAGAGCCCGACGAACGTCGCGGAGAAAACCCTGATCACATCGCTGGCGAATGGATTCCTCCAATTCACGCAGACACCCACGAAGGCCGGCCAAATCGAGGCGGTCGTCAATGAGGCGATGGGGGACGAAGCCCGCTTCCTTCACGTCCTTCTTGCGCAGAAACCGTATGAGGCGCTCTCTGGCGTCGAGCTCCGGCGGATGCGGCTTGTTCAAGAGGCGGATCGACAGTTTGCTCAGTTCGGTGTTTCGCGGTGCTCGGGCTCGAACCCCGCGCCCGGCGAATTGACGGGCAACAAGTGTCAGAAACTCCTGCATTCAGTCGTTCAAGGTATTTGGGAACGAACAAGATCGCGGTTGGGGCAGATCAATCGTCGATCGCTTATTCGTCGCTGCCTGGAAAACATCGAGGCGATAGCGCGAGACGAGGCACGATGGAATCGCACTGCACAGGCACTTCAAGCCCTCTACAGCGGCATCGGCGAAGTCGTCATTCAGCGCGATTCGGACCGCAGTAAAGCGAGCCTCTGTTGCAGGGTCCTTGTCGAGATGGCGGTCTGCACGTCACCAGCGGAAGGTGGGCGCCCCATGAGCGACGAAGACTTTGATTGGATGCAGGCGCAGGTGTCGCTTCTTATCGAGATCGCAACATTCAGCGACGCGATGTATCAGAAGTTCTCTGACCCACGCGTAGTGATAACGCCCAGTCGCGATATCGGAGTGTTCCCGGATTTCCAGGAATCTGTAGTAAGACCGTACTTCGCTCGATTTTCCTTCGAGCGATTCGAGCACTCTGCGAAGTCCTACTCGAACTTGTTCCAGGCGCGACCTCAAGGCGAAGCAATCGATTTGGCGAAGCTCATCGGACCGGAGTTCTCGGCTGCCTTCGAGAAAGAGTTTGACGTCGGAATCAACGACTTCGTCGACGCTATTGCTGCGCTCGAGAACGACTCAGTTGCAAAGGAGGAGGTTGTCCGGATCATGGACGGGGCGGAGATCTCCTCCCTCCTGCAAGCAGCCGGACTCAGCCCTCAAGGAGCGAGCCGATTGCTTACCCGCCTGACGCTTCCCTCACGGCCGCAATGGGACGAGACGCGACCAACCGGAGGCTTTAGCGAGCGTGATTGGAGGCCCTGGCGATTTCAACGGCGATTGTCCCTCGTTTCGCGGCCAATCGTGCCCGTTGGGAACGGTCTTGTCGCGTTTGGCCTATCGACCCTGCATGAAGCAGCCGGATACCTGGTGGACAGGTCGTATGCAGGGGAGCTGTCTGAGGCGTTCTTTTTCTCATCTGCAATGAAGTCTTGGATTGGCACTGCGAATGACCGACGCGGGAGGGAGTTCGAGGACAGAGTCGCGCAAGCGTTGGAGCGCCGCGGCTGGCAGACCCGGATAAGGGTCGAGATATCGTCGCTTGGAGGCCCGCCCGAACTGGGCGACATAGACGTTCTGGCGTGGTGTCAGATGCAGCGGCAGGTCCTTGCGATCGAGTGCAAGCGGCTGCGCACCGCTAGAACCGTCGCAGAAATCGGTGAACAACTGAATCGGTTTCGCGGTGACGAATCGGACGAGCTCGGCAAGCACATTCGGCGGCTAGCCTGGCTGAATGAAAATCGCGAAGCCGTCGCGACCGAACTTTCGACCTCGGGACCTGAGAAAATCCGCGGGCTGCTGGTTACCAATACGATCGTCCCTCTCCACTTCGCTCGCGGCCTCCCGGTTCAACCCGAGGACATCGTCGTCATTGATGCCCTGCCTGATCCGGTACAGCGCATGAGGATCACTCGCTAGCTGTGGGAGATGTGAGGAAAGCGGATCGCTGCATTCGCGTTGTTCCGCCCGCTGTTGGCGATCACGAGAAAACGCAGAAATCTGAACGCCTCGCCGGGCGGACCAGGCTCAATAGCGCACCTCACGAGGCGCGCCTCCGGTTCGAGAGGTGCTCCAGTCCGCACGAAAAACTCTCCCGCATACCACAACAGCGGGCTCCCTGTGAAGAGTGATCCCCCACGCACCCCGCGCGGAGTGCGTCGCACAGCGGTCGGCGTCAAGGACAAGCTCGCTTCGCTCGTCGCCTGCGGCGATCCTTGACCCCGACCGCTGTGCGACGCGAGAGCTGGTTACGCCAGGAAGGGGGACCTTCCTGGCTGGAAGCCAGGAACAGGGCTATCGGGATCGAAGAAAAACGCCCCGATCCCTACTCCCACCGGCGAGATGTCCAGATTTCTACGTTTTCTCGTGATCGCCAACAGCCCGCACTTCGCGTTCCACGGCTATCCGTGGCTGATCCACCGGCTGACCTACCGCCGCACGGGTCACGCGAATCTCCACGTGCGCGGCTACAAGGAAGAAGGCACCACCACCACGCCCTTCGACATGGCGGTGCTGAACGACATCGACCGCTTCCACCTGGTCAGCGACGTGATCGACCGCGTCCCAAAGCTCGGCGCGCGCGCGGCCTACGCGAAGCAGACGATCCGCGACAAGCTGCTCGAGCACTCGCAGTACATCCGGCGCCACGGCGACGACATGCCCGAAATCCGCGGCTGGCGCTGGGGCCAGCAGCAGAACGCGGGCGTGGCGCGAACGTCGACGCAAGGCGACAACGTCTGAGCCGCCTCCGGCGAGAGCCCGCCGCAGCGAAGAGGAGCGATCAGCCGAACAGGAGTGCCGGGATCGAGAACGAAAATGAGGCTCTGCGGGAATTCGCGTGCGTGCCAAAAGCGCCTGGAAGGCCGAGAAAGAGGGTCTAGAGGCCTGAAGAAGGCATTTCTGCCTCAGTGAAAAGCGTACATGCTCTCGCGATGCGCACGCGCAGTGCGCGTCCCCTTTCGGATTCGAAGC
>CAZBSV010000059.1:0-2563 GCA_964494795.1 uncultured Spirochaetales bacterium | reverse complement strand
CTTCGAATCGAAAAAGACCGTCGTGCACGCGCCGACGCTCACCTCGCAAACTAGCCGCCGGGTGCGGGGGGGAGGCGCCATCGGGCGACATGGTGTTTGAGCCCGATGGCGCCTCCCCCTCGGACCCGCGCGCCAGAGCCTCTGTTCAACCGATTCGCTTACTGAAACCCGCGAACTCGCGGCTGCGCAACACGAACTTTTGGATCTTGCCGGTCGAAGTCTTCGGCAGCTCCGCGAACTCCACGAACTTCGGGCATTTGAAATGCGCGAGGCGCTCGCGGCAGAAGTCGATGAGTTCCTGCTCGCTGACCGCGGCTCCGGTTCGGAGCGAGACGAAGGCCTTTGGAACCTCCCCCCATTTTTCGTGCGGTGTCGCGACGACCGCGCATTCGAGGACCGCGGGGTGCTGGACGATCGTGTGTTCCACCTCGATGGTCGAGATGTTTTCGCCACCGCTGATGATGATGTCCTTCTTGCGATCGCGCAGCTCGATATAGCCGTCTGGGTGGACGACACCGAGATCTCCCGAGTGGAACCAACCGCCCGAAAACGCCTCCGCGGTGGCCTCGGGGTCGTCGAAGTAGCCCTTCATGACGTTATTGCCGCGCATCATCACCTCGCCGATGGTTTCGCCGTCGGCGGGCACGTCGCGCATCGCGTCGTCCGCGACGCGAAGATGGGTCACGGTGTGGTAGGGAACACCCTGGCGCGACATCAGCTTGGCGCGGGCCGCGACGTCTAGGTTCTCCCACTCCGGCTGCAGCTCACAGTAGACGTGGGGCCCGTACGTCTCCGTGAGTCCGTAGAGGTGAATGACGCTCACGCCGAGTTCTTCGAGCCTCCCGAGCAGCGTCGGAGATGGCGGCGAGCCGCCGGTCGCGACGCGTACCGGAGGATCGAAGCGGATGCCCCGCGCTGCGGGCGCCTCCGCGAGCATCAACAATACGGTCGGCGCTCCGTTGAAGTGCGTTATTTTCTCGCTGCGGATCAATTCGATCATCCTGGCCGGATCGATCGAACGCAGCAGCACGTGGGTTCCGCCGACGGCCGTCACCGCCCACGGAAAGCACCAACCGTTGCAGTGAAACAGCGGCAACGTCCAGAGAAACGCGGAATCCCGCTCGAGTTTATGAACGATGATCTCGGCGAGCGCGTTGAGCGCCGCGCCGCGGTGGGTGTACATGACACCCTTGGGCCGGCCGGTCGTTCCGGACGTGTAGTTGATCGAGGTCAGCGACTGCTCGTCGTCGATCGAGCCCTCGATCGGCACGACATCCGCTCCCGCCACGAACTGCTCGAAGCTCGGCCCGTCCATCGGCGACCCCAGCAACCCCGCGACCGAGTCTTCGAGATTCACGAGCAGCGGATTGGCGTGGAGCCGGTCGGGTGCATCGACGACCTGCGCGGCGAGGTCGACATCTGCAATCACGACTTTGGCGCCCGAGTGATTGAGGATGTAACCGACTTCGGAAGCGTTGAGGCGGGTGTTGATGACGACGAGGACCGCTCCGGCCCGCAGCACCGCGAAATGGGCCTCGAGCACTTCGGGGACATTGGGCGCGAGAATCGCGACCCGATCCCCGGGCGCGACACCCGCGCGCTTCAGTGCTCCCGCAAAACGGCCGACGCGCTCGGCGAACTGCGCGTACGTCCAGCGCCGATCGCCGTAGACGACCGCGATCTTGTCCGGAAACACGCGGACGCTGCGCTCGAGAAACGCGATGGGCGTCAGCGGATCGGTCGAGACTTCGGCCATCGAGGCGCGAGTATACGCAGTTCGAAAGCGGGCGGCCCCGGTCGAATGGGTTTCGCCGCTCGATCGATTGCCGCGCAACGGGGCGGAGCCAAGCGTCCTGACAGAGAGCTTGTCACTTCGGGACTTCCGGAGCGACGAACGGCGGCTCCACCCCGTGCACGGCGTGCGGAGGACTTGCCTCCGCTATTCAACCTACGGATCGCGGGAGCCAAAATCCGTGGCGCGCATCACGCAAGCCGTGAAACGGGCTGTAAAGCGCGCATGAACGCGCAGATCGCGTTCGAGAACCGGCAAGCCGGGCAATCGGCTTCAGCGACTCGAAACGCCGGGATTGCGCGGGCCCGGGGGAGAGTGGTCAGCGGGCTCAAACACCATGTCGCCCGATCGCCCCTCCCCCTCGCCCCCGGTGGGCTGGATGATGAAGTGCGCTCTGCCTCGTGCCCGATTGGTTTTTTTGATTCAAAGAAAACGTCGGCAAGGAGCGGGAGACGGGAGGGGATCCCGCGACATGGGCTTTGAGCGGGATCCCCTCCCGTCTCCCGCTCCTTCAGACAGTCGCCGCCCGTTCGTCGCGCGCAACTGATCCGTTCGATCGACTCGAATCGAAGTGATTGCGCGGGCCCGAGGGGGAGGGGCCAGCGGGCTCAAACACCATGTCGCCCGATCGCCCCTCCCCCTCGCCCCCGGTGGACGGGATGATGAAGTGCACTTCCCTGCGTGCCCGATGGTTTTCTTGATCCAAAGAAAACGTCGGCAAGGAGCGGGAGACGGGAGGGGATCCCGCGACATGGGCTTTGAGCGGGATCC
>CAZBSV010000058.1:0-2649 GCA_964494795.1 uncultured Spirochaetales bacterium | reverse complement strand
ATCCAAAGAAAACGTCGGCAAGGAGCGGGAGACGGGAGGGGATCCCGCGACATGGGCTTTGAGCGGGATCCCCTCCCGTCTCCCGCTCCTTCAGACAGTCGCCGCCAGTCCGCCAGTACGTGACGCGAAATGCGGCTCTCGCACCGGGAGAATCACAGGACAAGCGCTCGCTTGATCTGTGGGGGTCAGTCGCCAGCGCGTCGGACGATCGGGAAGTGTTTGGGGAACAGCGCGGTCAAATAGGCGCTCATGGTCTTTTTCGACTTTTCGAGGTCGACGGTGTGCGGGTTGACGAGCAAGTCCAGCCAGAGTCCTTCGACGAGTGAGCTGAGTCCGAGGGCGATGAGTTCCGGGTCGCGATCCTCGTAACCCGCTTCTTCGATCAGCGTTCGGCACAGTTCGCCGACGGCATTGAAGGTGATCTGGTCGATTTCCGTGCAGGCGGACATGTAGGTCGGGCGGGACTTTGCCTCGCCGTAGAACGCGAACCAGACCGCGATGCGGTTGCGGTTGCTGATCGGTGGTTCGAAGTCGATCCCCAGCACGGCCTCGAGTTTTTCCGCGGCGCTGGGGCCCGCCTGATCGAAGGCGCGCAGCCAGTGCTCCCGGTACTCGCGCGACATGAATCTCAAGGTTTCCAGGAAGAGCGCTTCCTTGGTACGGAAGTGAAAGTTCACGATGCCTCGGGAGAGGCCCGCGCCTTCGGCGACCCGCGCGAGTGTGGTATCCGCGAAGCCGCGCTTCGCGATCGAATTGATCGTCGCGGTGATGAGCTTCTGGCGGCTCCGCTGTTTCCCCTCCGCCCGGCTGAGCGGCGGGCCCTGGAGCTGACTCTCCGACATAGCTCTTCCTATTTGCCGGTTGATCGGGTCCTATGAAAGCACAGAATCTCCTTCTATTTCAAGCAATTAACAAATTTTACTGGCTGAACATTCAGCAAAAAAATGTTGACGAACGGGGCTTCACTGGGCGAAGATGCGCAGAAGTGAAGTCGGAGGTTTGCGGGTTTATGCGGCGGACCCTGAAGCGATCCAACCTCCACTTCGAGCTCGCCCTCGAGCGCCTGCCGCTCGGTGTCGCTTCGGACGCTGGCTACTGGGGCGACGACCGCACCTTCTACGTCAAGCGCGCGAGTGGAGCGCGCCTCTGGGACATCGACGACAACGAGTACATCGATTACCGGCTCGCTGGTGGCCAGGTGATCCTGGGCTACGCGGATCCGCGCGTCACCAAAGCGGCGCGCGCGGGCATCGAACTCGGCGGCGTTTTTGCGCTTGCGACCGAACTCGAATTCATCGTTGCGGACCGGATCGCTCGGATGGTGCCCGCCGCCGAACTCGTGCGCTTTGCGAATTCCGGAGCCGAAGCGGCCGTGGATGCATTGCGGTTGGCGCGCGCCTATACAGGCAAGCATGCAATCGCAGTCGTCACGGGCGGATGCCACGAATTGTTAGGCGCTCCCTTCTTGGAGGCGATTCCCACAAATGTGTCTGCGGATCCGAATCCGACGCCCGCTGCTTCCCGCGTTCGCGGCCCGCTCGATTCCCTGGTCCATTTCGTACCGCGCAACGACGCCAATGGCTTCGAGGATCTATTACGCAGCCACGGCGACCAGATTGGCGCCTTGTTGATCGAGCCGATTCCGAGCAGCCGTGCGCCGCTGTCGTTGGATGCCGAGTATCTCGGCGAGATCCGCGCGCTCTGCGATCGATACGAGGTCGTCCTGATCTTCGACGAAGTCACGACAGGATTTCGCGTGGCTCGTGGTGGTGCCCAGGAAGTCCTGGGCGTGCACGCCGATCTCTGTACCTTTGGGCCCTCGATGGCCAATGGATTTCCGATCGCAGCGCTCGCCGGCCGCGAGGAGATCATGCGCAAGATTGGCAAGCAGGTGGCGCACGGGAGAAACTACGCCGCGCATCCGGTGTCACTCGCGGCAGCCGACAAGACCCTGGAAATTCTCGACGGCTCCGATGTGATCGAGCGAATCGCAAAATACGGTTGGCGGATGCGCGAAGGGATGAGCCAGGTCCTTTCTCGTCGCGGAATCCCCCACACGATCGTCGGACCGCCGTCCATGATCGGACTTTGCTTTGGTGAAAGCGCGCGGACCGGTGGCCGGAATTTCGGAGAAGTCGATGGCGCTTTCGGTGGCGACCTCGCGCCGCGGCTTCACGGCTTCGGAATCTTGTGTGATGCCGATTTCCACGGGTCGTGGTTCGTATCAGCAGCGCACAACGAGTTGTGCCTGGCGGAAACTCTCGCAAAATTCGAACACGCCACGGATGCGGCGCTCGAAAAGCTGTCGGAGGCGCGGAGTCGAGGCGCGCGCGACCCTCAGCAGTCGCCTCGCTCGTTCGCGAATCCCAACTGAGCTTCGTCGCGCTTCGGGTGAAAGCTCATGTGAGCGGCGCGCCGTCCGCCTAGCGGCAACGACTTGAATCGAGGTGGTTGCGCGCGGGATCGAGGGGGAGGGGCCATCGGGCTCAAACACCATGTCGCCCGATAGCCCCTCCCCCTCGCCCCCGGTGGACGGGATGATGAAGTGCACTTCCCTGCGTGCCCGATGGTTTTCTTGATCCAAAGAAAACGTCGGCAAGGAGCGGGAGACGGGAGGGGATCCCGCGACATGGGCTTTGAGCGGGATCC
>CAZBSV010000057.1:0-2864 GCA_964494795.1 uncultured Spirochaetales bacterium | reverse complement strand
TCCCGTGTGCTCTCGCGTCCATCCCGTGTGCCCTCGCGTCCAAGCTAGTGTGCCCTCGCGACCAACCGGCGCTCCGCACCCCGCAACCAGATCGGCGCTCCGCATCCCGGTCGACGCTCCGCATGCCGGTCGGGTCGGGCCGATGGCGGAAGCTAGCTCGTCCCAGGATACTCCGGCGCGAAGGCCATGGGAGGACTTGATGAAGCGCCGTACGGCTATCTATGCGGGGCTTGGCGCCGCGCTCGCGACGAGCTGCGTCAACGCGGAATTCGCCGCGCAGGAAAAACCCTTCGAGCCCGCTTCCAGCGTCGAAGAAACGTTTCGCTGGCAGCGAACCCTGCCGGGTTTGAACACGGCCTGGTGGGATGTCGTCGGCGAGCAGCAGGCCTGGTACTTCAAGAACCTCCAGCAGCTCTATCCGAGCGTGATCCTCTATCGCGCAGGCCCGGTCGCTCCGCTTCGCACGCGCGCAATGCACGAAATCGCCGACTACCCGGTCGAGTCCCCAGCTGGAAGACAGCGCTTTGCGGATTTTCTGCGCAGCGAAGATTCGACCACGATGGGGCTCGTGATCCTCCACAAGGGCGAGATCGTGTTCGAAGCGTACCCGCGCATGCAGCCGTACCAAAAACCAATCTATTGGTCGGTGACCAAGATCTTCGTGTCGACGATCGTCGCGATCCTGGAAGATCGGGGCTTGGTGGACGTCGGCAAGCCGATCGATTTCTACATTCCGGAATTGAAAGATTCGCAACTGGCCGGGATCCGCGTGCGCGATGTGCTGGACATGGCGTCGGGCCTGGACTGCTCGGACGATTACGAGAATTTCGAGGCCTGCTATTACCGATTCGAGACCTCGCTGGGCGACGGCTTCCGAACCGCGACCAGCCCCGACAACCCGTACGACATGCTGATCGAATTCGATTACGGGTACTGGGCGGAACCCGGAACCGGCTACGACTATTCGGGCGTCAACACCTTCCTGCTCGGCTGGCTGGTGGAGAAAGTCACCGGGATGCCATTTCAAGACGTCCTGACGCGCGAGATCTGGTCGAAGATCGGAGCGGAAGCCGATGGCGCGATCTTCGCGGGCCGCTATGGCGTACCGCTCACGCCGGGGGGATTGTCCGCGAATCTGCGCGACGTCGCTCGTTTCGGCTTGCTGTTCACTCCGAGCTACCAGGTCGTCAGCGATCAGAAGATCGTTTCGGAGCGCTACCTCGACGTCATCCTGCACGGTGGGCGACCGGAACTCCTGGCGCGTTCGCGCTTCGGACCACCGGCGCTGCCCGGTGTAAAGCACAACGTCTATCAGTGGGATCTCGTATTCGACAACAACGACTTCTACAAAGGAGGCTGGGCGGGGCAGGGGCTCCTGATCAATCCGGAGCGCGACTACGTCGCGGTCTACACCGGCTATTTCAAGGACGCCGCGCACAGCGAAACCGAATTACTTGGCGTACTGCGGCAGGTGCTCGAGGGCGTCTTTGGCCCGGATCAGCGCTTTCCGCGGTAGACGCAGCCGGTATCGCAGGTCTCTCGAACCACCACTCGGGACAAGCCCGAGATCGCGGGCGCCATCCGCTCCCACAGCCAGCGCGCGAGATTTTCGCTGGTGGGGTTCTCCAGCCCGCCGATCTCGTTCAAGTAGTGGTGGTCGAGCTGATCGAAGGTCGGCTGGAAGGCCCGGTCCAGCTCGAAGAAATCCACGAGCATCCCGCTCTCGGCGTCGGGCTCGCCCTCGACCCAGAGTTCGACCCGGAAGGAATGGCCGTGCAGCCGAAAGCACTTGTGGCCTTCTGGCATCCGGGGGAGCCGGTGCGCGGCCTCGATCGCGTATTCGCGGAAAATTTCCATCGCCTTGGCCCTCCTCGTCGCAGGTCCGCGGCTGCGGATCTGGCCTGAATGCGGGTGATCCTACCGATTTTCAGCACCTTGCTGCGCGTCCTGCGGGTTGCCGAATCGCGGACTCAATTTTACCAGCATGCGCGATTCGGCGCGCTCGGAAAACTTCAGTGGGAGCGGGAAAAGTTTTTTCAATCAATCGCTTAAGGCGCTGGGGTCTCTCACCGATGAGGGTAAGCACGTGGGGGAAACAACGGACTCTTGGCCACACCAACTGGTCTTGGCCACACCAACTGGAATAGGAACCGAAACCAAAATGACGAAACAATCCCTCCTTCGATCGACTGGCTGTCTTCTCGCACTTGGCCTTTCGCTTTCCGCGCCGGTGCAAGCTGCGACGCTCTCACACTCCGGAACCTTTGCGGACGACGGCTCGGGCAGCGACGCAACCGCGCCGGGCGACAGCCTGTCGCTGACGAACTCCGCACTTTCGGATGCGAACATCCTGACTGTGGTCATCAATCTCACGCTCGCAGCGAACGCGGCCACGACATGGGACCCCACGGGTGCGGTGATTGCTCCCGGTTACGCGTTCGTTGCCAATGTCGGCCAGGCTGCGGCGACCGGATTTACCGGGCAGTCCATTACCGGCGATTCGCTCACGATGACGTTCACGGACTTCAACGCCGGCGAAACCTTTAGCTTCACGATCGATCTCGACGACAACAATCGATTGGTCACCGGCGGGGGCATCGCGGGTTCGCAGGTCACCGCGACCTTCGACATCTTCGGTGGGTCGGACCTGACCGCGACCATCGCCGATGCGGGCGGCAACACCGCCAACTGGACGGCCACCGTGGTTCCGGAGCCCGCGACGTTCGGACTGCTCTCGCTGGGCCTCACCGGCCTGGCTTGGGGTGGCCGCCGCCGCTAACCGCGAGCCGCGCGAGCTGCACCACCGGACAACCCGACGCTGAGCTTCAGCGCTCGGGTTGTCGCGTATCTGGGCTCCACAGATT
>CAZBSV010000056.1:0-1980 GCA_964494795.1 uncultured Spirochaetales bacterium | reverse complement strand
TCTGCACCTGTAGCCGGCCACCGATGCGTTCGCCGATGCCCGCGTTGAACGTGATGTTCCAGAACACCTCGTCGACAGTAGTGAGGGTGCGGCTCCATCCGAGCGGTACGCGGAGCGCCTGACCGTGTAGGTCCATCTGCCCGCGTGTAGGTCCATTCTCGAGGCAGACGGTGGAATGGGGCTGCGGGAAGAATGCGGGCTCCTGGTATCGGAAAGTTGCGAAACAAGCCCAAAACCAGGAGCCTCACGATGGCGAGAAAAGCACGATCCGATGGCGCAGGCGACCCCTTTTCGTCGGCGCGCGACGAGTTCGAGAGCATGGTTGATGCGCTGCGCGACACAGCGACAGTAGCGCAGGCGGAGACGGAGAGAGCCGTGATCGAGCAGGGCACGGAGCTGATGCGCCAACTCGTGCAAGCCCGGCTCGATCTGCTGTTCGAGCGCGAGCGAGCACACTATGCCGGCACCCGTCGCGAGCGGGGTGTCGAGGTACGCGCTCGAGATCGGGAGCTCGAAACGCAGGTAGGCCGCCTGGTGGTCCGGCGCTTTGGCATCAAGGCGCCGGGCGAGAAGGCGGCGCGATTTCCGATGGACGAGCAGCTCAACCTGCCGAAAGCAGACCTGTACTCGCACCCGCTGCGAGAGAGAGTGGCCGACGAAGCGCGTCGTGGTGCATGGGAGGGGGTCGTGCAGCAGATCGATCAGCGCACCGGTGGTCACGTGCCCAAGCGGCAGGCCGAACAGCTTGCCGTCCGCGCTGCGCAGGATTTCGAGGTGTTCTACGAACAGCGGGCGCAGCCCGCCAACGACACTCTGGGCGACGATGCGCTGCTGGCGATGTCCAGCGACGGCACGGGCATCACGATGCGACCCGAGGCGCTACGGGAGGCGACACGCAAGGCGGCCGAGGCGGAGGCAGCCACGGCGGTCAAGGGCGACCCCATGGCGAAGAAGCCGGCACGCCGCCACGACAAGCGCATGGCCATTGTCACCGCCGTGTGGGAGCAGGAGCCGCACGTCCGGACGGCCAAGGACATCCTCGACAAGCTTCGTCCGGGAGCCCTCACCCGGAAGCCGAACAAGCGCAAGAAGGCGAAGCCGGCGCCGCGCCCCTTGAACAAACGAGTGTGGGCGAGCGCAGAGAAGAGCGAGGCCCAGGGCATTGCCGAGATGTTCGACGAAGCTGATCGACGCGACCCAGACCGCGTCCGAACAGCCGTCGCGCTGGTCGACGGTGACGAGAGCCAGGAGACGGCGATCTACGGCGAGGCACGGCGCCACCAGCGCAGTCTGACCCTCGTGCTCGACATCATCCACGTGCTTCATTACCTCTGGCTCGCCGGTTTCGCGCTCAACGGCAAGGACCCGCACAAGACCGAGGCCTGGGTGCAGCGCTTCCTGAGGAAACTGCTCACCGGCCCGGTCGAGAACGTGATCGCCGACATCCAGCGCTCCGTCGCGCAACGCGGGCTGAAGGGAAAACAGCGCAAACCAGTCGACACCTGCCTGAAGTACTTCGAGCGCCGCAAGGCCATGATGGACTACCCGGCTTTCCTCGCGAAGGGCTTCCCCATCGCCACTGGCGTCATCGAAGGCGCCTGTCGCCATCTCATCCAGGACCGACTCGGCATCACTGGCGCCCGCTGGGGGCTGCAAGGTGCGGAAGCCGTGCTCAAACTGCGAGCGCTTCACTCCAGCGGCGACTGGGATGACTACTGGCGCTTCCACGAGCAGCAGGAAACCCGGCGAAACTACGACAAGGCAGCATGATCACGCTCGGAAAGAGCCGCACCCCGGTAGTTGTTGAAACGCACGAGTTCGAGGCCCCGCTGGGACGCCTAGCGGAGCATGGCAGGCTCAAGGTTTCACCAACATTTCGCGCTGGGCCGATCATGACGTTTCGGCCATAGTGGACGGCGTATGCAGACGCTCTTCGCCGCCTGCTTCGAGGGCTCGCAGCGGCCGAGCTTCGACGTCCGC
>CAZBSV010000055.1:0-2389 GCA_964494795.1 uncultured Spirochaetales bacterium | reverse complement strand
ACGCGACGCTCGTCGCTCGACGCACCCCGCGTGCCGTCTGCCGCACCCGGCGGCGCGCTCGTCTCGGCGGGACGGGCCGGCGCGGCGGCAGTCTCCGCCGCTTCTCCGACGGAGCCAAAGGCTGGCGGGCTCGCGCCCGGTTCCGCGGCGCTCGTGTCGGGCGCTTCTTGTAGCAGCGCCGCGGCGGCGGCGTTCAGGCGCCTCGGAATCCCCGCCGACACCCGATGCAGCTCGGCGACCGTTCGCGTATCGAAGCGCGCGCGGATCGACGCGGGAGCGCGCGCGATCGCGAGCCGTCCCTGGATGTAGTTTCGCGTTTCGCTCTCGCTCATCGGATCGCGCAGATGCGCGATGTCGAAGTTCGAACCGATCGCCGCGATGCTGCGGTTTCCGCTCGCGTCGTTGGAGGCGGCGAGCGCCAAGCGCAAACCACCCGCGGCGCTCCTCAAGAACTCGCCGGCCCAGCGCGCGGTTGCGATCGGCATCGCGCCGGCGTCGTCGATCAGCAGCAGCAGCACCGAACGCCGCGCGCGCAGCGCTCCGATGAGCGCCGTCAAATCACCGATTGGATTCTCGCTGGTCGGGGAGCCGAGCGATCCGAGCGCCCAAGCGCAAAGATCGTCGGGCGGGAGCGACGCATACGGGATGTAGATGGGCTGCATTTCCTCGGGGACGTCGCGCGCGATCAACTGCAGCAGCAGGGTCTTGCCGAGCCCAGGCGGACCGATCAGCGCGGCGGTCTTCGCGGGATTCGACAGCGAACGCAGCAGATCGTTGCGCGCGGCCTCGGTCGCGGGGCGCGGCACGTAGACCTTCGGATCCGGCGAAATCGCAAACGGATCGAAGCTGATGTTCTCTCTGGACCGCTCCGGCATTGCGCCTCCCACGGTTCCGACCGGATGCGGGACAATGTCGGGCTCGCAAACCGATTTGGCCAGACCGCCCAGCCGATGTTCGCGCGACGGCTGCCGGCTTGACCCTTCGGCCGAAACGCCCCTACCCTTGCGCCCGCTGGCCCGGGCACGACGCTCGATCGCGTCGAGCCGCGCGGCGGCGCGGCGGCACGGCGGCACGGGGAGGACACGACTTGGCGGGCAAGCTGGTTCGGATTCGCGTGAGGCTCAAGATTGGCGACAGTCGGATGGCGGCTTCCGACGATCCCCTGTATCTCGGTCTGCACGGCGCGTGCGGCCGCGAATTCCGGCTCGAACCCGCGAAGGGTTCCGCGCGCCGCCGCGGTCACGAGGACGTCTACGTGCTCGGCGCGCCGGACGATCCGGCTACCAACGTCGCGCACCCGGAACTCAACGACCCGACGCTTCCGCCGATCAGCGCCAAGTCCGTGTCGGGCGTCTACCTGCGCAAGGGCTTCGATCCAATTCCGAACGTGCGCGGCGTCGGGGAGATGGACGACCGCATCGAGATCCACGAAGCCGAGGTCGAGATCGAGACGGAAGGCGCCGCGAAGGCGCTGCGCTTCCAGCGATCGGGCCCCATCTGGCTCGGACTGGTTGCGGGTGTCTGCTTCGAGCTGCCGCGCAGCGAAAGGCCGTAAGCGATCTTTCGGCGCTTAGAGCCAAGACCCTGATCGATTCTTCGGCGCTTAGAGCATTGCGCGGATCGATTCGAGTTCGGAGCGGATCTTGAGATAGCGGGAGCGGTGATCGGTTTCGATCGCGAGGTTTCCCGATTCGAGGGCGCGCCCCGCGCCGAATTCGCGCAGCTTCTTGCGCGCGCCCGCGATCGTGAAGCGCTGTTCGTAGAGCAGCTTCTTGATCAGCAGGATCATGTCGATGTCGCGGCGCCGGTAGAGGCGCTGCTTCGATCGCGACTTCTGCGGCGCCATCCAGCGAAATTCGGACTCCCAGTAGCGGAGTACGTAGGCCTTGACGTCCGTGATGCGACTGACCTCGCCGATGCGGTAGTAGCGCTTGCCCTCGTCGCCGTCGTCGGCCGCGGGCCGCTTGCGAGACTTGTCCGCCATCGCTCCCCCCTGTGCAGCTGCTCGTGCCGGCTGTTTTAGCACTCACCCGCGCTAGAGGCTGCCCGCGCGGCGCGGCGGCTCGATCTCCTCGTCGTTGAGGACCGTCTTCAGCACCAGGCTGGGCTTGAAGGTGAGCACCCGCCGCGCGTCGAGGCGGATCTCCTCGCCCGTCTGCGGGTTGCGGCCCTTGCGTGCGTTCTTCTCGCGCACCACGAAGTTGCCGAAGCCGGAGATCTTGACCTTCTCGCCGCGCGCCAGTGTGTCCTTGATTATGTCGAAGACGCGCTCGACCAGCTCGGCCGACTCCTTCTTCGAAAAGCCGACGCGCTCGTAGATGTGTTCCACGATGTCTGCCTTGGTCACGACCCTCCCCCTTTCTGCTGCGCCTCGCGCAGCTCCGCCCCG
>CAZBSV010000054.1:0-43383 GCA_964494795.1 uncultured Spirochaetales bacterium | reverse complement strand
CCTCGAGCGCGCCGTCCGCGGGCCCACCGCGCTGCACCTCGGCGACCACGAGCATGCCCGTAGTCTCGGGAAATTTCCGGCGGATCTCGGCTTCCACCGGGGCGCGCAGTCCAAGTCGGCGCAGTTCGTCGTAGGGGCGCCGCTCGAACACGCTGCCAATGGATCCGCGCGGAACGGCTTCGCCCCGCTGGACGTACTGGAGCGCGCGCACGACCCGATCGAGCGGCAGGTAGTAGCTCGACGACGCGACCCGGTTGCCGCCCGCGTTGAGCGCCACGGCGTGACCGTGGACGTCGACCACCGGCGAACCCGACGATCCCCCGGAGGTTCCGGAGGCGGCTTGATAGTAGAAGGTGTTGAAGTCGTTGTAGGCGTTGCTGCCGTAGTAGGGCGCATCCCGATCGAGTCGCGCGAGCGTTCCCGCGAGGATCGAGAGCTTCTCGCCCGCGTCGTTTCCCACCACGCGGATCTCGGTGCCGACCCGCGCGTGCTCGGGAACCAACAGCAGTTCGCCGGGCTGCATGAACTCGACGTCTTTCGGGTCGTAGAGATAGAAGCCGAAATCGTGTACGGGATCGCGGTAGACCGCGCGCACTTCGACTTCTTCGTGATTCAAGAACACGGCCTCGGCGACCGCGGGCCCCGGATTCACGACGTGTCGATTGGTGAGAATGATGCCCTGCTCGGCGTCGATCACGAAGCCGGTGGCCATCTCGTAGGCGGCCGTCTGGGTGTCGAAGGAGCGCGGGACCTGCACGCGCAGCACGACGACGGCCGGAACCACACCCTCGAGCGTGGCCTGCCAGTCGCCAACGCGCGCCGGCTCGTCGGCGGACGCGTGCCAGACGAAAAGCAGCGCGAGAACGCTAACGAGGCGCGGCGTCATTCGGTGGAAGCATGCGTTCGAGGTAACGCTTCACGTATTTCCCCAAAACATCCGCTTCCAGATTCACCCGGTCCCGAGGTTGCCGATCGCGCAGCGTCGTGACGTCCAACGTGTGGGGAATCAGCGCGACCTCGAATCCGGTCGGCGTCAGACAAGCGACGGTCAGCGATACGCCGTCCACGGCAATCGACCCCTTCTCGACCACCGAATCGGCGATCTCGGGCGCGCAATCGATCCGGAGTCGCACGTCATGGCCGTCGCAGATCCGCTCGCGCAGCGTTCCGACGCCATCCACGTGCCCCTGGACGAGATGTCCGTCGAACCGATCGCCCGCGCGAAGCGCGCGCTCGAGATTGACCCGGGAGCCGAGCTTCAGATCGCCGAGCGAGGTTCGCGCAAGCGTCTCGCGAACCAGCTCGAAGCCGAAGCGCCCATCGCGTAACGACGTCACGGTCAGACAACCGCCGTTCACCGCGATACTGTCCCCGAGCTCCACTCCGTCGCAGATCGGCGCCGCGTCGACCACCAGACGCGTCAGATCGTCTGCCGTCTCGATCGCGGCGACGGTCCCAATGCTCTCGATGATGCCGGTAAACATCGACCTCTCAGCCCGCGCTTCGCCGTTCGACCTGCCGAAGCATCTCGTCGCGCACCGTCTCGTAGTGGGCGGGCAACTCGATCGGCGGATTGGCGTGTACCGACTCGACGCCTGCGAGTTCCATCCGGTGGTACTTTACCTTCTGCTCGACGAATTTGAGCCCGTGCGCGGTGGAAACGACGACGACGTACTGATCCCGGCCGATCACACCGCCCTTCACGAGTTTTTCCAACGCGGCCAGCGCGACCCCGGTGTGCGGGCAGTTGAACAGGCCCGTTCGGTCCGCGCGCGCACACGCGTCGGCGATTTCGGACTCGCTCGCCTGTTCGACGATCCCGCCGTAGCGCCGCAGTGCGTCGATCGCCTTTTCGATCGAAACCGGATTGCCGATCTGGATCGCGGACGCGAGCGTCGGGCGCGCGGCAATCGGCTCGAAGACCTCGAAATTGCGCTGGTAGGAAAGGTAGAGCGGATTCGCGGCAGCGGCCTGCGCGCACACGATCCGCGGTTTGCGGTCGACCAGCCCGAGATCGAGCAGCATGTCGAAACCCTTGGCGAGGGCCGACACGTTGCCGAGGTTTCCGCCCGGGATCACGATCCAATCCGGCACCTTCCAGTCACTTTGCTGGACGATCTCGATAGCGACCGTCTTCTGGCCTTCGATCCGCAGGCTGTTCATCGAATTCGCGAGGTAGACTCCGTCGTTTTCCGCGACCTGCTTCACGATCTGCATGCAACCGTCGAAATCCGTGTCGAGCGCAAATACGATCGCGCCATTGGCGACGGGTTGGATCAACTGCGCGACCGAGACCTTTCCCTTCGGCAAGAAGACGATCGCCGGAATGCCGGCTGCGGCCGCATATGCGGCGAGCGCGGCCGAAGTATCCCCCGTGGACGCGCACGCAATCGCGGGGATCTGTTTTCCGCGCTGCAGCAATTCCTTGACCATCGAGACGAGCACCGTCATCCCGAGGTCCTTGAACGAACCGGTATGGCTGTTGCCGCACTGCTTGATCCAGAGCTCGCTGAGGCCGAGTTCGCGCTTGCCGTAGCGCTCCGCCCAGAACAGGTTCGAGTTGCCCTCGTACATCGAGACGACGTTTTCGTCCGCGATATCGGGAAGCACCCACTCCTTCTTGCCCCAGACCCCCGAACCGAACGGCCACTCGGTTGCGTGGCTGCGCGCTTTGAACAACGCCTTCCACTCCTCGGCGGACTTCACGCGCAGCGCAGCTAGGTCGTGCACCACCTCGAGCAGCGCGCCGTCCTTGGCCTGGTAGACGATCTCATCGAGTTCGTAGCGCTCCTGCGGATCGCGAATGCTCTGGAACCAGGCCCGCGGCGCCAACGGCTTGGGCATCGCTACATCCCCTCTTCGATCCGGATCAGACGGGTGGGCGCGGTGAGATCCGGCAGCCGCTCGATTGCTTCGAGCGCCTCGCGCAGCGCGGATTCGCGCACGGGATGGGTCTGCATCAGCACCGGTACGGACGCGCTGCGCCCGCCCTGCCCGGTCTGGCTCACCGCCTCGATGCCGATCTCGTGGTCGCCGAGTATTCCCGTGATGTGCGAGAGCACGCCCGGGCGATCGAGCGCCGAAAAGCGCAGATACGCGCGGCCGACGAGATCTCCGAGCGGGAGGATCGGCCGCGAAACCAGCTCATGCGCCAGATAGGAGAGCGGAGCGACGCGGCCCGAGCTGCCACGGCGCACTTCGCGCGCGATCTCGATCAGGTCGCCGACCACCGCGCTCGCGGTCGGGAGCTCACCCGCACCCGCGCCGTAGAACAGTGTCGGTCCGACCGCATCGCCGACGACTGCGACCGCGTTCATCGCGCCATCGACATGGGCGAGCAGGCTCGATTTCGGGATCAGGGTCGGATGCACGCGCGCCTCGATCGAAGTCTCGCCCTGCGCTTCCCGGTGCGCCTTCGCGATGCCGAGCAACTTGATCCGGTAGCCGAAGTCCGCGGCGGCCGAGAAGTCGACCGGCGCGAGCCCGCGAATGCCTTCCGTCGAGACCTCCTTGTAGGTGAGTTCTGCGCCAAACGCCATCGCGACGAGCAGCGTGAGCTTGTGGGCCGCGTCCACTCCGTCGAGATCGAAACTTGGATCCGCTTCCGCAAAACCGAGTTCCTGCGCGCGCCGGACCACTCTGTCGAAGGGCTCACCGGTCGCTTCCATTTGTGTGAGCACGTAGTTGGTGGTGCCGTTGATGATCCCGTACACGCTCTCGATGTGATTGGCGGCGAGCCCCTCGCGCAGCGAGCGCAGGATCGGAATGCCTCCGGCGACGCTCGCCTCGAACGCGACATCGACGCCGCGTTTTCTCGCGGCGTCGAAGATCTCCTTCCCGTGCAGCGCGAGCAGCGCCTTGTTGGCCGTAACGACGTGCTTGCCGGCTTCGATCGAGCGCAAGATGATGCGCTTGGCGACCTCGTAACCGCCGATCAACTCGATCACGATGTCGACAGCCGGGTCCTCGATCAGCGCGTCGGAATCGGAATCGAAGCGAACGCCCGCGAGGCCGACACCGCGATCCCTTGCGAGATCGAGATCCGCGACTCGGATCAGCTGCAGCGGGAAACCGAGACGCCGCTCGATCACGTCCGCATTGCGCTGCAACACCTTGACCACCCCGGTGCCGATCGTCCCGAAGCCGATCAGGCCGACGCCTACGCCTTTCTCGTGTGCCACTGCAGTGCTCCCATTCTGCGAATTCTGCGAACTCTGCGAACTCTGCGAACTCTGCGAACTCTGCGAATTCTCGAATGACCCGAATCGCCCGAGGCTCGCCGGTGTACGGCCGCGGGTGCTGGCCGGACAAACTCGGCGAGGCGCTCCGGCTGCGCGCTAATTATGCAAGATTATTGAAGAAAATAGCCGCGGGCAAGCAAGCGCCGTCAACCAGACGAGGCCTCCTCGAGCCGCCGACCCAGAGCCAGAAACAGCGCGACGCTGAGCGCCACTCCGGCGATCAGCGCGAGCTGCGCGCCGACGAGGCGGCGCGCACCCACCGCGCGCGAGGCAGATCTGCGCGACGCAATTCGCTGTATCGATCGAGCTGGGGCACGAGCGCGCACTCGAAGACCGGACTCTGCAACGCTCGGCCGGAATCTCCCGCCAGCGCCCGCCTCCTTCGAATGCCCTATGCGAAAAACGGAATGATCAGCAGCGCTACGACATTCAGCAACTTGAGCATCGGATTGATCGCGGGTCCCGCTGTGTCTTTGTAGGGATCGCCGACCGTGTCGCCGGTGACGGCGGCCTTGTGGGCCTCCGACCCCTTGCCGCCGTACTGGCCCATCTCGATGAACTTCTTGGCATTGTCCCAGGCCGCGCCGCCGGTGGTCATCGAGAGCGCGACGCAGACTCCCGTGGCGATCGAGCCGATCAACAAGCCGCCGAGGGCCGCGGGCCCGAGCAGCAGCCCTACGACGATCGGAATCACCGCGGGGATCAGCGCGGGCGCGATCATCTGGCGCAGCGCCTCCTGGGTCACGATGTCCACACAGGTGCGATAGTCGGGCTTGCCCGTGCCCGCCATGATCCCTGGGATCTCGCGGAACTGTCGGCGCACTTCGTCGACGACCTTGCCGCCCGCGACGCTGACCGCGTTCATCGCGAGCGAAGCAAAGATGAACGGAATCATGGATCCGATGAACAGCCCCGCGAGCACCTGCGTATTCGACAGATCGAAATCCGCTTCGATGCCCAGCGCGCGCAGGTCTGCGATGTAGGTCGCAAAGAGCACCACCGCCGCGAGTCCCGCGGATGCGATCGCGTAGCCCTTGGTGACCGCCTTGGTGGTGTTGCCGAACGCGTCGAGCGGGTCCGTGACATGGCGCACCTCGTCGCCGAGTTCGGCCATCTGGGCGATGCCGCCCGCGTTGTCGGTGATCGGCCCGTAGGCGTCGATCGAAACCACGATGCCCGCGAGCGAGAGCATGCTCATCGCCGCGATCGAAACCCCATAGAGGCCCGAAAGCCAGTAGGTGATCACGATCGCCGCGACGATCACGAGCACCGGCCAGACCGTCGCCTGCATGCCGACCGCGAGACCGCTGATCACGTTGGTGCCGTGGCCGCCCTGGCTCGCCTTGGCGATCCGGTCGACGAACCTCGAGCCGTCTCCCGTGTAGACGTCCGTGATCCACATCATCGCGGCCGTCACCACACCGCCGAGCGCAGCGCAGAACCAGAGGCTGACACCGCCGAGCGAAACGCCCTGGGCGTCGATCCCGGGAAATTCGACGAAGAGATTCGCGAGCAGCAACACGCCCAGCATCACTGCGGTCGCAATGCCGAGGCCGAAGTACATCGCGCGCATCACCGCGGGCTGCTGGCCGGGCGCCGGCTCGTCGATCGTCACGAAGCGCAGCGAGACGAGGGTTCCGATGATGCCCGCTGCGCCCACCAACAACGGGTAGAGGAACATATTTTCGTTTCCCGGGAAGACGATGTGGGCGAGCAGCATCGCGGCCGCCGCCGTCACGCAGAAGGTCTCGAACAGGTCGGCCGCCATGCCCGCGCAGTCGCCCACGTTGTCGCCCACGTTGTCGGCGATCACCGCGGGATTGCGCGGGTCGTCTTCCGGGATGTTGGCCTCGACCTTGCCGACGAGGTCGGCGCCGACGTCGGCGCCCTTGGTGAAGATGCCGCCGCCGAGGCGCGCGAAAACCGAGATCAGCGAGCCACCGAATGCGAGCCCGATCAGCGCATCTGGTTTCGAATAACCCATGGCGTGCATCAGCCACACGACAACCACCAGCGACAGCATGCCGGCACCAATCACCATCAATCCCGTCACGGCTCCGCCCTCGAAGGCCAGATTGAAGGCCGGGCTGAAACCGCTCTTCGCCGCCTGCGCGACGCGCACGTTCGCGCGCACCGAGACGTTCATGCCGACGAAGCCGGCGCCCGCGCTCGCGAGCGCGCCGAGCGCGAAGCCGGCCGCGTACCACCAGCCGAGCAGCACGCCGAGCGCAAAGAAGATGGGTAGGCCGACCATGGCAACCGTCCGGTACTGGCGATTCAGGAACGCGGACGCCCCTGTGCTGATCGCAGCCGCGATCTCGTTTGCGCGCGGGGTGGAAGTCGGCGCCGAGATCACGGCGCGGTAGAGCCAAGCTCCCATGGCGAGGGCGAGGATCGAAGCCACGCAGGCGATGAAAAGCATTTCGATGTCTCCATGAGCGGACTCGCGACGTCCACACCGCGGCGGACGAGGCGGCGCACGCTGGCGGGGAAGTCCCCCGGGGGGGTGCGCGAAGCGAATCTAACGGGGCAGTTACGGGCCGCGGGAAACTAGGCGTCCAGCCTTCGATCGTCCAGTAGCGGTTGGCGTTTTTGGCGCGCGAGTCCCAGCGCTAGGGGGTCGCAGCGGCCATCCGCGCGCCCGACGAGGCGCGCTTCAGCGCACCCGGCGCGGGTGGACGTGGATGCACGGCACCCAGCGGTCGCGCACCATCAGGTATTCGTCGCGGACGATGACCCGGCACTGGCTCTGGTCGGGCGAGACTTCCATCAACATGCCCTCGCCGGACCAGACCTCGAGGGCTGCGAAGTCGACCAGCACGGGGGTGCCGTCGTTCGAAATGCAGCCCGAGGCGCCGACCGCGCAGGCCAGCACCGCGAGTGCGCGCGGGAGCGACGGGATCTTCATTTGGGGGAGATCGGCGCGCCGTGGCGCGAACTGAAGCCGACCCGACCGCACAACAGCGAGCGCGAGCTTCGAGCCCGGCGGACTGCGTTGCAGACACGCGGACGTGATCGCTGTATGCTGGCGCGCCGGACGACGGTCCATTCACCCCACTCTCGAGGAACGAGTCATGCGGAAGATCATGATCATGGGTACGGGCGCCCAGGGAAGCACCATCGCGAAGCGGATGCAGGCAGAGTCGGGCGTCGAAGAGATCGTCTGCGCGGACTACGACACGCGCGCCGCGGAGGCGCTCGAGAAGTCGCTGCCGAAGGCGAAGGCCGTCCGGGTCGACGCGCGCGAAGTCGCGAACATCGCCGCCGCCGCGAAGGGCTGCGAGCTGATCGTGAACGGCCTGCCGCCGAGCTTCAACATGCGCGTGATGGACGCCGCCCTCCAGGCGCGCGCGGGCTACCTCGACATGGCGTCGTGCGCGGACGCGAACGACGACTGGATCAACGGCGTGCGGATCCAGCTCGCGCGCGACGCAGAGTTCAAAAAGGCAGGCCTGACCGCGTTGATCGGCTGCGGCTCCGCGCCGGGAGTGGCGAACGTCGTCGCGCGCGAAGCCTGCGAACAGCTCGACAGCGTCGACACCATCGAGATCAACGTCTACGAGGGCGTCTGGACCACGCGCTTCATCCCATTCTGGTGGTCGCCCGACACCGCCTTCCAGGACATGGCCGACCCGCCCGTCAACTACGAAAACGGCAAGTTCAAGCTCGTGCCGCCGTTCAACCGCCCCGCGTGGGTCGACTTTCGCGGGCTCGGCAAGCGCCTGATGTGCGACCACCACCACGAAGAGACCGCGACGATGGGCCTGCTCGCCGACAAGTACTTGAAGGGCGCGAAGAACATCTATTTCCGCTACGGCGGACCGGGTTGCGACCTCGCCAAGCGCTTCTGGGAAATGGGGCTGCTCTCGTCGGAGCCGCTCGAGGTCGACGGTGTGAAGATCGTGCCGATGCGGCTGATCTCCAAGCTCGCTCCGCCCGCCCCGAAGTACGAGCAGGAAATCCGCGAAGTGATCGACGCGGGCATCGAAGTCGAAGAAGGCGTGTTCCTGGTTCGGGTCGACGGCCTGAAAGACGGCGAAAAGCTGCGCGTCGACAACTACGTGAACGTGCCGGGCCTGCGCGAGTCGTTCGCCAAGGCGCGCATCAGCCACGAGTCCTACTTCACGGGCCAGAGCGCGTCGCTATTCGTGAAGATGCTCGTCAACGGCAAAGTCAGCCAGAAGGGCGTCTTCCCGCCCGAGGTGCTCGAAGCCGACTCGCGCGCCTACTTCCTGAAGGAAGCCGCGAAGCTCGACATCACAGTCGATCAGTACATCGAGCGGCGCCTTTTCTGAGCCCGAAATCGCGGAGGAGTTGGTGAAGATCCACCACCTCTCCCGCGCGTCTCTTCGTGGCGTGACTTACTGGGCGGCGTTACTGAAAAGATCGGTCGAACAACGCCTCGATCGCGTCGCGACCATTCGCCTCGATGAAACGCGTGCCCGTGCCCGTGAAGTGCGGGTGCGTGATGACCGGCGCGGGATCGGATTCCCAGCTGCCGCCCGTCCAGTGGAACCAACCGTTCTGTGCCTGATCGAACACGTAGAGCGGCTTGTTGCAGAGCTTCGCGAACTCGGCCCCCCAACCCGTCCCGCCCTTGACGGTCTTGTCGTCGAGGATCTTGCCTATCACGTAGATTTCCTGGCCGCTGTTGACCTGATGCCAGATGCTCTGCAGCACCTTCTTGAACAGCGGCGTGTCGCGATAGCGCCGGTGCATCAGGTTGCTCACGTAGGCGAGGCTCACGTCACCGTGCTTGAGCTCCTCGTGGGTCAGCACGCGGATGCCGCGGCTGCGCGCGTCTTTGTGGCCCTCGAAGGTGAAGTTGACCTCGTCGATGCCGCGCTTTTCCGCGGCCGCGCCGAACGCGGACTCCGCGCCGTTCGCGGCGCCGCTGAACAACACGCACTCGTCCGTCTTCATTGCAACCTCCTGGGCTCTCGACGCGCGGCCGGGCTGCGCGCGCCCGCCTCGGCCGCCCCGCCCCGCTGCCTCGCCCATTGTCACGCGCCCGCGGCCGCGGATCAAGTTGGCCACCAGAAGCACCTTCGACGGAACGTTTGTGAAGTCTCACCCCCGTATTCGCTCGGCGTCAATTCGTGGGCGGCGGATTCGGGGGTGACGCTCTGCCGACGTCCCCGCTGCCGGCATCGCTCGGCGGTCGCCGGCCGATGTGGGCGTCGAGGAACGCGCCGATCCGATCGAGCATGTCCACGCGGTAGCGGTCGCGCGCGATCTGATGCTCGACGTTTTCGTACTCGATGAACTCGACTGACTTCTTCTTTCGCTCGAGTGCCTTGGCCATCTTCTTGCTGTGATCGATTGGAACGTTGATATCCCGATCACCGTGAAATAGCAGCACGGGAGCGCGGATTTCGGCTGCTCGTTTGGCCGGCGAACCCATCTTGACCACGTCCGAATCTCGGCCGATGAACGCCTGCTCCTCCTTTCGATTCGTGAAGAAGCGGGCATCGTCGAGCAGCATCTGAAGATCGGTCACACCTGCAATGCTCACGATACAGCGGTAGCGATCGGGCTCCTCGATTCCACTCATCAGCGCCGCATAGCCCCCGTAGCTCCAGCCGACAGCGCAGATCCGCGCGGGATCGGCGATTCCTTGACTCACGAGGTACGCAACGCCGTCCGTCAGATCGTTGACCACGGTTCGCCAAGCGCGAAAGCCGCCCTCTCCCGCCCAATCTTCACCGTACCCGGTAGATCCGCGGTAGTTGCTCTGCAAGACCGCGTATCCCTTCGCAGCCATGAACTGCGGCAGCCAATCGAACCCCCAGTAGTCGCGGCTTTCCGGGCCGCCATGGGGAAGGATCACCGCCGGGAACGGGCGGTCCGCGCCGACCGGAAGCGTCAGGTAGGCCGGGATCTCCGCTCCGTCGCGCGCCGGATAGCGGATCGCCTTGATTGGGGCGAGCGATCGCGACTCGAGCAGCGGATATTGGGGGGAGATCTGCAGCAATTGGTTCTGCTGGACATCGAAGCGATAATAGGCGCCGGCATCGCGATCGCTTCCTACGAAAACGATGTAGTAGCGACGGTCCCAGCTCTCGTCGATCACCGCGACGATCTTGTCGGCGAAATGCGCCGATAACTTCTCGCTCACATCAGACGCCGCCCGATCGAAGAAATGCAGGTGCGGGCGGTCCGTCGAATACCCGACCGCGACGATGCGCTCGAACTTCCCGATCGTCAGGACGCCGTCGAGGTCGACTTCCGGATGCGAAAAGATGACCTCGTCCTGCTTCTCTCCCTTGAGGTCCACGGACCACAGTGCCACGCGTCCGTCGTGCGGCTTGAAAACGAGCAGCCGATCGGGGTCCTCTCCAAAGCCAACCGGGTCGTAGCTGTGATGAACGTCGGTTCGCTTCCACTCGTGGAGATCGCGCCACTCAGTCTCGCCCGAGCGCCGAAAACGCCAGCGATTATCGTATTTTCCGGTGTAGAGAAAGAGGCGTGCAGTTCCGCGTCCATCGGTCATCCAGCCACCACCACCGAGCAGCTTCTCGATCGCGCTATCCGTAGCGCCCGTATAGATGTCGAGGGATTTCAACACGACACCCTTGTCGACCCCCTCTAACACCAGCACGCGCCTCGGATCATCGACCAGCCAATCGACGATGCCGTCCTGGAACTGATCGAATTGCCGCGACTTCTTGTGCTGCAAGAGCACTCTCATCTCGGAACCATCCGCGTTGACGGCGACGAGGCGCGTTACCGCATACAGCGTCCAGCCTCCCGTGATGGCCATGAAGCCGCAAAGCAACCGCTCGTTGTTCGCCCAGCCGCACCATTGGATGTCGAAGCCGTCGGGTGTGCTCGCGAGCGCGAGATTGGCGCTTCCCTTCTCGAGGTCCAGGACCATCAGGATCGGCAAGCCGTCGGGATGCATCTTGAGCAGCGAGACCTTCGAGCCGTCCGGCGACATCCGGACATTCTCGAGCGCGGGCATCGTGCCGAACGACACGGCCAGCGGATCGGGCGACGCGGCCTGCGAGTTCGCCACGAGGGCGCACGACAGCGCGCTGCAGATCCAGCCACGCAGGCAGCGCTCGCGCAGGCTTCGCGCTGTCCACTTTAGCGCCCACCGAAGCAACCGCGTTCCGCGGAAGATCATGACAGCCTCTGGCGCTCGATAACAGCTCTTGAATCGAGCGACACGCAGCGTATCAGAGATGGGGACACTGGTAAATCTTCACTTGAGACACAAGGGTGTATCGAACCGTGGCTGGGACTTTGAGGGGAGCGTTGGTGGTCCTTCACCAACATCCCCGTTTCTTTGGTCAGCCGACGCCGATCAACGACAGGCGGCTGCCCCAGCGGGCCTGGACGGCGCGCGCCAGGGAGGCGTTCGAACGCAGATGTGGGTCGCGCCGGACGGTTTTGAGCGCGGCCTCGCGCGCGATCGCGATCTGGCGCGCGTCGCGGCTCAGGTCGGCGATGCGCAGGTCGGGGAGATGGCCGTGTTGGCGGGTGCCGAGGAATTCGCCGGGGCCGCGGATCTTGAGATCGGCTTCAGCGATCGCGAAGCCGTCGGTCGTTTCGAGCAGCGCGCGCACGCGCGCTTCGCTGTCTTCGCCGAATCCGCGCACGACGAGCGCGCAGGTTCCTGGCGCGCGGCCGCGCCCCACCCTGCCCCGCAGCTGGTGGAGTTGTGCGAGGCCGAAGCGCTCGGCGTGTTCGACGATCATCAGGCTCGCGTTCGCGACATCGACGCCGACTTCGATCACCGTCGTGGAGACGAGCACCTGGGTTACTCCCGACGCGAAGCGCGCCATCGCGGCGTTGCGCGCGGCGGCATCGAGCTGGCCGTGGACGAGGTCGACGTTCAGCTTCGGAAACGCCGCGCGGATCTTCTCGGCGGATTCGCTGGCCGCGCGCAGGTCGATCTTCTCGCTCTCGGCGACGAGCGGATACACGACGTAGACCTGCTCGCCGCGCGCGGTGGTCTCGCGCAGCAGATCCGCGATCTGCTGGCCCTCGCCCGCGCGGAATACGAGTGTCTTCGTCGGCGAGCGACCCGGCGGAAGCTCGTCGATCACGGAGAGATCGAGGTCCCCATACAGGGTGAGCGCGAGCGTGCGCGGGATCGGTGTTGCGGTCATCACGAGCATGTGTGGCGGGTTGCCGTGCGCGGCCTTGGCGGCGAGCGCGGCGCGCTGCGCGACGCCGAAGCGGTGCTGTTCGTCGATCACCGCGAACGCGAGCGCGCGGAAATCGACGGCTTGCTGGATCAGCGCGTGGGTGCCGATCGCGAAGTCGATCTCGCCCGCGGCGAGCGCGCGGCGGATGCGCGCGGCTTCGTCGCTTGGAACCGACGCCGCCAGGCGCGCGATGCGCAGCCCGCCCGCGTCTCCCGTCGCGCGCGCGAGCGCGCACAGCGTCGCTTCGTGTTGCTCGGCGAGCAGTTCGGTCGGCGCCATCAGCGCGCTCTGACAACCGCTCTCCGCGACCGCCACCGCCGCAAGGTACGCGACGACTGTCTTGCCACAGCCGACGTCACCCTCGAGCAGCCGATTCATCGGATGTGCGCGCGCGAGGTCCGCGAGGATCTCGCCGAGCGCGCGCTGCTGCGCGGCCGTGAGCGCAAACGGCAGCGCGGCTGCCGCAGCCGCGCAGCGCCGGCCGCGCGCGATCGGCGTTCCGGGTTCCGCGGCGCGCTGGCTGCCGCGCAGCGCGAGACCAAGTTCGAGTAGGTAAAGCTCCTCGAGCACGAGCCGCGCGCGCGCGGGCGTCGCGCCCGCAGCGAGTTGCGCGGCGTCGACGTCGACTGGAGGAGCATGCAGCGCGCGCAGCGCTTCACCGGGTGACGGCAGCTCGAGCTTCGCGACGAGATCCGCGGGCAGATGACCCGTGACCAGGTCCGAATAGCGCTCGACCGCCGCCGCGACCGCTCGCCGCAGTCCGCGCGGGTGGATGCCCTCGGGCGTCGCGTATTCGGGTGTCAGACTGCGCAGCTCGCCGACCGCGTCATGCGCGCACGTCGCGTCCGCGAGCACGGAAATTTCGGGGTGCGCGAGCTCTTTGTCGAAGCGGTAGCGCTTGACGTCACCCGTGATCAACAGCAGCGCGTCCTTCTTGACTTGCTTCGCGATCGAATCTCCGCCGCGAAACCACTTGAGGCTGATGGTTCCGCTGTCGTCTCCGACGAGCGCCTCGAAGACGCGCCCGCGAAAGCGGCCGCGCTGCGCGGAAAACGCGCAGCCGAGCACGCGCGCCACGAACGTCGCGCGGCGGCCGACTTCGAGGCTGCCGACCGACTGCAGGCTGCGCCGATCGTCGTAGCGCACGGGAAGCTGGAAGAGCAGATCCGCAACCGAAGCCAGGCCGCGCCGCGCCAGTTTCTCGGCGCGCTTCGGACCCAGACCGGGCAGGATCACGGTCGAATGCGCGAGCTGCTGCTCCGACCAGCTCGGATCGGCGAACGTGCGCAGCGCCTCGATCGCCGCGCTCACGCGAGGCTCGAGGTCTGCTTCGCCGCCGGCCGCGAACGACTTCGCGATCCGCTTCAGATCTGCCTTCGCTTCGGGTGGGATCGCGAGTTCGGCTGCGGCTTCGGCCGCCTGCGAAACCGTGCGCTCGAGATCGCGCACGCGGCCGAGCTGCGCAAACCCGTCGCGCGCCGCGAATTCGAGCGGTCGCAGCAGCGCGGCGATCGCAGATTGGAATCGGCCTTCAGCCACCTCGGATACCTCGCGCGCGACCGGACCAAGGTAGCGGACGGCGCGTTCCGTCGTCGGCCGAACGCTCGCCGCGGATCTCGTCTGCTGACGGGGGAACCCAAGCGCGACTCCGCGCGGAAGTCACGCGCCTCGCCGGCAGAGCTTCGCTTCCCTGGTGTCGCCGCGTGACTCGAGGGTGGAGTCACGCGCCTAATTGCTGCGGTGGATTTCTTGCAGGGCGCGCACGCCGATCGACTCGGTTTGCAGCGCGACGATCGCGCCCGTGGACGCTCGCGCGGCCGCGACCGTCGTGCAGTAGGGGATCCCGCGCAGCAGCGCGGAGCGCCGGATCGATGCTGAATCGCGGATCGAGATCGGCTCGGAATCGACCGTGTTGATCACGAGGTCGACGTCGCCGGACTCGATCCGCTCGACGACATCCGGATGACCCTGCCCCACCTTCGGCACCGATTCCGCGGAAATTCCCTTTTCGTTCAAGAAATCCGCGGTACCGGGCGTCGCGAGCACTTTGAAACCGCGCGCCGCGAGTTCGCGGATCGCTTCGCAGATCGGCTCGCGGTCCTCCGACCTCACCGACACCAACAAGCTCCCGCTCGTGGGGAGGCTGTTGCCCGCCTGGATCTGCGCCTTTGCAAACGCGCGACCAAAATCGGAATCGATACCCATGACTTCACCGGTGCTCTTCATCTCCGGGCCGAGCAACGTATCCGCACCGGGAAACTTCACGAACGGGAAGACGGCTTCCTTGACCGAACAGTGGCGCGGCCAGATCTCTTCGGTAAAGCCGAGTTCATCGAGCGTGCGGCCCACCATCACGAGCGCGGCGAGCTTCGCGAGCGGGCGGCCGATCGCCTTCGAGACGAACGGGATCGTGCGCGAGGCGCGCGGATTCACCTCGATCACGAAGAGCTCATCGCCCTTGACCGCGTACTGGACGTTCATCAGGCCCTTGACGCCGAGCTCGAGCGCGAGCCGGCGCGTGGACGCGAGGATCTCGTCGATCATCGGCTTGCTGAGCGAGTACGGCGGAAGCGAGCACGCGCTGTCGCCGGAGTGGACACCCGCCTGTTCGATGTGCTCCATGATGCCGCCGATCACGACGCGTTTGCCGTCGCTGATCGCGTCGACGTCGACTTCGGTCGCGTCCGGGAGGAAGCGATCGATCAATACCGGGTGTTTGCGCGACGCGCGCACCGCGAACTTCATGTAATTGCGAAACGACGGCACGTCGTGGACGATCTCCATCGCGCGGCCGCCGAGTACGTACGAAGGACGCACGAGCACCGGGAAGCCGAGCCGCTTCGCGATCGCCTCACCCTCTTCAGGGCTGCGCGCGACGGCACCCGGCGGCCGCTTCAGCGCGAGCTTCTCGAGCACCTGGTCGAAGCGCTCGCGGTCTTCGGCGCGATCGATCGCGTCGGGCGACGTGCCGAGAATCGGCGCGCCAGCCTGCTCGAGCGCGACCGCGAGCGAGAGCGGCGTCTGTCCGCCGAACTGGACGATCAGGCCCTCGGGTTGTTCGAGTTCGACGATCGCGAGCACGTCCTCGAGCGTCAGCGGCTCGAAGTAGAGCCGATCGCTGGTGTCGTAGTCGGTCGAGACGGTTTCGGGATTGCAGTTGACCATGATGGTCTCGAAACCCGCCTCGCGCAGCGCGAAGGCCGCGTGCACGCAGCAGTAGTCGAACTCGATGCCCTGACCAATGCGGTTGGGTCCGCCGCCGAGGATCATCACCTTGCGCGCGTTCGTCGGGCGCGATTCGCACTCCTGCTCGTAGGTGGAATAGAGATAGGGGGTGTGGGCCTCGAATTCCGCCGCGCAGGTGTCGACCCGCTTGTAGACCGGAAGCACGCCCTCGCGCGCGCGCAGCGCGCGGATCTCGTCTTCACTCTGGCCCCAGAGATCCGCGAGGCGTCGATCCGAAAATCCGTTCGCCTTCGCGTCGCGCAGCCAATGCGCGCGGTCGCCCGGCGCGAGCGCCGCCAGATCTTGCTCGAAGGCGACGATCTGTCGCAGGTTTTCCAGAAACCACGGATCGATCTTGCAGCGCGCGTGGACGGCGTCCACCGCAGCGCCGCGTCGAAAAACCTCGGCGAGCGCCCAGAGTCTGCCCGGCCGCGGCGTGTCGATCTGCGCCCAGAGCGCCTCCTCGCCGGCCTTTCCGTCCGGCAGCTCGGGACTCTCCAAGCCCGCGTGCCCGATCTCGAGCGAGCGGATCGCCTTCTGCAAGCTCTCCTTGAAGGTGCGGCCGATCGCCATGACTTCGCCGACGGATTTCATCTGGGTCGAGAGCCGATTGTCGACGCCCGGAAATTTTTCGAACGCGAAGCGCGGGATCTTCGTCACCACGTAGTCGATCGACGGCTCGAAGCTCGCGGGCGTCACGCGCGTGATGTCGTTGCGGAGTTCGTCGAGCGTGTAGCCGATCGCGAGTTTCGCGGCGATCTTCGCGATCGGAAAACCCGTGGCCTTCGAGGCGAGCGCCGACGAGCGCGACACGCGCGGGTTCATTTCGATCACCACCATCGCGCCGTTTTCGGGGTTCACCGCGAACTGGATGTTGGAGCCGCCCGTGTCGACGCCAATCTCGCGAATGATCGCAATCGCGGCGTCGCGCATCTCCTGGTATTCGCGGTCCGTCAAAGTCTGCGCGGGCGCGACGGTGATCGAATCTCCCGTGTGTACGCCCATCGGGTCGAAGTTCTCGATCGAACAGATGATCACGACGTTGTCCGCCGCGTCGCGCATCACTTCGAGCTCGTATTCCTTCCAACCCAGCACGCTCTGTTCGATCAGACACTGGTGGCGCGGCGACTGGCGCAGCGCCCACTCGACGAGCGCGTCGAATTCCTCGTCCACGAAGGCGATTCCCGCGCCCGTGCCGCCGAGCGTGAAGCTCGGCCGGATGATCGCGGGAAGCTTCGTCTGCTTCAGCACCTGCCGCGCTTCTGCGAGAGACTTCACGGAACCCGAGATCGGCAGATCCAGACCGATCTTGCGCATCGCCACCCGGAACAGATCGCGGTCCTCGGCCTTGTTGATCGACGCGAGTTGCGCGCCGATCAGGCCGACCCCGTAGCGCTCTAGCACCCCCCGCTCGCTGAGAGCGACCGCGAGATTGAGCGCAGTCTGCCCACCGAGTGTCGGAAGCAGCACATCCGGACGCTCCCGCGCGATGATCTTTTCGACGCTCTCGACCGTCATCGGCTCGATGTAGGTGCGGTCTGCGGTGTCGGGGTCGGTCATGATCGTCGCCGGATTGGAGTTCACGAGCACGACGCGGTAACCCTCCTCGCGCAATGCCTTGCAGCCCTGCGTGCCCGAGTAGTCGAACTCGCAAGCCTGACCGATCACGATCGGTCCCGATCCGATCACGAGGATCGTTTGGATGTCTTCGCGCCTGGGCAACCTGGCATCCTCGTACTCAGCGCGCCCGCGCCGAGCGCCCGCTCGCGATCGCTGCGCCGGTCACTCGTTCGCCGGCCTTGTGGCGCGCCACCATCTCGCGGAAACGACCGAAGAAGTAGCTCGCGTCGTGGGGTCCGGGTGAAGCTTCCGGGTGATACTGGACCGAGAAGAGTGGCTTTTCGCTGTGCGCCAAGCCCTCGACGGTGCCGTCGTTCAAGTTGACATGGGTGATTTCGACGGGTTCGCCTGCCTCGCGCAGCGAGTCCGCGTCCACCGCGTAGCCGTGGTTCTCGGCGCAGATCGCGACCTTGCCGCTCGCGAGATCTTGACCGGGCTGGTTGCCGCCGTGATGTCCGAACTTCAACTTCACGGTCTTGCCGCCAAGCGCGAGCCCGAGAATCTGGTGGCCAAGACAAATCCCGAACAGCGGCTTTCGATTTGCGAGTTCGCGCACGGTGTCCCGCACGCCCTCCACCGCGGCGGGATCGCCGGGTCCGTTCGAGAGGAAAATCGCGTCGGGATCGTACGCGAGCGCGTCTTGCCAGGAAGTCCGCGCGGGAACCACCGTGACGTCGAATCCGTTCTCGACGAGCTGTCGCAAGATGTTGCGCTTCACCCCGAAGTCGTAGGCGACCACGCGAAACGTCGGGTTCGGTCGGGTCGCGCGCGGCAGCTGGCCCGACACGCCACGCCAGAGCCCCTGCGTCCAGCGGTAGGGTTCGCGGCAGCTCACGTCCGCGACGAGATCGCGCCCGTCGAGACCCGGCTCGTCGCGCACGCGCGCGAGCAGCTCGGCCTCGTCTTGCTCGGGGCCGCTGCTCAGCAGGCCGACCTGTGCGCCGCCTTCGCGAATCCGGCGCACGAGCGCGCGGGTGTCGATCCCCGAAATGCCAGGCACGCCATTCCGACGCATATACGCGTCGAGGCTTTCACGCGAGCGCCAGTTGCTCGGCTCGAAAACTTCCTTTACCACGAAGCCGCGCAGAAACGGTCGAATCGATTCGTCGTCATCGGAATTGGTGCCGACGTTTCCGATCTGCGTATAGGTCATCGCGACGATCTGACCCGCGTACGAGGGGTCGGAGAGGATCTCCTGATAGCCGGCGATGCTCGTGTTGAACACCACCTCGCCCGCGCCGATGCCACGCGCGCCAAACGCGTGGCCGCGAAAGACGCTTCCGTCTGCAAGCACGAGTCGAGCCGGATCGGGCGGCTTCGGACTCATGGAAACAACACTCCGCGCTGTACGTCGTAAACGAGCCGACCCGCGACGATCGTCGCGATTGCGCGCCCGGTGAGCGTCTTACCCGCCCACGGCGAGTTGCGGCTCTTCGAATATCCCTTTGCGGGGTCGTAGGTCCAGCGTACGTCGGGGTCGAGGATCGCGATGTCCGCGGGGGCTCCGACTTCGAGCGTTCCGCCGACGCGCGCGAGAATCCGCGCGGGATTCGTCGACAGACGGCGCATCAATTCGAGCGGACTCAGTTCTCCGCCGCGCACCAGGTCGAGCACGACCGCGAAGGCGGTTTCGAAGCCGATCATCCCCGGCGGCGCCTCGGTGAACTCGAGATCCTTCTCGTGAGGCGCGTGCGGGGCGTGGTCGGTCGCGATCGCGTCGATCGTGCCGTCGACGAGGCCCGCGCGGCACGCGCGCAGGTCGGCCGCGGATCGCAGCGGCGGCGCGACCTTCGCGTTGGTGTCGTAACCGAGCACCGCTTCGTCGGTCAGTGTGAGGTGATGGGGGGTGACTTCCGCGGTGACGTGCACGCCGCGGTCGCGCGCCTGGCGGATCGCCGCAACGGCGCCCTGCGTGGAAACGTGTGCGACGTGCAGGTGCGCGCCCGTCAGCTCCGCGAGGATCAGATCGCGCACGATGAGGATCACCTCGGCGACGGCGGGATTGCCGGGCAACCCGAGCCGCGTCGAGACCGGTCCCTCGTTGACGACGCCGTTGGCGACGAGGTGGCGGTCTTCGCCGTGCGTGATCACGGGCACGCCGACGAGCCGCGAATATTCGAGGACGTGTCGCATCACAGCGCCGTCCATGATCGTCTTGCCGTCGTCGCTGAACGCCACCGCGCCCGCATCGACGAGCGCGGACATCTCGGTCATCACGGCACCTTCGAGGCCGCGCGTCGCCGCCGCGACGGGATACACGCGCGCGGGCGATTCCTGCCTGGCGCGGTCAATGATGTAGTCGGTCATCGCCGGGTCGTCGTTCACGGGGTGCGTGTTCGCCATGCAGGCCACCGCCGCAAAGCCGCCGGCCACCGCGGAGCGACCGCCCGAAGCGATGTCCTCCTTGTACTCCTGACCGGGCTCGCGCAGGTGGGTGTGGAGATCGACGAAGCCCGGAGCGATCCAGGCGCCGTTCGCGTCGATCACATCGGCGTCGCCCAGGCCACGCCCGTCACGCCCGCCGAGGTGCGCGCCGACGGCCGCGATGGCGCCGCCTTCGATCAGCACGTCACCGGGCTCGTCCCTCTCGGCGGCGGGATCGAGGATGCGACCCCCGCGGATCCAGATTCGGCGTTCGCTCACTTTTCCTCTCCATCTGCAAACTCGAGTCTCGAATCAGCTTGCTGCCGGCGGCCGGCCAGCAGGTAGAGGACCGCCATCCGGATCGCGACGCCGTTTCGAACCTGATCGAGGATCACGCTCGGGCGGTGATCGGTCAGATCATGCGAGAGTTCGACGCCGCGATTGACCGGTCCGGGGTGCATGACGATCACGTCTTCCTTGGCGTACTTCAATTTCTCGCGGTCGATGCCGAAGGTCGACGAGTACTCCCGAACACTCGGCAGATAGGTGCCCGCGAGCCGTTCGTTCTGGATTCGCAGTGCCATCACGACGTCGGCGCCGTCGAGGGCTTCGCGCAGCGACGTGAAGGCCTTGACGCCGAGCGTCTCGACCGCGGCAGGGATCATCGGCGGCGGGGCCGCGATGCGAACCTCGGCGCCCATCTTGCCGAACGCGTAGATGTTCGAGCGCGCGACCCGCGAGTGCAGGATGTCGCCGACGATCGTCACCGTGAGTCCGTCGATTCGACCCTTTTCGAGCCGGACGGTCAGCAGGTCGAGCAGCGCCTGGGTGGGGTGCTCGTGCGCGCCGTCACCGGCGTTGATCACGGGTGCGGTGAGCACATCCGCGATCTGCTTGGGGACGCCCGCCACGCTGTGCCGAACCACCACCGCGTCCGGGTCCATCGCGTCGAGCGTGCGCGCGGTATCCAGGATGCTCTCGCTTTTCTTCAGGCTCGATGAGGAGGGAGAGAAGTTGATCACGTCGGCGGAGAGCCGCTTGCCGGCAATCTCGAAACTGGCCTTGGTGCGCGTCGAGGATTCGAAGAAGAGGTTTACGATCGTTCGCCCGCGCAGCGTCGGGACCTTCTTCACGACGCGTCGGCCGACCTCCCGCATATGTTCGGCGGTATCGAGAATGCGCTCGATGTCCTCGCGCTCGAGATCTTCGATCCCCAGCAGATCTCTTCCGATCACCGGAGGCCTCCTGCGGGTTCGGGCGCCGCGGGCATCACCACCACCGCGAGCGGTCCTTCGAGCGAGCGACCCTCCCCGCTCATCCGAACCACTTCGCCGATCTGGGTCGGGACGTTCTTTCCCACATAATCCGGTTTGATCGGCAGCTCGCGGTGACCGCGATCCACCAATCCCACGACCTGAACCGAACTCGGGCGGCCGAAGTCCATCAGCGCGTCCATCGCCGCGCGAATCGTTCGACCGGTCTTCACGACGTCGTCCACGAGGATCACGATCCGATCGTCGACCGCGGACGGCATCTCGGTTTCGCGCAGCGGCGGGCGTTCGGCGGTGAGCTTCAGGTCGTCGCGGTAGAGCGTGGTGTCGAGGATCCCGACGATGACGTCGACGTCGGCGATCTGTTTGAAATTCGCCGCAAGCTGGCGCGCGAGCGGCACGCCTCCGTTCGGGATCGCTACGAGGTAGAGTCGCTCGAGATCTTCGCAACGCTCGAGGATTTCGTGAGCGATGCGCATCAGCGCGCGCCGGATCGCGATGTCGTCCATCACGACGCGTCCGCCATTCGCATTCGGCGCGGTGCTGGTAGCCTGGGTTTCGGATTGGTGGGAGGTCAAGTTCGCACTTTCTCCGCCTCACGGGACGGAATTAAAAGAGCCTGCAGTTGGCCGAGAGAATACCCCGCGCGGGGCTGGCGTCAAATCGCCTAGAACAGCCTCAATTCACCGGGTTTCCCATGCGCGACCAGCGCTTCTCGACCGTCCACCAGGTCACGGGATTGAACACCTCGAGCCAGCTGCCGTTGAAATCCCACGACCAGTAGAGGATGAAGGCGGGTCCCTTGATTTCCGCGAACCGAACCGTTCCCCAGACGCGGCTGTCCTTGGAGTGGTCGCGGTTGTCGCCAAGCATCAGGTAGCGACCCTCTTCGACCCGAATCGGCCAGCGGATCGACTCGCCGTTGGTGGTTCGCGTGGGTCCGGGGTTGTAGGGGTCGTCGAGCGTGCGAAACGCGTGCGATCCGAGCGACACCTCGCTCACGTCGAGCAGCATGCCCTTGGGTTCTTCGAAGATCTCGTCGATCGGTCTGGAATCGATCGGCGTTCCGTTGACGTAAAACGTTTCATTTCGAAAATCGATTTCGTCGCCGGGTATTCCGATGATGCGCTTGACGAACTCTTCGCGCGCATAATTCGGTTCGCGATCCGCCGGAAAGGTGTCGCCCGCGCGCTTCGCGACGGTGAAGACGACCACTTCGCCGCGTTCCGGCTCGCGAAGCCCCGGCAGGCGGATGTCGCTGAACGGGAGCTTCGGACCGTAGACGAACTTGTTGACGAAGATGTGGTCCCCGATCAGCAGCGTCGGAAACATCGAACCCGATGGGATCCGAAACGGTTCGATGATGAACTGCCGCACGCAGAGCGCGATCAGGATCGCGAACCCGAAGGTCGTGATCTGCTCCCAGAAACCGCCCGCGTTGCGCGGCGCGTCCCCTGCCTCGGCGCCGCCCGTCGCTCGCTTCTTCTTCAACGTCAATCTTCCCCGATCCTGAGCGCAGCAAGGAAGGCCTCTTGCGGGATTTCCACCGACCCGACCCTCTTCATGCGTTTCTTGCCTGCTTTTTGTTTTTCGAGCAGCTTGCGTTTGCGCGTGATGTCGCCACCGTAGCACTTTGCGGTCACGTTCTTGCGCAGCGCCCGGACGGTGGTGCGCGCGACGACCCGCGTTCCGATCGAGGCCTGGATCGCAACCTCGTACATCTGTCGCGGGATGAATTCCTTGAGCTTGCGCGTGAGATCGGTTCCGCGCGCGTAGGCCTTGTCTCGATGCGCGATCACGGACAGCGCGTCGACGGACTCGCCGTTGACGAGGATGTCGAGCTTCACGAGGTCGGCGGGCTGATAACCGGACAACTCATAGTCGAAAGAACCGTAGCCGCGCGTCGCACTCTTGATCCGGTCGTGAAAATCGAGAACCACTTCGCTCAGCGGCAACTCGTAGCGAATCTGCACCCGCGAGCGATGATGGACCATATCACGCTGAACTCCGCGACGCTCCTGACACAGCGCGAGCACCGCGCCCACGTATTCGGACGGCACGTGGATGGTCGCGAGGATCATCGGCTCTTCGATCTGCCGGATCTTGTCGGGCGACGGAAGCGCCGCAGGGCTCTCGATTTCGATCGTATCCCCCGACTGCAGTGCGACGCGGTAGCGAACGGTCGGAGCTGTTGTGATGAGATTCAGATCGTATTCCCGCTCGAGGCGCTCCTGCACGATCTCGTTGTGCAAAAAACCGAGAAAGCCGCAGCGATAGCCGAATCCGAGCGCGGCGCTCGTCTCGGGCTCGTACTGGAGCGACGAATCGTTGAGGCGCAGCTTCTGGAGCGCGGCCTTCAGGTCTTCGTAATTCTCGGAATCCACCGGATACAGGCCCGCAAAAACCATCGGCTTGACGACTCGGAAACCCACCAGGCGCTCGGCCGCGGGGCGAGCGTCGTCGGTCAGCGTGTCTCCGATCTTGACGTCCTCGAGGCTCTTGATGCCCGCGATCACCAGGCCGACTTCGCCCGCACTCAGCGCGTCGACCTTGCGGGGGTGCGGGTCGACCAGGTTGAGCATCTGGACGTCGTGTTCACTGCTGCTCGCCATCATCCGGATTCGCGCAGCCTTGCTGAGCCGACCGTCCACCACCCGGACCAACATCACCGCACCGACATAGGAGTCGAACCACGCATCGAAGACCAGCGCCCGCAGCGGCGCCTCGGGGTCACCGCGAGGCGGCGGCACGACCTTCACGATCCGCTCCAACAATTCCGGAACGCCCGTGCCGTCCTTGGCGGAAACCAGCAGCGCGTCGGCGGCGTCGAGCCCGATCACCTCCTCGATCTCTTCGGCGACGCGTTCGGGATCCGCGGACGGCAGATCGATCTTGTTCACGACGGGGATGATCTCGAGGTTGGCGTCGAGGGCCATGTAGGCGTTGGCGAGCGTCTGCGCCTCGATGCCCTGAGCAGCGTCGACGACAAGAATGGCGCCCTCGCAGGCCTGCAGCGCGCGCGAGACTTCGTAGGAAAAATCGACGTGTCCGGGGGTGTCGATCAGGTTGAGCACGTACTGCAGGCCGTCTGCGGCCGTGTAGTACATGCGGACGGACTGCGCCTTGATGGTGATCCCGCGCTCGCGTTCGAGATCCATCTTGTCGAGGAACTGCGCGCGCTTCTCGCGCGCGTTGAGAGAATGGGTCGCGTCGAGCAGCCGGTCGGCCAACGTGCTCTTGCCGTGGTCGATGTGCGCGATGATGCTGAAGTTGCGAATGCGTTGGGGGTCAGTCACGGTCTCGACTCTTTTTGCTGGATCGCCTCGCGCAGCTTCGCATCGCGTCGCTTGTCGCCGCTCTTGCGATCGCTGTGCTCTTTTTCGTCGCGCCGAGCCAGCGCTTCGACGAAATAGTCGCGCGTCCTGCGCAAGCCATCTTCGATCGAAATTTTCGGTTCCCAGCCACCCAGCACTCTTTGTGCGAGCGAAATGTCCGGTCGCCGGACCTTGGGGTCATCGGGAGGAAGCGGCAGCTTCTCGATCGAGCTCGCGCTTCCGGTGATCTCGATGATCTTATCCGCCATCGCGCGCAGCGTCATCTCGCTCGGGTTGCCGAGATTGACGGGGCCCACATAACTCGAACCCAAGAGCCGCCACAAGCCTTCGATGAGATCGTCGACGTACATGAACGAGCGCGTCTGCGAACCGTCTCCGAACAGCGTGACGCTCTCGCCCCGGATGGCCTGCCGGAAGAAGTTTGGGATGGCTCGGCCGTCGTCGATCTGCATCCGCGGCCCGAAGGTGTTGAATATGCGAACGATCCGGACGTCGATGCCGTGGTGGCGGTGGTAGGCCATCGTCATGGCCTCGGCAAAGCGCTTGGCCTCGTCGTAGACGCCGCGGATTCCGATCGGATTCACGTTGCCCCAGTAGGTCTCGGGTTGCGGGTTCACGTCCGGGTCGCCATAGCATTCGGAGGTGCTCGCCAGCAGGAAGCGCGCGTTCTTCTGCTTCGCGAGCCCCAGTGCCTTGTGGGTGCCGAGTGATCCGACCTTCAGGATCTCGATGGGAAGCCGCTCGAAGTCAGCGGGGCTCGCGGGAGACGCGAAGTGGAGGATCGCGTCGAGTTCTCCCTCGACGTAGAGAAAATTGGTGACGTCGTAGTGCTGGAATTCGAAGCGCGGATGTCCAAGCAGCGGCTCGATGTTGTCGATCGAGCCGGTGAGCAGATTGTCGTAGGCGATCACCGAGCAGCCCTCGTCGAGCAGGCGATGACAGATGTGCGAGCCGATGAAGCCCGCGCCGCCGGTCACGAGGATCCGCTTGTTTCTCTGCGCGCCGCCCATCACGGGTTGCCGACCGGCTTCGCTAGCGGAGAATCCGGCGAAGCGAGATACGCGCGGACCGCGTCCTTCCAGTGGCTCATCGTCACTCCCAACGCCTCGGACTTCGAACAGTCCAGCACGGCGTTCAGGGGCCGCGGGGCATCCGACTTCAACTCATCGGTGCGAATGCGCTCCACGCTTAGATCTTCGAAGCCGGCGTCGTCGAGGCTCGCGCGCGCCAGTTCCCACCAGCTCGCCACCCCTCGATTGGCGACGTGGTAGAAGCCGCTCGCCCCGCGCGCCACGAGCTGGGCGATCGCCTCGGCGAGCTCGCGCGCGTAGGTGGGGCGCCCGTACTGATCGTCCACTACGCGCAGCGGACCGCTCGCGCGCCCGGCTCGCCGATCTTCCGCCTGCGCGAGGATGGATGCGATGAAGTTTCGACCGCGGCCGAACAACCAACTGGTTCGCACGATCAGCGAATCCGGCGCCGCCTTCAATACGCGCTCTTCCCCCGCGAGCTTGCTGCGCCCATAGACGCTGCGCGGTTTGGGCTCGTCCTGTTCGCGGTAGGCGATCCGCGAATCGCCGGAAAACACGTAGTCGGTGGATATGTGAACCAGGCGAATCCCGCGCGACGTACAGGCCGCTGCGAGCACTGCCGGCACGAGAGTATTGCTCTCTTCCGCGGCCGCGGGCTCGCGCTCGCAGCGGTCGACATGGGTGAACGCCGCCGCGTTGACGACGACATCCGGCGGCGCGGACGCGAGTGCATCGAAGAGTTTTGCGACCCCATTTGGGTCGGCGAGATCGACCTCGCGATCCACCGCAGCGACGACCTCGCACTGCAGCTCGGGCAGGCGCTCGACGAGCGCCTGCCCGAGCTGCCCTCGGCAACCCGCAATGAGCCAACGAGATTTCATGAGTCTTCGCCAAGCACCCAGGTCGGCAGCTTCTGCGCGGACTCGAGCCGGCGCGCGGTTTTTTCGGCTTCGGGACGCGTGCGCATGGGCCCCACCCGCACGCGCCAGCTCGCGGGCTTGCCCTCGGACGGCGACAGATACACCGGATAGCCGTGCCCGCGCAGCGAATCCGCGAGCGCCTGCGCGGCACTCTTTTCCGAGAACGCACCGACCTGGACCGCGAAGCTCCCGGCTTCCGGCCGCAAGGCGGCTGCCGGCTCGGGCTCGGGCGCGCGCACGGCGTCGCGCGCAGCGGCAGCCGGCGCTCGATCGCTTCCGAGCACAGCGCCTGTCGCTCGATCCGGCTCCGCCGCGGCGTTCTGCTTTGGATTGCGCTGACCGAGCGGCGGCGCAGCCGCGACGTCCGGAGTCTGCGGAATCGCTCCATCGGCCGCGATCTCGCCGATCGCGGGCTCGTCCGTCGCTTCGACGCTCCAATCGATCGCCTCGGTCTGCCCGCCCAGGTACCCGACCACGAGCCCCGGTGCTTCCCAGGTGATGCCCGCGATGACTCCGACCGCGAAGCCGACCGCCACCACCAGCGAAGCAACGGCCAGGATCGAGGGCCATCCGTACGTCCACCTGCTCTCGCGTGTCTTTCGCTCTGCCATCACATCTGCTCCGGCGCCGCGATCCCAAGCAACTCCAAACCGTTTGCGAGTACGACCCGCACGGCGAGCGCCAACCCCAGGCGCGCGTGGGTGAGCGCGGGATCATCCGACAACACCCTGTGTCGAGTGCCGTCCTGAATGTAGGGATTCCACAGTCCCGCCACTTCTCGCAGATAATAGGCGACGTGGTGGGGCTCACGGGTCTCGGCCGCCCGCATGACGACCTCGGGATACTCCGAGACTCGCTTGAGGATTTCGATCTCTTCGGGCAGGACCAGCGCGGCTGCGTCGATGTTGGAGCCATCGGGCATCGCGACGCCCTGCTCGCGCGCCTTGCGCTCGATCCCATGGGTGCGCGCGTGTGCGTACTGGACGTACATTGCGGGATTCTTCTTCCAGTCGGCTTCGGTCGCGAGGTCGACGTCGAAGTCGAGTTGCCCGTCGGCCTTGCGCTGGACCATGAAGAAGCGAAAGACGTCCACCCCGACTTCTCCGATCAGCTCGTCGACGGTCACGAAGGTGGCTTTCCGGGTGCTTTGCTTCACGGAAGTGCCGTCTCGTGTCAGCGTGACGAATTGGTGCATCACCATCTCGATCGATTCCGCGGGGCAGCCGAGCGCGACGGCGGATTCGCGCACGAACGGAAACTGATCGCCGTGGTCGGCGCCCTGGACGTCGATGACGAGATCGAAGCCGCGTCGAAATTTCTCGCGGTGATAGGCGATGTCGGGCAGCAGATAAGTGGGCTCGCCGCTCGACTTCACGAGCACTCGGTCGCGGTCCAGGCCGAGCGCGGTCGCGCGCAGCCAGACCGCGCCTTCGGATTCGTAGACGAGATCGCGCGCGCGCAGCTCGTCCAGCGTCCCCTCGACCTTGCCTTCGGAATAGAGATCCGCTTCGCCCGCGTAGACGTCGAATACGACGCGCATGTTTTCGAGGGTTTCGCGAATGCCCGCGAAGATGCGCTGTTCGGTGACCGCTCGAAAGCTTCCGTCAGCCGGCTCGTCGACCCACGCGTCGCCGTGCTCGGCGCGAATCGCCTGCGCGATCTCGGCGATGTAGTCGCCCTGATAGCCGTCGCGCGGAAACACGACCGGCAGGCCGTCGATCGCGTCCGGCCATTCGGCGTCGGAATCGGCGAGCGCGGCCTCGGGAGGAGGAGCGGCGCGGCCGAGCTGTTCGAGATAGCGGGCGCGCACGGATTCGCCGAGAATCCGCATCTGTCGGCCCGCATTGTTGAAGTAATATTCGCGTGTCACCTGGTAGCCGCAGGCCTCGAGCAGGCGCGCGATGCAGTCACCCAACACGCCCTGCCGACCGTGCCCCAGCGTGAGCGGACCGGTCGGATTGGCCGAGACGAATTCCACCTGGACCCGCTGATTCGCGCCCGCCGCGCAGCGGCCGTAGCGCGACCCGGCCGCGAGCACGCGCGGCAAAAGCTCGTGCCAGCGCGCACCGCTGAGCCAGACGTTGATGAATCCGGGACCCGCGATCTCCGCGCGCTCGATCAAGCCGGAGCCGACTCCGAGTTCGGCCACGAGGCGCTCGGCGATCGCGCGCGGCGACTGCTGGAGCTGCCTCGCGAGCAACATCGCGGCATTGCACGCGAAATCGCCGTGATCGGGGTTGCGGGGCGTCTCTAGCGAAAACGCGGGAATCTCGTCCGAAGATCCGAGGATCCGCTCGACCGCGCGGCCAAACTCCTGGTAGAGGCGCTCTTTCACGATCGCGGGAGGATCGCAGTGCGCCCTTATTTCGTCAAGGAAATCGGGGATTTGAGTCCGACGCGTGGGGCAGACGGATGACGGTTTCAGACTTGCGCGCCCACTCGAGTTCTTCGCGGATCGCGCGCTCGATCGCAACGGGGTCGCTTTCGAGCTGACGCAGCTCGGCTTTGAGTCGAACGATCTCGGCTTCGAGCTGCGCGATCTGTTCCTCGGAACTCTCGAGCGCGGCGCGGTCGCGCATGAAGGTCGAAAGACCTGCGCCTCGGTCCACGCTGATGTAGATCAGCGCCGCTGCAAGCAGCGCTGGAATCATGAGCAGCGGCTTCACGCGTTCCCCCCCCGCGAACCGGCTCGCGAAGCCTACCGCCCGAGCCCCGACTCAGCCAGCCACCCGAACTCCGACTCAGCCAACCACCCGAACTCCGACTCAGCCAGCCGCGCCTTCGGCGAGCAGTCGCTGGACCCGGTCTCGATAGGCGTCGGCGTCCCAGTCTTTGGGGCCCACGTAGCGCTCGAGGATGATGCCGTCGCGCCCAACCAGCAGCGACTCCGGAAAGCGAAACGCCTGGTAGGCGCTCGCCACCTGCTTCGACGAGTCCATCAGGATCGGAAACGAGAGCCCGAGGCGCCGCGCGAACTCGCTGACGCTCGCTTCGTCCGCGTCGACCGAGATCGCGACCAACTCGAAATCGCCGCCCGCCAGCGCCCGGTACATGCGCTGCATCGCGGGCATCTCGTCTTCGCAGGGTTTGCACCAGGTCGCCCAGAAGTTGACCAGCACGACCTTGCCGCGCAGCCGCTCGCTGCTGAGCGAGCGGCCCTCTCCCGCGCCCGCGCCCGCGCCAGCGCCCTCTCCCGCGCCCGCGCCCGCGATTGGGAGGTTGAACGCGGGTGCGGGCGTTCCGCGGCCAACCGGCGCCGGCGGATTCGAGCCCCAGAGCAGCGCGAACAGCGTCGCGGCCGCGACGCCGGCACCGAGCAACCAACGGCCTGGCCGGCTGGACATCAGCTGCTCTTCTTTTTGCGAACCGCCTTCTTCTTTGCCGTGATGTTCTTCGCGGCCAGTGCCTTCTTCTTGCTGGGTTTCGCGGCGTCCTGCTTGGCAGACTCCTTCTTCGCCGGAGTCTTATTCGCAGCTGCTTTCTTCGCAGGCCCTTTCTTTGCGGGCGCCTTCTCGGACCGGGCGTCCGCAGCCGACTCCTTGCGAGCCTTCTTGGACGCCTTCGCGTCGGCCTTGCGATCCGCCCGCGTGCCCGCCTTGCGGGTCGGCGCCGCACCGGCAGCCGCGCCCGAGTCGACGAGTTCGATGATCGACATCGACGCCGCATCTCCGGGTCGGATGCCGAGCTTGAGGATGCGCGTGTAGCCGCCCGGTCGATCCCGATAGCGCTCGGCCAGATCGTCGAAGACCTTGGCGGCGACTTCGCGGCGCCGGATTACCCGCAGTGCGCGCCTTCGGGCGTGCAGCCCACCCCGCTTGCCGAGCGTGATGATCTTCTCGGCTAGGCTGCGAACACCCTTGGCCTTCGCGTCGGTGGTCTTGACCCGCTCGTGCTCGAAGAGCGACGTGACCAAGTTTCGGTACATCGCCGTCCGATGCGACGCGGACCGTCCGAGAATTCCCGCTTTTACGCGATGCCTCATCTAGGACTCGCGATCCCGGATTCGCTCGAGTTGCTGACGATCTGGAAAGTTCTCCAGCACCATCCCCAGATCGAGGCCCATCGATTGCAGCAATTCCTTGATCTCGTTGAGGGACTTGCGTCCGAAATTCTTGGTCTTGAGCATCTCGGATTCGGTTTTCTGCACGAGTTCACCGATGTAGCGGATGTTGGCGTTCTGCAGGCAGTTGGCCGACCGCACCGAGAGCTCGAGCTCGTCCACCGACCGGAAGAGACTCGGATTCAGCGGGGTCATCTCCTCGGCGAGCGGAATCATCGACTCGACGGGCTCGTCGAAGTTGATGAAGATGCTGAGTTGCTCCTTGAGGATCTTCGCCGCGTACGCCAGTGCGTCGACCGGTGCGACGGTCCCATCGGTCCAGATCTCGAGGGTGAGCTTGTCGAAGTCCGTGTCGCGACCCACGCGAGCGGGAGTCACCACGTAGTTGACCCGGCGGACCGGAGAGAAGATCGAGTCGATCGGAATCGTCCCGATCGGCATGTCGTCGGTCTTGTTCGCTTCCGCGGGCCGGTAGCCCTTGCCCATGCCGACCGTGAGTTCCATCTCCACATCCGCTTCTCCGGACAGCGTCGCGATCTTCTGCTCGGGATTGAGGATTTCGACCGAGGAATCGTCGACAACGAGATCGCCAGCGGTCAGGACGCCCTGACCCTTGCGGTGAATGCGCAGCAATTTGGGACCCGCGGAGTGACTCCGAAGCCGAACTTCCTTCAGATTCAGCACGACGTCGCACATGTCTTCCATCACACCCGGCATGGTCGAAAATTCGTGCATCACGCCTTCGACGCGAACGGACGTGACCGCCGCGCCCTGCAGAGACGAGAGAAGCACGCGCCGAAGCGCATTGCCCAACGTGGTGCCGAAGCCGCGCTCGAACGGCTCACAAGAAAATTTTCCGTAGTTGTCCGAGTGAATTTCGTCGGGCTCGAGCTTTCGAGGACGAATCAGTTCACGCCAATTTTTTGCGACCAGTTGCTCTTGCATGGCCCATTACCCCCCAAAATCCAGCTTATGTGGAGCGATCAGCGCGAGTACCACTCGACGATCAGCTGTTCCTGAATCGGCATCGTGATGTCTTCGCGCGCAGGCAGGGACTTCACGGTGCCTTCGAAACTTTCCTTGTTGATTTCAACCCACCGGGGGACGCTGCGGCTCTCGAGCGTGTCGAGTGCGCCGGAAATCCGAGCGATCTTGCGCGAGTTCTCGGCAACCGACACGACGGAGCCCGGTTTGACGAGCATCGAAGGGATGCTGGCGCGGCGCCCGTTGATCAGGAAGTGGCCGTGTCTCACGAGTTGGCGCGCCTCGGCGCGAGACGTCGAAAAGCCCATCCGGAAGATCACGTTGTCGAGTCGCTGCTCGAGGAGCATCAGCAGATTCTCTCCGGCCCGCCCCTTCATGCGCGATGCTCGGCTCATCGTCAAAGAGAACTGCCCCTCCAGCAGACCGTACATCCGCTTGACCTTCTGCTGTTCGCGCAGCTGCACGCCGTAGTCCGAAAAGCGCGCGCGACCCTGGCCGTGCTGACCGGGGGGATACGCGCGGCGCTCGATGCCGCACTTCGCGCTGAAACAACGATCGCCCTTCAGAAAGAGCTTCGTTCCTTCGCGCCGACACAGGCGACAAACCGCGTCCTTGTATCTAGCCATCCGATTTCTCCTAGACCCTTCGCCGCTTCGGGGGGCGACAACCGTTGTGCGGAACGGGTGTGACGTCCCGTATCAACGAGATCTTGATCCCGGCGGCCTGCAGTGCGCGCACCGCCGACTCGCGGCCCGACCCGGGGCCCTTCACGTAGATCGACAGCTGCCGGATTCCGTGCTCCATCGCCTTCTTGGAGCAATCCTCGGCCGAGACCTGGGCCGCGAAGGGCGTCGACTTTCGCGAGCCCTTGAAGCCCTGTCCACCCGCCGACGACCAGCACAGCACATTTCCAGCGACGTCCGTGATCGTGATCATCGTGTTGTTGAACGTCGACTGGATGTGCGCGATGCCAGTCTGGACGTTCTTCTTTACCTTCTTCCGAACGCCTTTCTTCACTGCGTGCCGCCTTCTTCAAAGGGTTTCATTTCTTCGCCAGTGTCTTCTTCTTGCCGGCGACCGTTTTCTTCGGGCCCTTGCGGGTTCGCGCGTTGGTGTGCGTGCGCTGCCCCCGCACCGGCAGGCCTCGCCGGTGACGCAGGCCGCGGTAGCAGCCGATATCCATCAACATCTTGATGGCCTGCGAGACGTCCCGACGCAAATCGCCTTCGACCCGGTAGTCGCGTTCGATGATCTCGCGCAGCCGGACGGTTTCCCCTTCGGAGAGGACGTCCGTCTTGGAGTTCGGATCGATGTCCGCTTTCGCGCAGATGTTCCGCGACGCCGTGCGACCGATGCCGTAGATGTAGGTCAGCGCGATCTCGAGCCTCTTGCTGCGAGGCAGGTCGACGCCAGCAATTCGTGCCATCTGATCGTGCCTCCTAGCCTTGCCGCTGTTTGTGCTTCGGATTTTCGCAGAGCACGCGTACCACGCGGCGCCGCCGAATGATCCGGCACTTGCTGCAAATCTTCCGCACCGACGCTCGCACCTTCATCGCTACTCTCCGATCGCTAGTGCGATCCCGGGATCCGGGTCAGGACCTCGGGGCCGCCTTCTGTAATCAACACCGTGTGTTCGAAGTGGGCGGAGAGTGAACCGTCTTCGGTCACCGCCGTCCACTCATCGTCCAGCATCCGCACGCCGGGCCCGCCCATGTTCACCATCGGCTCGATCGCGAACACCATCCCGGGCACCAATCTGGGCCCGCGTGACGGCGCCCCGAAGTTCGGGATCCACGGCGGCTCGTGCAGCTTGCTGCCGATTCCGTGCCCCGCAAAGGTCCGGACGACCGAGAAATCTTCGTCCTCGACACACTGTTGCACCGCGTGCCCGATGTCGGACAAGCGCTTGCCTGCCTGCATCGCGTTGATACCGCGATTGAGTGATTCGCGCGTCACGTCCAGGAGTTTTTGCACTTCCGGCCGGATTGCACCGACTGGCACCGTGACCGCGGAGTCGCCGTGATAGCCTCCCACCGACACACCAAAATCCAGACCCACGATGTCCCCTTCCTTGAGGGCGCGCGGTCCGGGGATTCCGTGGACGATCTCGTCGTTCACGGAAACGCAGAGGACGGCCGGGTAGCTGGGCAGGCCGCCGGGATCGTAGCCCTTGAACGAGGATTCGACACCTCGCGCCTCGATCGAGCGGGCCGCGTGCTGGTCGAGCTCGGCGGTGCTCACGCCGTCGGCCACGAGAGCCCGGAGTTCGAGCAGGATCTCCGCGACGTGACGCGTCGCCTCGCGCATCAGCTCGATTTCGCGCCGGGTCTTGATCGGGATGCGCTCGCCGTAGGCCATCAGCTCAGGGCCTCCTCGATCCGCTTCGCGACCTCTTCGATGCTCCCCAACCCGTCCACTTCGCTGAGAATCCCGCGCTTTCGGTAGTAGTCGATCAGCGGAGCCGTCTGCGCGCGGTAGACGCTCATCCGGGTGCGGATGGTCTCCTCGGCGTCGTCGCTGCGTCCCTCGATCTGCGCCCGCCCGGCCAGGCGGCTGACCAGCGCGTCCTCGTTCACGATCAGCGCCACACAGCGCTCGAGGCTCGTGCCCATCCGCGCCATCAGCGCGTCGAGCGCCTCGGCCTGAGCGACGGTGCGCGGAAAGCCGTCGAGCACGAAGCCCGCCTCGGCGTCGCCCTGTGCGAGCCGCTCCTCGGCGACGCCGACCACGACGGCGTCGGGCACCAGCGCGCCGCGATCCATGTAGCCCTGGGCCTGTCGCCCGACTTCGGTTCCGGCCGCGACGGCGTCGCGCAGCATGTCCCCGGTCGAGATCTGCGGGATCCCGAGCCTCGCGACCAGGCGCAGCGCCTGCGTGCCCTTGCCCGCCCCGGGCGGGCCGAGAAGCAACATCCGCCGCGCGCTCATTATTGCCCGAGCCTCCCGCGAATCCGGGTTCCCCGGACGAAACCCTCGTACTGGCGCGAGACCAGGTGCGCTTCGATCTGGCCGATGGTGTCGAGTCCGACACCAACGACGATCAGCAGCGCCGTTCCGCCGAAATAGAACGGGACGTTCATATTCAACGCGAGAACCGTCGGGAGCACGCAGACCGCCGACATATAAATGGCACCAATCAACGTCACCCGCGTGAGCACGCGGTCGATGTAGTCCGCGGTGTTCTTTCCCGGTCGAATGCCGGGGACGTAGGCTCCGCTCTTCTTGATGTTCTCCGCGACGTCGTCTGGATTGATCATGATCGCGGTGTAGAAATAACAGAAGAAGATGATCAGGCCGATGTAGATCGACTCGTAAACGAGACTCGCGGGGTTCATGAAGGTATCGATGAAGCGCTGAACCTCCGGGGAGTCGGTGAATTGCCCGATCGTGAACGGAAAGAGCAGCAGCGACGACGCGAAGATCGCGGGAATCACGCCCGCCGTGTTCACGCGGAGCGGGAAGTAGCTCATCCCGCCCTGCTGAACGCGCTTACCGACGACCCGGCGCGCGTGTTGGATTGGAATCCGACGCTGCCCGCGCTCCACCACCACCACGAATGCGATCACCGACACACCGATGGCCGCGAAGGTGAGCGTCTGGAGGATGCTGAACTGGTCGGTTCGAATCAGCTGCACGAGCTGTCCAATGCCCGACGGGATGTTGATGATGATTCCTGCGAAGATGATCAGCGAGATGCCGTTGCCGATCCCGCGCTCCGTGATTTGTTCGCCCAACCACATGATGAATGCGGTTCCGGTGGTGAGCGTGATCATGCACATCAGCCGGAATCCCCAACCCGGAAAGGCCACGGCGCCTTCCCCGAATTGCCCCTTCTCGAGAGCCACCGCGATCAGGATGCCCTGGAACATCGCCAGCCCGACCGTCGCATAGCGGGTGTACTGGTTGATCTTCTTGCGCCCCTGTTCGCCTTCTTTCTTCAGCGCGTCGAGATGCGGAATCACGATGGTCAGCAGCTGGAAGATGATCGACGCGCTGATGTAGGGCATGATTCCGAGCGAAAAAATCGACAGCTGCTCGAGAGCACCACCCGTGAACATGCTGAACAACCCGAACATCGTTCCTTGCATCTGCTGGAAGAAATCCCGGATCACCTCGGCGTTGATGCCCGGCGTGACGACGAACGCGCCCAACCGGTAGACGGCCAGCATTCCGAAGGTGAAGAGGATCCGGTTCCGGAGTTCCGTGATCCGAGCGATGTTCTGAACGCCGCCGATCATTGGGTCAGTTCTACGCTCCCGCCGGCGTCTTCGATCTTCTTGCGCGCACCGCTGCTTACGCGCGCGACCTTGAGCGCCAGCTTCTTCGGCGCCTCACCCTGGCCGAGAATTTTGACGCCGCCGCCGTTGCGCCGGATCAGTCCGTGCGCGAGCAGCGCCTCGGTGTCGACCGTCGAGCCGGCCTTGAAGACCGAGAGCGAGGCGACATTCACGATCTGGTAGGTGACGCTGTGCGGGTTGAAGAATCCGCGCTTCGGCAGTCGCCGCGCGAGCGGCATCTGGCCGCCCTCGAAGCCGAACGGGGTCTCGCGGCCCGCCGAGCGCTTTCCCTGGCCCTTCATCCCGCGCCCCGAGGTCTTGCCCGTGCCGGAACCCGGCCCGCGGCCGACCCGCTTGGCGGGGCGCGTGGATCCTCGATGCGGCGCAAGTCGCTCGAGCATCAGTTTCCCTCCACGACGACGAGGTGAATCACCTTGTCGATCATCCCTCGGACACACGGCGTGTCTTCCACCTCGACCGTCTGGTTGAGTCGCCGCAAGCCCAGTCCGACCAGGGTGGCCCGCTGCTTGCGGTCGAACCCGATCGCGCTGCGAACCCAGCGAACCCTCAGTCGAGCCTTGGTGCTCATGTTCGCCCCAACTGGCGCCTGCGCTCCACGGGATCGCGGAGTTCCTCGAGAGCCGTCATCGTTGCGCGTACCACGTTGTTGGGATTGTTCGTGCCGAGTGTCTTGGTGAGGACGTCCTTCACGCCCGCGCTCTCGAGCACGGCCCGAACCGGGCCACCGGCGATCACGCCGGTTCCCGAGGACGCCGGGCGCAACAGCACCTTGGCGGCGCCGAAGTGCCCGATGATCTCGTGAGGCAGTGTTCCGTTGACCAGAGGAACCCGCAGCAACGACATGCGCGCGCGCTCGACGCCCTTGCGGATCGCCTCGGGAACTTCGCCGGCCTTGCCGTAACCGGCACCTACGACGCCGTTACCGTCGCCGACAACGACTAGGGCGCTGAAACTGAAGCGCCGGCCACCCTTGACCACCTTCGCGACGCGGTTGATGTGCACCACGCGATCGGTCAATTCGTAATCGTTGGGATTGATCTGCTCGTTATGCATCTGTTTGCATCACCTTTGAATGAAAGTTTGCACGCGAATCACAGCTGAAGGCCGGCTTCGCGCGCGGCCTCCGCGAGCGCCTTCACGCGTCCGTGATAGAGAAATCCGTTTCGGTTGAATACGACCTGGCCGATCTTCTTCTCCAACGCGGCGACCGCAATCGCCTTGCCGACGATCTTGGCTGCCGCGACGTTTCCGGTGGACGCCACGTCGCCCATCAGCGTCTTCGATCGGGAGGACACCGTCACGATCGTCCGGCCAGTTTCGGCTTCCACGATCTGGGCGTAGATGTGCTTTGCGCTGCGGAAAACCGTGAGTCTCGGACGATCGGACGTCGCGATCTTGCGCTGCGTGCGGGCGCGCCGGGCGACCCTCGCCTTCACTCGTGCGTTCTTGATCTTTCGCTTCACCGCGATCTCACCCTCCGGCCGCTCCGGCCTTTCCAACCTTGCGTCGAACCCGCTCGTTCACGTAGCGAATGCCCTTGCCCTTGTAGGGTTCCGGCGGCCTCACGGATCGGACATTCGCAGCGAATTGACCGACCTCCTGAGCGCTGATCCCCTCGATCTTCACGAGCACGTTGCGCTCCACGGAGACCTTGATGCCCGCCGGGATCGGCATGTCCACGGGATGCGAGTATCCGACGTTCAGTTTCAGCGTTTTGGCGTTCGCTTCCGCGCGGTAACCGACGCCCTGTATCTCGAGTTCCTTGACGAACGACTGCGTGACACCGTGGACCATGTTGGCCACCAGCGCCCGCGCGAGTCCGTGAAGAGCCCTGTGCTCGCGCTGATTCTCCGACCGCTCGAAGACGACTTCGGAGTTCTCGATCTTGACCCGGATAGTTCCCGGAATCCGTTCCGAGAGGGTGCCTTTCGGACCCTTCACGCGAATCTCGTTGCCGACGCGATCCACCGTCACGCCGCTCGGAATCGAAATCGGGGCTTTGCCGATTCGCGACATCGCTACCAGACCTCACACACGATTTCGCCGCCGACAGCAGCCTCTCGCGCACCCTCGTCGTTCAAGATTCCCTTCGAAGTCGAGATGACGGAGATGCCGAGTCCACTGCGGATCTTGGGCAGTTCACCTACGCCCGCGTAGACGCGGCGGCCGGGCCTGCTCACGCGCCGAATGCCATCGATCAGGGGGCGTCCGCGATCGTCGTAGCGAATGCCGATCACCAGAGCCGGATGGCCGCCGTGGGATTCGGTGCGAACGTTCGCGACGAAGCCCGCCGCTTCGATCGTCTTCGCGATCGCCAGCTTCTGCTTCGAGAACGGGCACATCGTCTGGTCGTGTCGAGCGATGCCGGCATTTCGAATTCGTGTCAGCATGTCGCTGATCGGATCGGTCATCATGATGTTTTCATCCGCCTAGCCCTTTATCCTGCCGAAACGGCACGCCGAGATGAGTCAGCAGCGATCTTGCCACTGCATCATTTTCCGCCGTCGTACAGATCGTGACGTTGAGTCCCGTGACGTGTTCGACCTTGTCGTAGTCCACTTCCGGGAAGATGATCTGCTCCCGGATACCGAGTGAATAGTTCCCGCGACCGTCGAATGCCTTCGGCGACAGACCCTTGAAGTCTCGAACTCTCGGGAGCGAGACGCTCATCAGTCGGTCGAAAAACTCCCACATGCGCGTGCCGCGAAGCGTCACCGAACAACCGATCACCTGCCCCTCGCGAAGCTTGAAATTGGCGACGGACTTGCGGGCCTTGCGCACCACCGGCTTCTGCCCGGTGATCATCGCGAGCTCGTTCGTCGCGGAGTCGATCAGCTTGGGGTTCGCGGTCGCCGCACCGAGCCCCATGTTGACGACGATCTTCGTCATCACCGGAACCTGGTTCTTGTTCTCGAATCCGAACTCCTCGGCCAGCTTCGGAACGATGACTGTTCGATACCGCTCGAGCATTCTCGGCGTCATCTAGAGCACCTCCGGTGCCAGCGAGACGATCTTCATGAAGCGCCGCGCGCGGAGTTCCCGGGCCACGGGTCCGAAGATCCGGGTGCCCACGGGCTCGCGATTCGCGTCGATCAGCACCGCTGCGTTGTCGTCGAAGCGGATGTAGGAGCCATCCGCCCGGCCAATGCTCTTGGACGTCCGCACGACGACCGCTCGGCGAACCTCACCCTTCTTGACCCGCGCGTTGGGCATCGCGTCCTTCACCGCAACCACGATGATGTCTCCAATCGTCGCGTAACGGCGCCCTGATCCCCCGAGCACACGAATGCACAAGACCCTTCGCGCTCCGGAATTGTCCGCGACTTCGAGTACCGACTCTTGCTGAATCACAGCGTTCTCCTGTCAGACCCGAGCCTGTCTGGACAATGTTTCCTGGACCATCCAGCACTTCCGCTTCGAGATCGGGCGGTGTTCGATGATCTGAACCCGATCCCCGACCTCGCACGCGTTGGCTTCGTCGTGGGCCATGAACTTCGAGTAACGACGGACGTACTTCTTGTACCTCGGATTCTTTACGAGCCTCTCGACCCGCACGACCACCGTCTTGTCCATCGCGTTACTGACGACCTGCCCCACGAGTGTTCGGCGCAATCCTCGGTTTTTCACTTCGTCGCCTCACGCTTCTCGCGCATGATTGTTTCTACGCGAGCAATATCGCGGCGAAGCTGCTTGAGCCTCGCCGTGTTTTCCAGCTGACCGGTCGCACGCTTGATTCTGACGTTGAACGCTTCGCCGCGTAGATCTCGCGCCTTTGCGTGCAGCTCGTCGAGCGACAGATCCCTGAATTCAGCTGCCTTCATGACGTGTGTCCACGAGCCACGAATCGGGTGCGAACCGGGAGCTTGTGCGCGGCGAGGCGCAGCGCCTCGCGCGCCGTAGCCTCGTCGACGCCCTCCATCTCGTACAGCATCCGGCCGGGCTTCACGAGAGCCACCCACTCCTCGGGGTTGCCCTTTCCCTTGCCCATTCGGGTCTCCGCTGGCTTCTTGGACACGGGTTTGTCGGGAAAGATCCGAATCCAGACCTTCCCGCCGCGCTTGACATAGCGGGTCATCGCGATCCGGGCTGCCTCGATCTGGCGCGCGGTAATCCGCCGACAGGCGAGGGCCTGCAGTCCGTAATCGCCAAAGTCGAGGTTCGTTCCGCGGGATGCCATGCCGCGATTGCGGCCCTTCATCTGCTTGCGGTGCTTTACCTTTTTGGGTTGAAGCATCTGCTACCTCGCGGGCTCTTCTTCGTTTCGAAGCGCGAGGGCACCCTTGCGCAAGTCTTTGTCCGCCACGTCTCCCCTGAACACCCAGCACTTCACGCCGATGAGTCCATAGGTGGTCTTCGCCTCGGCCATTCCGTAATCGATCTCGGCGCGCAGCGTGTGAAGGGGAACGCGGCCCTCTCGGTACCATTCCCGTCGGCCCATCTCCGCTCCGCCCAGGCGTCCCGAGCACTGCAGTCGCACGCCTTCGGCGCCGAATTTCATCGTCGAAGTCACGGCCTTCTTCATCGCCCGCCGAAATGCGACGCGGCGCTCGAGCTGAAGTGCGACCGCCTCGGCGACGAGCTGTGCGTCGAGCTCCGCCTTCCGGATCTCGCGGATGTTGATGAAGATCTCCTTGTTGTTGGACATCGAACCCAACTCTTCGCGGAGCGTCTCGACCTCGGCACCGCGTTTTCCGATCAAGATCCCCGGACGCGCCGTATGGATGTTCACGACGATCTTCGCGCCCGTCCGATCGATCACGACCTTCGAAATCCCGGCGTGAAAGAGCTTCTTCTTGATGAATTTGCGGATCTTGATGTCCTCGTGGAGCTGCACGCTGTAGCCGCGCTCCGCGAACCAATTGGAGTGCCACCCATAGAGGGTGCCGATCCGGAATCCGTAGGGATGTACCTTCTGTCCCAAGTGTTTTCGCCCCTATTCTCGGCCGCCGGCCGACTACTGTTCCGCCAGAACGACGGACACGTGACTCGTCCGCCGCTGAATCCACGCCGCTCGCCCCTGCGCCCGAGCCCGGATCCGCCACGTACTCGCGCCCTGATCGACCATGATCGTGTCCACGACCAGATTGTCGACGTCGATCCCGGCGCGATCTCGCTCGTTCTTCTCCTCGGCGTTCGCGAGCGCAGACCGCACCAGCTTCGCGAGCGGCTTCGCGAAGCGCTTGTTCGAGAGATCGAGGATCGTGAGTGCTTCCTCGACGTCCTTGCCGCGAATCTCGTCGGCGAGCAGGCGCGCCTTGCGCGCACTCACCCGGTAGTTTCTGAGTTTTGCGTTGACCGTCATCTCAGACTGTCTTCACTTTCCGATCCGATGAATGGCCGGTGAATTTCCGCGTCGGAGAAAACTCGCCGAGGCGGTGGCCGACCATGTTATCCGTCACGAATACAGGTACGAACAGCTTCCCATTGTGGACGTGAAACGTCATGCCCACGAAATCCGGTGTGATCATCGAGCGGCGCGACCAGGTTCGGATCACCTGCTTCGAACCCGTCTTCGTCGACTTGTCGACCTTGCGCTGCAAGCTCGGATCGATGAACGGCCCCTTTTTGAGCGATCGCGCCATCTACTTCTTCCCCCGCCGCTTGACGATGTACTTGTCGGAACTCACCCGTTTGCGCGTCTTGTAACCCTTGGTCGGGACGCCCCACGGTGTGCAGGGGTGGCGTCCGCCAGATGATCGCCCTTCGCCGCCGCCCATCGGATGATCGACCGGATTCATCGCGACACCCCGCACGTGGGGGCGCTTTCCGAGCCAGCGGCTCCGGCCCGCCTTCCCGATGCTCTGGTTCTCGTGTTCGGTGTTGCCGACCTGACCAATCGTCGCCATGCAGCTGACGTGGATCAGCCGATGCTCGCCGCTCGGCATGCGCAGCGTCGCGTAACTTCCTTCCCGCGCCATCAGCTGCGCGCCGCTACCCGCAGCACGCGCCATCTGGGCGCCCTTCATCGGCCGCATCTCGATCGCGTGGATCACTGAACCAAGCGGGATCTTTGCCAGCGGCATCGCATTTCCGATATCGGGCGGCGAGCCCGGTCCGGACACGAGCACGGCACCGACCTTCAAGCCCTGGGGCGCGATGATGTAGCGCTTCTCGCCGTCCGCATAGTGGAGCAGCGCGATGTGCGCCGAGCGGTTGGGATCGTATTCGATCGACGCCACCTTCGCGGGCACACCGAACTTGTCCCGGCGAAAATCGATGGTTCGATAGCGCCGCTTGTGTCCGCCACCGCGCTGCCACGAAGTCACGCGACCGTATACGTTGCGCCCGCCGGTCTTCTTGACCGCGCCGGTCAACAGGGAGCGCTCTGGCTTGTTTCGCGTGATTTCAGCGAAATCCGAAACGCTCATCCCGCGACGACCGGGCGACGTGGGTTTGTAGTTCTTGATTGCCATGCCTGACTACACCCCCTCGAAGAACTCGATCGACTGGCCTTCGGCCAGGCGCACGATCGCCTTCTTCCATTCCGGCTTTCGGCCGGCGTATTTGCCCACCCGTCTCGTCTTTCGGGGTTGGCGCATGGTGTGAACTTCGAGCACCTGCACGCTGAAGAGCGACTCGACGGCGTTGCGAATATCGAATTTAGTAGCGCGCGGATCGACGGCTAGCGTCACCACGTTCAACTCCTCGCGGGCGATGTTGCTCTTTTCGGTGACCAACGGCCGCTGGATGACGTCGTACATGTTCACGAAACCGACTCCTTCGGGCTACGAGCCAACCGCGCCTCGATCGCAGCCAGGGCCGACTTCGTGACGAGCATTTTCTCGTAGCGCAAAACGTCGTAGACGTTGAGTCCATCGACGAGCAGCACCAACACGTCCGGAAGATTGCGCGCCGAACGCTGGAGGTGCTCTTCCTTGCCGTCGATCACGATCAGGACGCTGGCACCTCCGAGCGACAGATCGTGCAGCATCTCGACCACGCGCCGCGTCTTGAACCCATCCAGCTCGATCGAATCCACGAGCGTGATGCCGCCTTCTGCGAGTCGATGCGACAGCGCGCCGCGAAGCGCAGCCCCGCGAACTTTCTTCGGAAGCGCGTGTTCGTAGCCCCGCGGAACGGGCCCGAAGACGCTGCCGCCGCCGGACCACTGCGGCGCCCGGGTCGTCCCCTGGCGCGCGCGTCCCGATCCCTTCTGGCGCCACGGTTTCTTGCCACCGCCCGAAACCGCCGCGCGGTTCTTCGTGCTGTGGGTTCCGCTCCGGCGCAGCGCCAGTTGGCGCCGGACCTCCGCGTGGAGCAGGTCCGTGCGCACGGGGGCGTCGAAGACCGTCGCGTTCAAGTCGACGGATCCCGCTTTCTTGTTCTTCAACGTCACGACATCCAGCGTCGCCATCGCTCTCACTCAGCCACCGCCCGCGTCCCGCAGGCGTCGGCAAAAACGCGGGGGATCCCCCCGCTCAAAGCTTGATCTCCACGTCGACACCCGCCGCCAACTCCAGCTTCATCAGCGCGTCCACGGTTTGCGGCGTCGGATCGAGGATGTCGATCAGACGCTTGTGGGTACGGATTTCGAATTGCTCCCGCGACTTCTTGTCGATGTGCGGGCCGCGCAGGACCGTGTATTTGTTGATCGACGTCGGCAACGGAATGGGACCGGCGACTCGCGCGCCCGTCCGCATCGCCGTATCCACGATCTCGGCCGCGCTCTGGTCGAGCAGCTTGAAATCGTACGCCTTCATGCGGATTCGAATCTTCTGTGCGCCGACGTCTGCCATGTTCTACTCGATGATCTCTGCGACGACGCCGGCGCCCACGGTGCGTCCGCCTTCGCGAATCGCAAACCGAAGCTCCTTGTCCATCGCGATCGGTGTAATCAGCTCTACCGTCATCTCCACGTTGTCACCGGGCATCACCATCT